>JBEKNU010000122.1:0-21049 GCA_049522495.1 Terriglobia bacterium
CTGGCACCTGACACCTGTTCTTGTCAGTAGCCACTAACCACTATCCACTAACCACTGCCTTATTCATACCTCAGCGCCACCATCGGATTGACCTTCATTGCCCTTCGGGCGGGGATGTAGCTGGCAACCAGCGCCACAAAGGCAACGAAAACCGCAGCGCCGCCAAAAGTGATGGGATCCGTGGGCTGAACGCCGTACAAAGAGCTCGCCACCAAGCGCGTCAAACCGGAGGCGCAGATCAATCCGGCGGCGAGGCCCCCCAGCGTCAGGGCCATCCCTTGACCCGTCACCAGTCCCAGGACATGGCTCCGACTCGCTCCGAGCGCCATCCGGATGCCGATCTCGCGCGTTCGCCGGGCGACGGCGAAGGCGAGCACGCCGTACAGTCCAATGCCCGCAAGCGCCACGGCGAGAACTCCAAAGCTGGTCAGGAGGGCCGCGGAGGAGCGTTCCTGGCCAAGTCCCGCGTCCCGGAACGACTCGAGCGTCCACACATCGCCGGTGACCAACTCCTCATTGAAAGCCTGGATCTGGCGGCGAACGGGCGCCACCAGCCGCATGGGGTCTCCGGTCGCGCGCACTTCCAAGCTCATGGCGCCCTCGTACTCCTGCGAGAACGGCACGTAGTAACAGGGATAGATCGGCGCCCGGTAATTGCGAAAACTGCCATCCCTTACAATGCCGATGATTTCGGCCATGCGGGTTGGGTACTCCAAACGAATCTGTTTTCCCAAGGGATCTTCTCCCGGCCAAAAGCGCTGGGCCATCTGCTCGTTGATGATGGCGACGTTGGGCGAACCCTCGCGGTCTCCCACATTGAAGGCCCGGCCTCGCGCCAGCGGAAGTCCCACGGTTTGGAAATATTCCTCCGAGACAACATTAAAATCCACCTGGACCGGGTTCTCACCCGGGTGCGCCGTGATGTTATTCCCGCCGCGGCGGCCGCCCATGGGAACTATATAAACGAGAGCAGTGCTGCGCACCCCAGGGAGCGCACGTACGCGCGCCAGCAACTCCGAATAGAACTGCCTCCCATGCGCCTCGTCATACTTGCGCTCGGCCAGGCTTACATTGAGCAGGAGGACGCTTCCCGGATCTTGGGTCGCGTCGGCGGCTTCGGCGTTGCGCAAAGTGCGCACGAAGAGAATTGCTCCAATCAGCAGGACCACGGAAAGGGCTACTTGAACCGTGATGAGAAACTGCTGCATTCCGAACTTCGATCGCGCCGTTTGGGATCCGGAATCCCTTTTCAATATCGAGACGAGGTCAACTCGTGCGCCCTGGCGAAGGGGGATCACGCCGAACGCTACCGCGATCAAAGAAGCCAGAATGAGCGTGAATGTCATGACGCGAAAGTCGAGGTTGGGATCAAGCAGCAACGGCAGACGGAACGGCTGGTGGAAGGCCGCCAGGAACTTCGCGGCAGTCATGGCCAGTATCAACCCGGCAATACCTCCCATGGACGTTATGAGTAGACTTTCGGTGAGAAGCTGGCGGAACAGGCGTCCCCTGCCCGCGCCGAGCGCCAGACGCACTCCCATTTCGCTCTGCCGCTTGAAGGATCTGGAAAGCATCAGACTCGCCACGTTCGAGCACGCAATCAGCAGGACAAGCCCCGCCACAGCCATCAACATGCTGAGAAATGTGCGAACCGTCTTTCTGGAAGCGGGATCTATCCGTGCTTCATTGGCCGGTATGAGACCGCCCACCGACCGCATAGGATCATCCGTTGCCTTCCACACATCACGCCAGAGCGTTTGTTTGAGTTGCTCGGTAAGGTACGAGAAGTCCGCTTCGGCTTGCGCAACGGTGACGCCGGCTTTCAGGCGGCCGACCGCGGACAACCACTGGTCTCCTACGAGATGTTGCAGATCCAATCCTGCCATTTCACCCATGGTAACGGGATACATCATGATCGGAATCCAGAACTCCGGCTTGGCAGTGCGATCCAGGCGCCATCCAACGAAATTCCGTGGTGCGATGCCCACGACGGTGAAGGACGCTCCATTGATGATCACACGCCGGCCAACCACCCCGGCGTCCGAGCCAAAACCTTGCTGCCACAACCCGTACCCGAGCACCACCACCGGATTCCGTCCCGGCGCGGCGTCTTCGTCAGGCAGGAACCATCGCCCCAGGAACGGTGACACGCCCAAGACGGTGAAATAGTTGTCGCTTACAATTTCGCCGGGGATTCGGACCCGCTGATCACTGAGACGAAATGCCGCTTCAACATCACTGAAGGCCGCCAACCCAGCGAGGGTCGTGCTATGGTCGCGGTAATAGATGTAGTCCGGAAATGACATGCTGGGGTAGACATCAGAACTTCCTGTGTGGCGGTAATAGGGAGATACCAAGCGATCGGATTCAGGAAAGGGCAACGGCCGCAACAAAAGCTGATCCAAAAAGCTGAAGATCGCCGTGTTCGCGCCGATGCCAAGTGCGAGCGTCAGCACCGCAACCAGCGTAAAGACGGGGTTCTTGGCCAGCATGCGCAAGCCAAAACGGATATCCTGAATCGAAGTGTCGATGAAGCGCACGCCCCAGGCGTCGCGACACTCTTCCTTAACTTGCTCGACGCCGCCGAATCTGCGCAGCGCGGCGTAGCGAGCTTCCTCCGCGCTCATCCCCGCCGCCAGGTTCTGCTCGATCTGCTTTTCGAGGTGGAACCTCAGCTCATCGGAGAGTTGCTGGTCAAGTTCCTCTTTCCGAAACAGTGCGCGCAGACGACGAAGGAGTTTCATAGCGACCTACCTTGGCTTTCGTGGACCTCGAAGAGGTCCAATGTCATTAGTCCGTCAACTGACGGATGAAACCCACGGGCCGGAACGGCGTAGCACGGGCATCCTGCCCGTGCCGGTCACGGCCAGGATGGCCGTGCTACGCTTGCCACACAGACCCCTTCGGGGAGGCTTGTAGCGGCGGTCTCCGACCGCCGTCGTCGATCGGAGATCGACGCTACAATTCCGGCTTGCGGTATGGGCGGTTCGCGAACCGCCACTTTTCATTGTCCAGACGCGCAGGTTTTGTCCCGACCGCTTACCACTCTTTTCAAAGCTGGCCGGGTGACATATTTCCGTATTTATGGTATGGTTTTCCATATGAAGACAACTTTGATAATTCCTGATCCGGTCTTCCACGATTTGAAGCGGCAGGCCGCCAAGCGGGGCACAACCCTTTCGGCGTTGGCCGCCGAGCTGTTGCGCAAGGGACTGTCCGGACGGCCCAAACCGGTCCGCCTCCCCCCCCTGCCCAGCTTCAAGATGGGGTGGCCAGCCAAGATCAATTTCACTAATCGCGATGCGATGTATGACGTTTTGGACGCCGACCGCGACGAGCGGCTGTACGGCATAAAAAGAAGGAAGGTCTGAGGATGTTCGTGGTTGATACCAACCTTCTGATTTATGGAGCAAACGAGGACTTCCCTGGCCGCCAGCGGATGCAAAGCCTGCTCGCCCAATGGAGTTCCTCCGGCGAGGCTTGGTATGCCACATGGTCGATCATCTATGAGTTCCTGCGCGTGGTGACTCATCGCTCGGCTTTTCCCCATCGCCTGACGTTTGCCGATGCCTGGAGCTTTATCGAAAACCTGCAATCGTCGCCCTCCTTTGGAATCCTGGTGGAAACGGACCATCACTCCGAGGTGGTGCGCGACCTCACCAGGGAATACCCGCGCATGTCGGGCAACCGGTTGCACGATCTTCATATCGCGGCGCTCATGAGGGAGCACGGCGTGATGGAGATTCGCACGGCTGATATCGGTTTCCATGAATTCAAATTCCTGCGCGTCGTCAATCCGCTGTAGCCGGGACCGAAACTCGAAAATCGCCACAGGTGTTGCGCGGACCCCCGCCTTTGGGGTCCGCGGCTCTTCCCTTGCAAAAGCCGCGAATCTCGAAGACATCGCCTGCCCGCCGGTTCCGAAGCGTGAGTCCAGGGAAGAACTCGACGCCGCCAAATCTCCGCAGCGCAGCGTAACGGGCTTCTTCCGCGCTCATCCCCGCCGCGAGATTCTGCTCGATCTGCTTTTCGAGATGAAATGCCATTTCCTCGGAAAGCTGCTGGTCGAGTTCCTCTTTTCGGAACAGCGCGCGAAAACGACGAAAGGACTTCATGGTACCTACCTTGGCTTTTGTGGACCTCGAAGAGGTCCAATGTCATTAGCCGTGGGTGAAACCCACGGAGGATATGCCCCGACAATGAACCAACCCTGAAGGGGTTGAATTTGACTTGACGCCGGGTTGGCTGCGAACGAGTTTGACCCCTTCGGGGTCGACCGGCATTCTTGATGGATGGCTCCTGTCCGTAGGTTTCACCTACGGCTAATGATATTCCTCCCCTTCGGGGAGGCTTCTAGTGGCGGTCTCCGACCGCCGTCGTCGATCGGAGATCGACGCTACAATTCCGGGCTCAGCGAGCGCCGCCACGGTAAGGGACCGCCATAACGTGCCCTCACTCATCACTCGTCACTCGTACCTCAGTGCCACCATCGGCTCAACCTTCATGGCGCGGCGGGCGGGCAGGAAGCCGGCCAGCGCACCTGCCCCCACCAAAGTCACCGTCGCCCAGACTATCGTCATCGGGTCAAAGGGTTCCAGGCCGAACAGCAGACTTCTTAAGACATGTGCAACTGACACTGCCGCAGGCACACCGATGGCAGCGCCCGCCGCCAGCATCACCAGAGTCTCGCGCATGAACATCCAGAGCACGTCCCGGCGTTGCGCGCCGAGGGCCAGCCGAATACCGACTTCACCGGTGCGGCGGGTAATCTGGTACGCCACCACGCCGTAAACCCCGATCGAGGTCAGCACCAGCGCCAGCACTCCAAACACGCTCGCCAGAACCGCAAACATACGATCGTGCTGAAGCAAGCCGTTGATGACTTCGTTGATGGTTCGGACGTTGTAAACAGAAATATCCGGATCCATGGCCTGGATATCGCGCCGCAGGGCCGCGACCATCGCCGCGGAGGGCCCTGCCATGCGCACGTGCACGATGTACGGACGCGCATCCAGGTTCTGCAAAAGGGGCAGGTAGAACATGGGGCTCGGCTGTTCGCGGAGATCGCGGTATTTGGCGTCCGCGATGATGCCCACGATTTCGATTTGAATGTTTGAACCCGTGCGCGCCGTCCCGAAACGCTTGCCCACGGGGTTATCCTCACCAAAGAATTTCCGGGCAAAAGCCCGATTCACCACGGCGACGGGTGAAGAGTTCGCTTGGTCCAACGCTCCAAATTCGCGGCCGGTAAGGAGGGGAATCCCCGCGGTATAAAAAAAGCCGGGGCCTGCCACGTTGAACGGCACTTGCAAATGCTGCTCCGTTCCATCGGGCTGCTGAACCCAAATGCCAGTGTTCCAACCGCCGTTGCCAAAGACGGCGTCCCCCCCGAGGTTCACGGAGAGTACCCCAGGCCGATTGGCAAGGCGTTCGGTTAGCTGCCTCCAGAATATTTTCGGGTCGCGGATCGATTTGCTCGGCGAAGGGTCTACAGTCATCATGAGCAGATTCTCGCGCGTCAGGCCCAAATCCGTGTTGGCGAGGTTCCTCAGACTGCGTACAAACAGCCCCGCGCCGATCAGCAGCGTCAGCGATAAGGCCACTTGTAGCGTGAGGAGCTTCCTGGCGAAGGGCAGGCGTGTCGCGCCGCGGAGTTGGAGGCTGTCCCTTATCGCCGCCGTCAGGTCCCTGGACCCGGCGCGCAGCGCGGGCAACACACCGGAAAGGAACCCGGTGAGGATCGACACGGCGAGGCTGAAACCGAGCACCCGCACGTCCAGCCGGAAGGTGAGCGCCCCGCCTGGCGTGCTGCCCATCAAAAAGGCCACCAGAATCCGGTGTCCCCAAGCCGCCACCAGCAGACCCACGACCCCGCCGAGCAGTGCCACGAGAAGATTCTCAGTCAGCAACTGCCGAAAGATGCGCAGCCGTCCCGCTCCGATGGCCAAGCGGATGCCCATCTCCCGCGAGCGCGCGGCGGAGCGGGCCATCAGGAGGTTCGCCACGTTCACACAGGCAATGAGCAATATCAGTCCGGTCATCCCCATGAGAATCTTCAGCGTGTTGGAATATTCCCAGTATTCCCAGCGCATACCGGAGGTGCCGGTGGTGGCGCGGTTCACCAGAAGTTTCTCACCCAGGAATGCGTCTCGATCGTGCTCCGGCCAATCCTTGATGCTGTCCCTTAATGACTCCAGCGCCTGGTGGAATAGCGGATCGAGTTGTGCATGCGCTTGGGCGATGGATACACCGGGCCTGAGACGCCCCAGCGCCCACACCTCATCAGGATTGGGATTGGAGGCGAGAGGAACCCACACATCCGGGATGAGGCTCCGGTCCACACCAAAAAAATCCGGAGGCATCACTCCGATTACGAGGCAAGGCGCGGCGTTCACGCGCACGGTGGCGCCCACCACCGAAGGGTCGCGCCCGAAGTGGCTGCTCCAGAAGGGGTAGCCCAACATCACCACCTGATGTTCGGCATCCGGACGGTCGTCAGACAAATCGATTGCACGCCCCAGGAGCGGCCTGACTCCCAACGTGGGGAAAAACGAGCCGGACACCTCATGAACCAGCAAAGGCGCCGACCCCGCGCCGGAACGCAGGATGCGGGTGTCGGAGGTAAAAGCAAAGGCGCCGGAAAGCACGGAGGTGTTCTTGCGCAGATGGTCGTACACCGGATAGGGAAGGTTGGTCATCATGTTTCCCACCGGGTCCACCCTGATAAACTCCACGAGTTCCTGCGGACTCCGCACCGGCAGCGCCTGGAGCAGCATGACATTCGTAACACTGAACATCGCAGTGTTGGCGCCGATACCCAGCGCAAGGGAGATGACCGCCACCGCCGTCACGCCTGGATTCCTGCGGAGCATACGCAGACCGTAGCTGAGATCTTCAATGATGCTTTCGATGAGGCGCACGCCCCACGCGTCGCGGCATTCTTCTTTCACTTGCTCGACGCCGCCGAATTTGCGCAGCGCGGCGTAACGGGCCTCCTCCGCGCTCATCCCCGCCGCGAGGTTCTGCTCGATTTGCTTCTCGAGGTGAAACGCCATCTCATCGGAAAGCTGCTGGTCGAGCTCCCCTTTCCGAAACAGGAGGCGCAGGCGACGAAACATTTTCATAGCGATCTACCTTTGCCCTCGCGGTAATGGACCAAGATGTGTGGTGCGAGTTTGAACCAAGGCAATGATCCTCCTACCGACCCCTAACCGATTGTATGCTAGAATACGTCATATGAAACGAACCACACTTTTTGTTGAAGAATCTGTGGACCACGAACTCCATGCCCTGGCGCGTCGCAAGGGGGTTCGCGTGTCCGCATTGGTGCGCGAATCGCTTGCTCGCTACGTTACCGAACAGAAACGCGGCCAAACATTCGCCCTGCGCTTCCTCGGTCAAGGCCACAGTGGGCGGAAAGATGTCGCTGAGCGTCACGAGGAGCTCCTCTGGCACGACCTGGGCCCTCACGCCAGCAAGCGCCGGCAGCGAGGGCGGGGCTGATGCCGCTTCTGGTCGACACCGGCACCCTGTTCGCTCTGGCGGATGCCGACGACGCCTGGCACCGGCGCATGCATAATTTTCTCGCGGGCGCGCGTCAGACGCTGCTGACACCTTCCACCGTGATCCCGGAAGCTGCCGATCTGATCCGTAGCCGTCTCGGCCCGCGCATTGAAAAAATGTTTGTCGAGTCGCTGGCTGCCGGAGAAATCACCATAGAAAACCTCACCCCAGTCGACCTCGCCCGGTGCGCGCAATTGCTGGGCGAGTATGACTTTTTGGGCCTGGTCGATGCCTCCCTGGTGGCCGTGGCGGAGCGGTTGAAGCTCAAAGCTCTGGTCACGACGGACCGCCGCGACTTCCGGCGCGTTCGCCCGAAGCATATCTCCGCCTTCGACCTCCTGCCATAATCATCGCTCTCTAGCCACTAGCCACTGTCCACTAACCACTGCCTTACTCGTTCCTCAGCGCCACCCTGGGATCGACCTTGGTCGCGCGGGATTAAAATCTGAAGGTGAAAAGTGGCGGCCTTTGGCGTAAAATACCCCATGGAGAACCGCATGATGAACCTTGCACTTCCCGCCGACCTCGAGAAACGGGTCAACGAGACCATTGAGCGCGGGGAGTTCGCCAGCCGCGAAAAGTTCTTTGAGGAAGCTGCCGAACTCCTTTTGGGCCTCAGGAACGGTGATGGGAGCCCCGTTCCCGTGGATGCGCATTGGGAGAAGCGCGTGGAGGCTTTCATCGAAGAGGCCCAGGCCAGCGGAGAAGCCACTGAAATGAAGGGCCGCGATTGGGCTGAAGTCGAGCGCGTAGGGCTTGCCCTCATGCGTGCCAGGAAGAAAGCTTGGGCGTAACGGGTCCCGCCGCAGGACCAAACGTACGTGCAAACACTTCGAAGGATTGAATTACTGTGAAATCCATAAATGTCGATTTGCCGGAAAAGATCGCCGAGGAACTGTCGCGACTGGTTGAGACGGGATGGTTCCACGACGAAGCCGAGGCGGTTCGTGTTGCCCTGGTGGAATTCCTCGGCCACCGCGCCGCTGAACTCCAAGATCGTTTTCAGCGCGAAGACATTGAATGGGCACTGCGAGAAAAACAGAACGCCCAACGATGAGGCCCATCGTGTGCGATACCGGCCCCTTGTTGCACCTCGGGGAAGCCGGTGTTCTAGACCTGCTCTTCCCGGCAGGCGATGTCCATATTCCCATTGCCGTTGATATGGAAATGCGAAGCCGTGAAGCGGCTTGGCATGTGCGCAGACCCTCCTGGTTGCACGTGACCCACCTTGATCCGGGTCCAGCGCTTGAGGCACGATTGTGGCAACAGGCGGGCTTGCTGCATTATGGGGAAGCCCAGGCCATTGCCCTGGCGCGTCAACTGAGAGCCCATTGGCTCCTGACCGATGACGCTGCTGCGCGTCTTCTCGCTCAGTCGTGGGGATTGGAGGTTCACGGGTCCCTAGGACTTGTGCTGTGGGCAGCAGCCAAGCGTCACTTGAGTCGACCTGAGGCGGAAGCCGCGTTGGACCGCTTGGCACAATCCTCTCTTTGGGTATCACCCTCCGTGCTCCTAGCGGCCAAGGCTGCATTAGAACAGTTGACCTAAAATCGAATGTCGTGCCCCCTTCCTCAAATCCCATGTCGTCTCCCGGGCAATCATCAATCGGCAATTGAAAATCGTAAATCATTCGTTCCTCAATGCCACCATGGGATCCACCTTGGTCGCTCTCCGCGCGGGCAGGTACCCGGCGATCAGGGCGACTACCGACAGCACCGCGGCCGCCGCGATCATGGTCAGGGCATCGTGTGGCCCCAGCCCGAACAGCAATTCCCGAAGGACTCGCGTGGCCGCGAGCGAAATGCCAATGCCCGCGACGACCCCAACGGCGAGCACGGAAATGACATTGCGCATCACCAGCCGCGAAATCGAACCCGCTTCCGCCCCCAGCGCCATGCGGATGCCGAACTCGGTCTGCCTCTGCGCCACCAGATAGCTGAGCGTACCGTAAAGACCAATCATCGCCAGCAGCAGCGCCAGGGCGCCGAAGAAGCCGGAAAGCAGCGCGAGCATGCGCTCCTGAACCATCGCATCGTTCACCTGCTCGGCCAGAGTGTGAAATTCCAGGGGAATCTGCTTATTCACCTCTCCCACCGCGGCCTGCACCGCCGAGACCAGGGCCGACGGACGTACGCCCGTACGCAGCTCGAAGGTTTCCTCCTCAGAGTGTCTCGGGACCTGTGTAGCCGGGAAAAAAGCGATGGGCGAAGCTTCCTCGCGGAGCGTTTCGTACTTGGAATCCCTGACGACCCCCACGACCTCGATGGGCGAACTTGGCTTCCCGCTGACGTCCTCGATCCGGAATGTTTTGCCCACCGGATCGAGACTGGGGAAAAAACGGTGCGCGAGCGTCTGGTTAACGATCGCCACTTTGGGCGCAGTCTGTGTGTCCCTGCCGTTGAAATTGCGCCCGGCCAGGAGAGTCATGCGTAGCGTCCCGAAATACCCTGGCGAAATGAAATTGAACCAGGCGCTGGCGTCATCGCCCGTAACCGCCTTCGACCACTCCGTGTGAATATCGTCATTCCACCCCGCTCCGCTGACCGGCGTCATCACCGACCGGCCGACCGCGACTACCCCGGGCAGAGCGCTCAACCGGCTCTCAATGGCTTCGTAAGTCGAAAGCTGCAGGTCGGGCGGCACCTTGGCAGTATCGAGGCTGGTGCGTACCATCAGAACATTGTTGCGGTCAAACCCGATGTCGAGAGTGGCAAGTTTCGCAAAACTTCGAAGAAACAAGCCGGCAGCCACCAGCAAAACCAGGGAGAGCGCCACTTGGGCGGCCACGATCCAATGCCGGCTGTGAAAGCGTCCTCGACGTTCACTCTCGATTGCCAGCCTGCCCTTCATCGCCCAGGTCAAAGACACCCGGGTGGCGCGCAGCGCCGGCAACAGGCCGAATAAAACGCTGGTAAAAACGGCAATCGCCACAGTGAATCCCAGGATGCGGCTGTTGAGCGAGAGGTCCAGGAACACCGCATTTTTGGCGGTCGAGATGTAGCGGACCAGCAGGGCGGTACCCCAGCGCGCGAAGAGAATGCCCACCAGCGCCCCGGCCGAGGAAAGCAGCACGCACTCGGTGAGCAACTGGCGAATCAGCCGGAATCGTCCTGCCCCCAGAGCCTGCCGCACAGCAAGGTCCTTTTGCCGGGTCGCCGCGCGCGCCAGCATCAGGCTGGCAATGTTCGCGCAGGCGATCAGCAGCACCAGTCCCACCACGGCCATGAGCAATTGCAGAGGCCGGTCAAACTGCCGCCGCAGGGAGGAAATCCCGTTGGCGGCCGGAGTCGTTACCAATGCCAATTGCAGGAAGATTTTCTGCATGTCGGGAGACCAATTTTGCGGCAGAGACGCGGTGAAGACCTGGGGGGAGAGCACTCTCAACCCGGCCGCCAACTGGCTCAGGCTCACCACAGGTTTGGGGCGTCCTGCCACCCTCAGCCACCACCAGGAACGATGATCGAGCCTTGATTTTTTGCCGTCGAATAGGGCGGCAGCACAGATCGGAATGGCCACGTCGAACTTGCTGCCCACGTCCATCCCGAAGAAGCCCGGAGGCGCGACGCCGACGACTTCAAACGAGTGGGTGTTGAGCGAAAGGGTGCTGCCGATGGCGCTCGGGGCTCCGCCGTAATGCTCCTGCCAGAAGCCGTAACTCAGTACCGCCGCGCCGGCGCATCCGCGCTGGTCGTCGGAGGTCGTGATCAGGCGGCCGGCGGCGGGACGAAGTTCCAAAGTTTTGAAAAAGTCGCCGCTCACCCAGATCCCATCTGCGTAGTGCACGGCACCGCCCTGCGCCAAGTCGAAGCGATCAGCGCCCCAGGCGAAAACACCGGAAAAAACGTCCTGCCGGTCGCGCATCTGCTCCCAGATCGGATTGGTGAAGGTTGTGTTGCCTTCGCCCCCCCTGCGCGGATTCACCGTGCGTACCAGCCGCAGCTCCTCGGGCCTCGGCACCGGCAGCGTCCGCAGCATCACCGCATCAATCAGGCTGAAAATCGCCGTGTTGGCCCCGATCCCAATGGCCAGGGTGAGAATCGCCACCATCGTGAAGCCGGGGTTCTTCGCTAACATGCGCAGGCCAAAGCGAATGTCCTGAAGCAGAGTTTCGATGAAGCGCACGCCCCAGGCGTCCCGGCACTCTTCCTTGAACTGCTCCACGCCGCCAAATTTGCGCAGCGCGGCGTAACGAGCTTCTTGCGCGCTCATCCCCGCCGCGAGGTTCTGTTCAATCTGCCTCTCGAGATGGAAGCGCAGCTCATCGGAGAGTTGCTGATCGAGTTGATCTTTCCGGAACCAAAGGCGCAGACGACGGAACAATTTCATAACCACCTACCTTGGCGTTCACAACGACGAATCGAGGTGCAGAGACTCCCTCCCCTAGACACTCGACAAGGAGAATTTACGTATTCTCCTGTAGAGTGTCAAGGGGAAAAGATTGCATGCCATCCCTAGTTCGGTGGTGACGCCATTCGGATTGGGCTGAATGTTCCCCGGCTTTGGCGGGGGCGGGCTGATGATTTTTACGCCCTGAAACCCTGGTTTTCGGCGAAGATGGGGAGAATTGTCAGGCCCTTGGTTTATGGTGCTGCGTTTTTGATGGTGAGCATCATCTTCGTGATGCCGGCATATTTGAGGTCGACGAACTTTCCCTGCTGTTGAACCGTGAAGCCCTTGGAATCCGTTGCCACGCTCACCGTAAGCCCAGGCAGGGTCCAGCGGCGGACTTTGACTTTGCGGCGGGAGAGTCCCGGCGCGCTGATGCGAAACTCGACATCCCCGCTTGTCGAGATGACGATTTGTTTCTGGTCCGCAGAGGCGTCGATGGGCGGGCAATGCGTGAGCATAATCCAGCCAATCTTGCCGCTGGGCATCTGCCATTGCACGGTCACCGGGTGGAACTGACTGCGGGCGCCCACATCTTTGGTTTTCCCGGTAATCTCCCCACCATAGATGACCGTCCTCCCAATCCACGCGGTGGCGATTCTCTGATCGGTGATCTGCCTGCGCACCTGGTGTTCACCCTGGAAGCTGCGGAAACTTTTCATCGCGTCCGGCGGAATCTGGGTGTCAAGGATGACAATCTGCGGAACAAAGAACAGGTCGGCGACATGATCCACGGGAGGATCGAATTTCGTCAAAGGGGCCTGATCCTCGTCGAGGACGGTGCGCAGGTAGAGTCCCACGACGCTCACGTAGCTCTGCATATCCATGCCATAGGCGCGGTCGTAGGGCCCGGAGACATTTCGCAGGTTGGCATTATAGAGGTCCGCGATGGCGCGCCAGAGACCCGCCTCCATTTCACTGCCGATCGCCCGCATGCGCGGGGTAAAGCCGTATTCACGCTCCAGCGCCAGAGCACCGAGATCGGTTCCGGCGTAGGTGGGTGAGTTGTATTCAAAGAACGCATCATATTGCTTGAAAAGCTTGTAGACAGTCTCCTGCCACTCGATGGCGGGAGCCACCCAATCCGGCCGGTTGCCCCGTACGGCGGCGAAATGCCAGAGAAAACCGTACATCAGCGCAATATTGGTGTAGGTGGGCAGCAGGCGCCCCTGCTTGATTTCGCCTGCCACCGCATAGTTGATCGACTCCAGCATGGCGGGCGGCAGGTCCGGGGGGATGCGGTCGGGATACTCGTTGAGGATGACCACAAAAGCTGTTCCTATAAACTCCCGCCAGTTCGGATCGTAAGCACGCCACATCACGGCATTCGAACCCAGCTCCGGGCGCTCCTCGGGCGTACGGCGGAAGGTCCCGTCCCAGGGCTTACCGGGCTCACGATATTGCTCCTGGAGAACGGCGCGCAGAATCTGGGCGGCCCGGTCACGGTCACCCGATTGATCGCGAAGCAGCAGACCCATGGCGTACCAGGTTGAATCTCTGACCAGGAAATGGCGGCCGGACGCGGGAGCGGTGGGATTCGATTGACTTGTAAGCCCTGCAAGAGAGGATGAGGCGGAATACGAAGACATTGGAAGCGCCAGAAACTTGGTTTCCGGATCCCAATACTGATCGCCCCACTTCATGGAAATGTCGAAGATTTCGCGGCTATCCTTGCTCAGCGAGGCGACGTCGGGGTGACGGGGCTGGGCGAATGTGGAAACTGCGGCTAAACCCAAGGAAAAGAGAATGATTCCCAATCTGGCTGGGAAAGAAAGCTTGCTCATAATCCCCCAGAGGTAATCGAAAAAAACGGCCTCTGACGTTGCCGGCCGGCAGGTTGACCGGCGGGGCTTGGTCAGAGGCCGTTTCGAGAGAGTCATCTTCTGCACGTCAAAAGATAATCTTGCCGGCAAATTCCACCGTGCGGCTTTCTCCATTTTGTGAAGTGATCGTTCCCACATTCGCGGGACTGGTGATCGCCGCGTTGGGAGTGCCAAGGTTCGGATGGTTGAAGGTATTGAATGCGTCCATCCGGATTTGGAGACTGACCCTTTCGTGGATTTTGATGTTCTTCGAAAGGCTCATGTCCCAGGTTTGCATTCCGGGACCCCAGAGGCCGTCGTATCCGGAATTACCATACGTGCCGTTGGCCGGAACCGAAAACGCCGCGGGATTGAACCACTCAGCCCGGTTCTTGGTCGCCGGATAGAGGGAAGCGCCCGCCACCGCGTTGGCGCGCCCACTGGTTGGTGTGCCCGTGTAACTGGCGGAGTAACTGGTGGAAAAGGGCTGACCGGTTTGAACCGTGGTGATTCCCGAAAACTGCCAGCCGCCAATGACGTTGGTGAGCGCGCCGCTGGCATTCGAGAACAGCCTCTGACCCTTGCCAAAAGGCAGGGGATAGGAATAGCTGACCACGAGCACCTGAGGCGTAATGCCTCCGATGTTGCCGTAGGAATCAATCACGTTGAGAGGATTCATGAAGTTCTCCGTACCCAGAACCCGAATCCACTCATATTCGCCATTGATCATCAGGCCGTTGCCATACTGCTTGTGCACCCCGACTTGCAGCGCATCCGACTCGGAGTGGAAGATGGGATCTTCACCCAGGCTGATGGTCGACCACGGTTGATAGGGCCGGAGGGGTTGCGGCGAGCCGATTTCCGGGCCGGGGTTGTTGATGTCGGGAGCCGTGTTGCCCGGACCGCTGGAGTTGTTTTGTTCCTTGTTCTTTTGTCCCACGTAGCCGAGACGAACGGAGAGGCCGTGTCCCATGTCACGCTCGAGGGTCAGGTTGTATTCCTCGGTGTAAGGAGTGACGGTGGGATGCTGGGCGCTCACGGTGGGATTGGCGGCAAAGCCTCCGGTCCCCGAGAAAGGACCACTCATCGTGATCGCTGGGGTAATGGGAGCGATGGGGGTGGGGACGGCAGTGTTGACATAGGTCTCCACGCCTTCGAAAGGAATGTTGCTGGCGAAGGAGCTGTCAAAATAGGACGCCGGGAGCAGGTTGTAGAAGATGCCGTAAGCGCCGCGGATCACCGTCTTGGGCATCACCTCGTAAGCAAACCCCAACCGTGGGGCAACGTTGTTGGCGTCTTGAGTGAGGTAGTCCCAGACGTTGTTGGAGAGGCCAACCTGCGAGGCGAATACGATGGGCAGCGTCAAGAATCCGGGGATAACGGGATTCTTGGCATTGGATCCGGGATAGGTGGAACTAAAGACTACAACTTTATTCAGAGGCGTTCCCGACGGCAGGGTCTGAATGAACAAGGCATTGTTGCCGTAGGGGCTGGGCTCAAAAATCTGCAGGTCGTAACGGACACCGGCATTGATGGTGAGCCGCCGCATCACCTTCCACGTGTCCTGAAGATAGAAACCATACTGGTGGGAGAGATTGCGCGTGGTGAAGGCGTTGGGCAAGGGTTGCTGGGTCTGATTGGGATACCCCAGCAGGAAATCCGCGTAGCCGATTCCCGAGTACTGGCCATTAAAGCTGTAGGCGCCCCGTTGCGGGCTGACCGCGGCGACATTGTAGTGATTATCGTAGATATCCGAGAATCCGGCTTTGATGGTGTGCGAGGGGAAGATCTTGGTGACAGAAGCCACAAGCTCGCCCGTGGAGATAAGGTCATGCGAGCCCTGCTCCGCCACGCTGGTAATGTTCTTTATCGAAAGCTGGGGAGCACCCTCAATCAGTTCCTGGCCGAGGCCCGGAATGATGGAGGAGAAGTTCACATTGGCGTTCTGGGGCGTACGGTAGACCGGCAGGTGGAGGTAGGACAGGTTGATATCCATCAACAGAGTAGGAGAAAAAATATGCGTCCAGCCACCCACCATGTTGGTGTTGTGCTCGCCGATGCCGGCCATCCCTCCAAACAGGCTCGATGCCCCCACGGAGGGGTTGGGACCGTAAAAGGCATGGAGGAAGGAGAAGCGAAATTGATTCTTGTCATCGATCCGGTGATCGATGCGGAAACTCCACCTCGTCGCCAGTTGGGTGTAAGGAACATTCTCAAAGGTGTTGGTACCGGTTCCCGCGGCATTGGGCATGGGCAAAAGCACGTTCTGCAAATTCGTGTCCACCGTGCTGATTCGATTGCTGGGGATCTGGTTCCCCGTAAATGCCGTAGCGGTTAGGGGATCGATAATGGTTCCAACTCCCGCGAAGTTCCCCTGGCGCTCCGCTTGGGTTGGCTCCTGACTGTTCACATTGGAGGCTTGCGCCAACCGGAATTGTTCGTAGTTGAAGAAGAAGAACGAACGATTTTTGCCGTTGTAAAGGCCGGGGATGTCAATGGGACCGGCGAAATTCCCACCATATTCGTTCCGGATATATTTCGGCTTGGGCAGCGACTCGGCAAAAACGCTCTTCGCCGCCAGGGCTCTGACCCGGTTGAATTCCAGAAGCTCCCCATGGAACTGGTTCGTGCCGCCCTTGCTGACAATCGTAATCTGGCTG
This sequence comes from Terriglobia bacterium, assembly GCA_049522495.1. Lineage (GTDB taxonomy): Bacteria > Acidobacteriota > Terriglobia > UBA7540 > UBA7540 > Bog-366. The sequence continues at coordinate 16,412 of JBEKNU010000122.1, forward strand.
GGTTGGGCGTACTCGGCGGGGACGTCCGAGGTGATGACCTTGAATTCGGCGAGTCCGTCCAGGGGCGGCACCTCGCCTTCACCGCGTTCCAGGGTAACCTCCAGATTGGGGGCCCCGTCCAGGCTGAAACCGACTCCGCCATAGGCATTGCGCCCACCCGTGCCGACCGAGGGCGTAACCCCGTAAACCGGCATCTGGTCCTGCGCACCCGCATTTTGAACGCCGGGGGCTAGTGCTATCAATCCCATCACGCTCAAACGGCCGTTCAGGGGAGTGTTCACGATCGTCGGATTGTCAACCACGGTGCCGACCGAGGCATCCTCGGTTTGAATCACCGGGGCGCTGGCCGTGACCGATACCTTTTCACTGACCGCGCCGAGTTGCATTTGCACATTAATTTCGGCTAGTTGGCCAATCACCAACACGATATCGCTCTGTACATAGGACTTGAACCCCTGCTTATCTATCATGAGGGTGTATTTTCCCGGCGGGAGCTGAGTCACCACATAGTTGCCGTTGTCCAGCGTTGCGATCTTGCGGACTTGGTTTGTGTCTGCGTTCGTGACGGTAACCGTAGCCTCCGGCAGAGCCGCCCCGGTTTGATCGGTGACGGCACCGGAGATCGTCGCAGTCACCCCGGTTTGGCCCCAGGCGGGAATCTGGACGGTCGCTGTAAACAATAGGAACAGGCAAGCGACGGCGATGAGTCGCGAAATCGCCCGCGGAATAAATCCGGAATGCAGTATGTGTTTTCGTATTTTCATGATCTCTCCAAACAGGATTGTCAAGTACTTGCTTGATCCTCCGGGGTTTAATGACCCACCTTCCCGGGCAAAATTGCCTTGCCAAATCTCCTTGCCAGAATTAGGGCAAATGAATATCCAAAGCGGGATAGTCAGCGCTTATCCGTAAATAATTGTTGGAACCTGCTGCAAATTAAGGCTTAAATCCGCTAATAAGAAATAAGCTGGCTGTGCAAATGGAAAACTCTGGCTACAGATAATTGTACTTTATGGCAGACCTATGAATATCAATAAAAATCGCTCGATCTGAAGGGTCTTGCATGTGGCGGGTGGATGACGGGTACTTCGAGAACCAGCCGGATTGCACTTGGATTCAACCTGAGAGGAGAAAACAGTCAAAAAGTACTGGTAGCCGATCCGCGAGATGGGTGGTGTGAAAAACTATAACTTCGACGCACTGCTCACCAGGAAGTCAATCCCCGCCCCGCCGCGAATCTCGCCATGAACACTGCGCCCATGGTTCCGAGTGCGCGCGTCCTGGTGGAGGTGGGCGGGCGTGAGCTTTTCGAGCAGCAGTTGGATATTGTCCCGGCCACGCGTTATCTCGCGAAACAAACCGAAGCAGTGGGACTTGCTCCCCTGGACACCCGACAAGGAGAATTTAAGCATTCTCCTGTAGAGTCTCAAGGGGAAAAGTTTCGCGGGAGAAAGATCGGTATTGGCGACATTTAGCCCGAACTTCAGACTGAGGAGCCTGAGGGGCTATGACGCCCTATGACTGGGCAGTCGTGCTCAGTGGCGGGGAATATCGGGGTATCCACAATGGAAATCGGGAAATGGCGGGAATCCACTGATGCCCCGCCAAAATTTTTCCCCCAACGCAATAAGGACACCCCGGTGAATTTTTAATACCCTTTCTCGGTATCCCCGACTTTTACCTTACCGGCAAAGCTGCGGTAGACATGGATCGTGTAGCCGGTGACCAGGATCATGCCCACAATCCACCATGCCAAACCAATGCGCAGACCGTAATCGGCGGCTTTGGCATTATCGACGGTGAGCGAATAAGCGGGATTGGTGCTGGCAGGCAGAATCAGCGGATACAATCCGAAGACGACGCTGGTCAACATCCCCACGATGTAGGTGCAGGACGCCAAGAAACTCTTAAGGTCGTCGTGCTTTCGCATGAACCACGCCATCCCTGCCAATCCGAAAAGCGCCAGCGCCGGAAAAACGTAGCCCCATGGGTGAGCGGTTAGATTCGCCGGAACCTCCGGCTGGATTTCAAAAGTGATCGAGGTGAGCACGATGGTCAGGACCAGGACGATCCACCACATGCCGCGCGCCAACCGCGCGGAGCGATCGTGCACGGGGCCTTCGGTTTTCAAAGCCACCCACAGAGCGCCATGCAGCGTCAAGGTGAGGAGAGCCGCAACCCCGACAATGATCGTGTACCAGTCCAGAATGCCGGTGTTGGGTCCCAAGCGGAAGTTCGTCCAAAGCGCCTCAAAGAAATAACCTTGATCGTTCAAGGGAACGCCACGCACGACGTTACCCAAAGCCGCTCCATAGAAGACCGCCAGCAAGAGACTGGCCCCGGCAAAGACCACGTCCCAAAATTTCAGCCAGACAGCGCTGGTCAGATGCCCGCGGAACTCCACCGCAATTCCCCGCAGAATGAGCAGCCACAGAACAATCATCAGAGGCAAGTAAAAGCCGCTGAAGCCGGAGGCGTAGAGAGCCGGAAAGGCAAAGTACAGCGTGCCTCCTGCTGCCAGCAGCCACACTTCGTTGCCGTCCCACACCGGACCAATGGAGCGGATGACTTGCTGCCGTTCACCATCGTCCTTGGCCACCCACAGATGAATGGCTCCGGCGCCGAGATCGAATCCATCCAGTACCACATACATGGCGATCATGATGGCAATGAGACAAAACCAAACGGTCTGCATGGACAAACCTCCTTGAAGAGCGAGTGGTTAGTGGATAGTGGATAGTGGTTAGCCGCTAGCCACTAGACACTAACCACTAGTCACTGCCTCTCCCGGCCCCTTCTCGATGACACGATAAACCAGAAATAGAAACAAGATGCTCAACACGGTGTACATGCCCATGAAGCCAATTAAGGTGAACCAGACATTGCCTGAGGAAACCTGCGGCGAGATGCCGGCTTGCGTACGCATCAGTCCGTAGATCAGCCAAGGCTGGCGGCCGAATTCCGCGGTCATCCAACCCGCCGTGTTGGCAATGTAAGGAAACGGCAGCGAGAGCATCAGCGCCCAGAGCATGCCCCGCGAATCATAGAGGGTCCCTTTCCGCAGCTTCCACGCCGCCAGCACCATGATGGCGATGAAGATGGTGCCCAGCCCCACCATGATGTGGTAGCTGTAATAGAGCAGCGGAATATTGTCGGGCCAATCCTGCGGAGGGAAGGCATCCAATCCCTTTACTTCCGACGTCCAGCGCCGATAGGTCAGGAAGCTGAGCATCCGCGGCACCTCAAGGGGATTATCCAAGCGCCGGTTCTGGATGTCGGGCTGCCCGATCAGGGCAATCGGCGCGCCCCGCTGCGTTTCAAACATACCTTCCATCGCAGCCAGCGTGACCGGCTGGTGATCCGCCAGCAGGCGACCTTGCGCATCGCCCGTCGGTACAAGCTGCAGGAGCGAGGCCACCAGGCCTGCAATCACGCCCACGCGCACGAAGGTCTTCGCATGCGCCTCAAACTGTTTCGTCAGCAAGTAGAATGCTCCCACGGCGGCCATAACAAACGCCCCCGTGATGACCGCGCCGCTCATGTTATGCGCGTACTGCCAGAGCGCCCAGGGATTGAGCAGCAGTCCCCAGAAACTCGCCAGCATGATTTCCCCGTGCGGACCCAGTCGGTATGCCACCGGATACTGCATCCAGGCATCCGTGGCCACGATGAGGTAGCCGGACATCCACGATCCCAGGAAAACCATGAAGCCCGCCCACCAGTGGCCACGCGGGCCTAGGCGCTTCTCACCGAAGAGGAAGAGTCCCAGGAAACTCGATTCCAGAAAAAATGAGAACACCCCTTCCATGGCCAACGTCTGGCCAATCACTCCGCCGGCGGCGCGGGAGAATTGCGCCCAGTTGGTGCCGAACTGAAATTCCATGGGAATTCCCGTCACCACGCCCATGGCGAAGTTGATGCCGAAGATGTGCGCCCAGAAGCGCGCCGCCTGGTTGTAATGTTCGTCACCCGTGCGCAGCGCCAGCGTTTTCAGAATCACCATGAGCAGCGCTAACCCCATGGTGAGCTGCGGGAACAAATAGTGGAAGGTGACGGTGTAAGCAAAGTGCAAGCGATGAACGATGAGTGCATCAAGCATGAGGGCCTCGAATTTGCTGCCGGGATTTTTCTCTCCGACGCCCGGTTCGTAGCGGTGACGACGTTAACGCCAAGATGGACTTGAAGCGAACGGCTTCGCCACATCCATCGGAGGATGCCGGGTGTTGGCTAACGCGCCGCGCCAGTCCGCCAGGGGTGTCACGCCCCAAGTCTCGGGCAAAATGTCCCCACTTTGCCCTCCCTCGGAAAAGCGCTGCATGGATACCACTGCCCAGCCTGCGAGTCAAGGTCTAGGGCTGGCCGGTAGTGGCGCAATTTGGTGTTTGTAGCGGCGGTCTCCGACCGCCGAATCGTCGATCGGAGATCGACGCTACAATCCGGCCGCCTTTGTCCGCCGAATCGTCGATCGGAGATTGACGCTACAATCCGGCGTGTGTGCACTGGACAAAATGGGAAAGGGTGATTTCCGTTTGCGCGCAGGAATAGGTTAACCAGTTATCCGGAGTCAGAAAGATGCTCACTCCCGCCCCATAGTAGCTGGAGTACTGTTCGCCCACGCCGGAATTAAGGTTGCCCTGG
>JBEKNU010000123.1:0-20995 GCA_049522495.1 Terriglobia bacterium
AAAGCATTGAGCAGGGAGAAGATGGCGGTGTTCGCGCCGATCCCCAGGGCGAGGGAAAGCACTGCGACCGCCGTGAAGCCGGGATTCTTGCCCAAGACGCGGACGGTATATCGTAGGTTCTGCCAAAGGCTCGTCAGGGCCATCTCCTTGGAATCCAGGATTCGGATGCCGTTTCCAGCTTCCTAGGAATTGGGGCTTTGCTTCATGCGTTCGCGCAAGCGGTCACGCAGGTCGGCCGGAGTGGATGGGTTGCAGGCCACCAGAAACCACAAAGGCTCGGCTGCGTCTTCTGCCATGGCCCGCAGTATGGCGGCAGGCGTGTGCGGATGGCGCGCTACATTCTCCCGCACGGCCGCATAAGGATGCGACGCCAGGTGTTCCAGCAATTCCGGCGGAGCTTCCGCGTGCTCGGCCAATAGGCGGGCGAGAAGGTAATCATCCGCGTGCAGTGCGGCGCCAATCCGCAGGAGTTTCTGGGAAGTGGTTTGGGAGTTGCGCGCCTGTTGGAACTTCCGGTCCCAGGCGGGACTGAAGCGGTTCAGGTCCTCGGTGCGCACCGCAATCATGCGCTGGAGTTGGCGGGTTTCCGCCAGCTTGCGCGCACGGGGAAGCGGGGCGCGCTGAACCGAATGGAGGACCTCCAGCAAGTGAGCGCGTTCGCCGAAAACCACTTGAGAGCCGCGATGAATCTTCTTGATCCGGAACTTGGCGCGCGTGTCCTCAGCCATCAAAGCCTCCTAAGAGCAGTGACGAGTGACAAGTGACGAGTGACGAGTGACAAGTGACGAGCAACCGGAGGGCGAAGATCGAAACTCGAAATTCGCCGCGATTTTCGATCTCCCATTTTCGATTTTCGAGTTTCGAATTTCGGCATTTGTTGGCTCGTCACTCATCACTCCTCACTGAATTTCTGAAGGAACGGATTCCTCTCGCGCTCCTCACCGATCGTCGTGGGCGAGCCGTGCCCGGGAAACACCGGCGTCTGATCGGGAAAGATGAGCAGGCGGTTGCGAATGGACCGCAGGATCTCGTCGAATGAGCCGCCCCACAGGTCGGTGCGGCCAATACTCCCTTGAAACAGGGTGTCGCCGCTCAGAATCCGCTGGTTCTCCCCGGGCAGGTGCAGTGAAAGACTGCCTGGCGAGTGCCCTGGCGTATGCAAAACCTCCAAGCTCAGCGAGCCGCAGTGCAGCGAGTCGCCCTCTTTCAGAAACTGATCCACGTCCGTCGTCCCCGGCGCCGGGACGCCCAACCACTCAGCCTGCAAGGCCAGGTTTTTGTAGAGGGGCAAATCACTTCGGTGCATCAGGACCGCAGCGCCGGTGGCCTGCTTGAGCTTCTCGATTCCCCCCACGTGATCGATATGCGCGTGAGTGGCGACAATGTACTTCACCCGCAGGTGATGCTTGGCCAGGATTTGTTGGACTTGCTCAATGTCGTCGCCCGGGTCCACCACCACTGCCTCGCCCGTGGATTCGTCCCCCAGAATCGAACAGTTACAGGCCAGCATTCCCACCGGAAGAATTTCGTGAATCATTGACGCTCTCTCACCTTTCACAACTGAATTCGCCCCGCGCTCGGAAGCTCCATATTACTACTGAAAGCGGTCTAGGGTGCGGCGTTAGGGGGAATCCATCCGGGGTTTCGGTGGCAGGCGGCATTCGGCGGCATCTAATGATCGAGCTTTACTCGCGGTCTGCTGCGTTCAGCTTTGAAAGTAATGCCGCGCCTCCGGTGTAATAAAGTGCTGTCGAGGCAGGCCGCAGCGTCACGTGGAACTCGCTGGAATCCCGCGCCACCGTACTCCGTCCAAAGAGGTCGTAAACTTCCTCCACTTGCCGCGGAAGGCGGAAGGTTCGATCACCACCCGCGACCGTGTGGACCGCCAAAAGATCCCGGGTCGCATACAAGACGTCGCCATCACGGTTGTACAAATGAACCCCGGCAAAGCCCGCGATGCCACGCAACACGGGAGCAGGCAGATTGGGAGCGGCAACGTAAACCGAAGTCCATTGGGGGAAGCGTTTGATGCCCATGCCGGGCTTGCAGTTTCCCTTGGAAAACACCACTTGCCCAAGCACCCGGGCCTCCGGGTCATCCAGGTAAAAGATCGGACTCAGTTTGCTGTTGGTCCCCCAAAAGATGTCCTGCGGAAGGCCGGTGGTGATGGGGTGAGTGAAATCGACGATGTGCAGAAGCGGTCCCCAGGGTTGCTTCCCCATGGCAAACCTGAATCCCGTCAGATCCCGCATAGCTTCCAGGGATGGCCCATCTTCAAGGTAGCCGGGCGCATAAATCCACAATGCCACGCGACCATCCTTGCGCAGTTCTGAATTCAAGGCTTCCCGCCGGCTGCGGTCCAGGTGCAAAGGATTGAGGAAAACATAGAGTTTATAGGGCTTCAAACGCCCTTCGATGAAATCCTGCAACAAGTAAACGTCAAAGGGCGCGCCGGTTCGCGGCAGGCCCCAAAGTCGCTGTTGAAAAATCAAAGGGAGATCCAGATTGATACGTGGGGATTCATAAATAAAGCTTTCGTCATCCAGCAGAACGGCGACTTCCGCGCTGGGCGTGCGATCGGTTTGAACGAGAAAGTCGCCTAGTTCCCGAAAGTTCCGGAGCCAGGGCGCAAACGCCGGTTCGCGGGCGGGATCGATCGATTCAAAAAGCCACCACATGCCTTGACCATGGGTGACCACCTGGGAGAAGTTGCGTTGCAAGAGGGCGACACTTTCGGAAAGTGAATTAACGTGCCCGAAATCAGGGTCACGGTTGATGTGCGTTCGTGTGTCGTCTTCAATGATGCAGAGCTTGCCGTGCAAACGGACCGACTCAGCGGGTTGCATGGCGGGCGCGTCACCCCCGATTCCGCGAAACCCATAGCTGTAAGGACAAACCAGGAAGTCCACATAGGGCGAGTCAAGAACGCGTCGCAGGCCCAAATGACCGCTGCGTTGATATGTGGAATAATCGCTTTCCGGCCTTTCCCCGAAGAAGCCTCCATTCCATGCCAGGTCCATCAAGTAGCCATAGAATGCGCCCGCCAGCTTCGTCCCGTCCGTCGCCTCCTTCACGGTGCAGCAGAAATCGATGACGAGGTCAGCACTTAGATCCGCAAGGCACTGGTAGTAGTCGATGACGTTCCGTTCTCGCGCCGGATCGCGAAATGAGTAGAGCCGGGCCTGGAGTTGTTCGTCCGCCGAGGGAGCCTCCGCCGCCTCGAAGGTGATCCCGGGATTATGCCAGGCGGCTCGCAGCTCTGCCGGGTCATCGTGATATGTGTGACGGAGCCAGGAGCGGAAGTGCCGCCGCATCGGCTCGCCATAGTCACTGCAAAGCGAGTACATGGAGGTCTCGCCCTTCACCCATTCTCCCGTGTGCCCGGCGCCTGGCTGAAAGGCCGTGATCCGATCGATGAGGCCGGTTTGGTTGAGGTGGGCGACGAAGGCCCGGAGGAATTCGTTCACTTGCTTCCGCCATGCTTCCGAAGCAAAGGACTGGCCCACCGGCCTGCCGTCCGACGCAATCTCGCATTCCCCCGGGTAAGCCTTCATCCACCAGTCGCCCTGCTGGAATTCGAAGTGCAGGCGGAGATGAAAGCGGGCCTGCGGGTCAACGTCGATAATCCTCCCGTAGCGGGCTTCCACACTGGAGAAATCGAAGGGCTCGGACCTGCTCGCTTGGGGTTCAACCCACTCGAAATCTTTCCCCGCGTCGAAGGAATAAATGTGAATCCCCGCCTTGGCCACAGCGCGGGCGTGTTCGCTATTCCCCCAACCTTCAGTCAATGGAGTGTTGACCCAGCACATCCCCGCGAAGACCGGCTCACCGTTGAGGAAGAGTGTCGGCGTTCCGTTATGGGACCGAACCTGGGCCACAAGACGGCGGTTCTTTATATCCTCCGCGTCTTCCGCCCCCTCCGGGCCCATGCAAGCAAGTTCTGTAATTCCGGCAATCGATAGAGGAAGCGCTTTCAAAATATCGCGTCTCTGCATGGAAGATACTCCTGGTCCGTCGGGCGGGCGAACATCCCATCTCCTCAGGAATTGCTGCCGATCATTCATTCCTCGACAGCTTGATTCGGGATAACCGTAAAAGCTGCGGGGACTCTATCACCACGATTAGAGGCGGGCAATATGACTCTGCGGTTTTGGGAGTGCGGCTCGGCTCAGGAAACAGACCAGGAAAGTGAGCGCCACAGGCAAAGCAAGCCCCAGCGCCACCCCAAAGATGCCACGGTGACCTGAGCTTGTATCGACAGAGGAGCTGGCGTATGATTCCGCCGCGAGTTAAGCAAGGTTATGGAAATTCCGGATAATTGCAAAATATGTCCCTTTGAGAGTAGCTCAACAGTGGACTTCTTCCAACGATTCGATGGATCTGCCCGGATGGTTCTCCCCGGCTGCACAATGGCGCCATCGAATGTGACAAGAGGCCACTTCCAAATGCGCTCCCGAATAATGTGACCATCAATACAAACGCCAGTAGAGATCAAGGAGGATTTTAATGAGGCCTACAATGTGGAGTCGAAGGTCTTTTCTGCGTGCGGCCGGAGCCGCCGGAACGGTCGCGTCCGCGACCCGAGGGCTGAGTCTCGAGCGCGTCCTGGCAGCGTCCCAAGCGGTCGCCGGCAGATCGCCCGAAGACGTCGCGAAAGATGAGTTCTACTGGCGGGAAATCCAGATGGATTTCAAGCTGGACCGCACCATCATCAACCTGAACAACGGCTTTACCTGCCCGACGTCCCGGGCCGCGCTGGAATCGGAAATGCGCTACATGGACATGATCAACATGTCGCCCATTTTTTATCAAGGCCCCATTGCCGATCGCATCCAGACGATCCGCTTGCGCATGGCGGCGGAGTTCGGATGTGACCCGGAGGAGATGGCCCTGACGCGCGGCGCCAGTGAGTCGCTCCAAATCGTACAGAACGGGCTCGACCTTAAGGCCGGGGATGAAGTGGTTACGACCGAGCAGGACTACCCTCGCATGCTGACGACGTGGGACCAGCGGATGCGGCGCGATGGCATCAAAGTGCACCGCCTGCAATTCCCCGTCCCCACGACGGGGGACGATCTTTACCATCGTTTCGAACAGGCCATCACGCCGCGAACGAAAGTTTTCCATTTCTGCCACGTCACCAACTTGACGGCCCAGTTGTTTCCGGTGGCGCGGCTCTCACGGCACGCCCGCTCAAAGGGAATCGTTACCATCGTCGACGGCGCCCACGCGCTGGGGCAATTCCCATTCAAGCTGAGGGAACTCGAGTGCGACGCCTATGGCGTCAGCCTGCACAAGTGGCTGCTGGCACCGATCGGAAATGGCTGCCTCTACGTTCGGAAGGAGATGATCCCGCGGTTCTGGCCCCTGCAGGCAGCCCCCGAACAGCAGGACGATGACATTCGCAAGTTCGAGTCCATTGGGACGCACCCGTGGGCCATCCGGGCGGCGCTCGGCGAGGCGCTAGCTTACCATCAGGCCATCGGGGGCGACCGCAAGGCGGCCCGGTTGCGCTTTCTCACCCTGCGTTGGGCCAACGCCCTGAAGGTTCACCCGCGCATCAAGATACTGACGGATCTCAGCGAGCCTGCACAGGCTTGGGCTTTAGCCGCGGTTAACATCGAGGGGATCGACGTCGGGGACCTCTCGAAATTCCTGATGGATAAGTACCGGATCATCGTCGTCGGGCTTAAGGGCGGAGCACCGCCGAACCAGGTCTTTGACTATCAGTGCCTCCGGGTGTCGCCGAACATTTACACCACGCTCGAGGAAATCGACACGTTTGTCACGGCCATGGAAGACGCCATGAAAAACGGCGTTCCAACCACGCAAGCGTCGCGCGACGGTGCGACGGAGGGATGGTACACCTAGCCACTCGCCACTAACCACGAAGCGCTTCTTATCGGGAAGTGACGTGTGGCAAGTGGTTAGTGGTTAGTGGCTGGAAGCAAAGACGGTACGCCCTTGTTGGCTGGACTTCTAACCACGGGTCTGGAAGGGCGGGGCGGATTGCGCAGAGCAAAGCTCTGCGAAATCGTGCGGACCAATGCTCAGAGACATAAATCGCAGAGCTACGGTCCGCGCCAGCCGCTCTCGTTAACCCGGCAAAAGGAGGGTTCAGATGAAACGTTGGGCAATTTGGGCAGTGGCGGCAACGGCCTTAGTGCTCGTCGCGGGGGTTACGGAGGCCGTTGCCCAGGGAACGTTCACAATCCCGTTCACGTTCCAGGCCGGCGGCGCAAGTCACCCCAAAGGCGAATACTCGGTCGTCCAAAGGGACGATAGTCATATTACTCTGCGGCAGGAATCGACCGGCAAGGAATTTCCGGTCCCTTTCACGAAGAGGCTGGCGCAGCCGAGTCCGCCTCTCACCGAGCCCCAGCTTGTATTCGACGTGGTTGGGAACTTCGCGCCATCCTATACGGAATATGTAACGGATTACGTGCTGGCCGAGGTGTGGGTGAAGGGTGCGGATGGATTCCTCATCCATACCCTGAAGGGCGCGCACAACACCCAGACCATCAAAGGGCAGAAAGCAAAATAGCGGACTGGACGCGGCCACCCGGATTCTCCTGATAAACGGCATGACCGTCTGTGCCCGTTCGGCGGTTCCCGCATGGGCCGGTCTTGGGGAGCATTTTGTTGTCACGAAAACGGGGCACCGAACGGACGTTGGAGCCGAGATGAAAAAGATAGGCATCCTGGGCGGCATGAGCCCGGAATCCACTACGCTTTACTATGAACACATCACCAGGAGTTTCACGGCGCGGTTTGGCGACTACAGCTATCCGGAGATTCTGATCTATAGCGTGAACTTTCAAAAGTTTGTGGATTGGCAGCACAAGGGGCAATGGAATGAGGCGGCGCGGGCGATGGCCGAGGCGCTTGAGCGGTTGCACGGGGCGGGCGCTGATTTCGGGCTGATCGCCACCAACACCATGCACATTGTCTTCGAGGAAGTGCAGCGAGCTGTGCACATGCCCCTGCTGAGTATCATACAAGCCACTGCGGAAGCCATCCTCGCGGCAGGGGTTCGGTCCGTAGGCTTGCTGGGGACTATATTCACAATGAGTGAGCGATTCTTCCGCGATGGGCTGGAGCGGTCGGGAATCACGGTGCACATTCCAGAACCCGGAGATCAGCAACTGGTAAACGAAGTGATCTATCAGGAATTGTGCCGGGGTGAGATTCGGCCCAGTTCACGGCAACTTTTTCTGGATATCATCGAACGTCTGCGCGAGCGGGGGGCAGCGGGGATTGTCCTCGGATGCACGGAGATACCGCTGCTGGTCGAGCCGCAACACTGCAACTTCCCCCTCTTCAACACGGCGCTACTGCACGCCGGGAAGGCACTGGATTTCGCCCTGCAGCCGGGACGGTGAAAGCCAGGGGCTCCATTCTGACGCCTGCTAATGGACAAGCCAACTTCGAGACGCTCAGCGATGAGCCACGCCCATATTGGATTTTGGCCAACCTGCCCCACTACCTAATTACAAACTGTGCCACCCGCCGTCCGGTTGACTTGGGCAGCGCGGATTTCTATACTCGTTTGGGGTTGTTTCAGGGCAAATTCCGCAAACGGAAAATTACGGTCCAGAGCACATCTCTCTCTCCGCGACGGGTTAAACCTCTCGGAAGCAAAGGAGCCACCATGGCGGCACTCAGCAACGAAGCGATTCAACAGGGATTGGCAAAAATGCAAGGGTGGTCCTATCAGGGGAAGGACCTTCACAAGAAATTTACGTTCAAATCATTCTTGCCGGGCATCGAGTTTGTCAACAAGATCGCCGAGGCGGCCGAAAGCGCCGGGCATCATCCTGATATCACCATCAACTACAACGTGGTGGGCATAAGCCTTTCGACTCACAGTGAAGGCGGAGTAACCCAGAAGGACTTTGACCTGGCGAAAAAGATCGATCAGATCCGCTCGGCGCTCGCCTGATCCCCTTCCTTCCGCCCCGCCCGCAAACCGGGAAGGGTTGCGGGGGCAATGGCCGATGTCCATTTCGCCAACCTCGTTCGCGGGAGGTTGCTGTTTCGTCAATGGGCGAAACTTCATTCTTGTTCTCGGGAGGGGAAAGCGCATAGAATCCACCCACGTTGGGTGCAGCCATTATGACGACGTTCATGCAGTGGGTTCACTTGATGGCGGCGGTGGTGGGTTTGGGAGGAATGGGATTCCTGCTCCTCATCTTAATCCCTTCTTTGGGAGTCCTCAGCGCGGAGCAACGCGAAGCGCTCTCCAAGGCCGTGGCGGGACGATTCCGATGGGCAAGTTGGAGCGCCATAACCCTGCTGCTGCTCTCCGGCCTTTTCAACGTCCGCCACAACTATTGGGAAGAACCATGGGGCCGGGCATGGAAGTTTCTAACCCTTAAGATCGCCCTGTCATTCACCCTCTTCGCGATTGTCCTGGCACTCACCATCCCCTTCCGATTGTTCGAACCAATGCGGGCGCGCCGGCGGATATGGCTCCTCGTGGCCTTCATTCTGGGTGTAGTTGTGGTCCTGATTTCCGCATACCTGCGGCGGGGCTGAAAGGAGGGTTGACGGTATACGGTAGACGGGATACAGGGAGAGCATCCCGCAAGCGCGGCCCTCTATTCTGTGTACTGTCTGCTGACTTCTTGTTTTTAAGTGTGGAAAACTGCTTCTTTGAATGAACCGCGCTGCTGATCGATTTTCTTTTGCAGCATGGTAATGGCGTAGATAAGCTGCTCGGGCCGAGGCGGGCACCCCGGCACGTAAACATCGACGGGAATGAACTGATTGATGCCTTGCACAATGGCGTAGTTATTGAACACGCCGCCGGAGGTTGCGCACGCGCCCATGGAAATGACCCACTTGGGCTCCGGCATCTGCGCATAGAGGTTCTGAATCACCGGAACCATTTTCTGGGCGACGCGGCCCGCGACAATCATCAAGTCCGCCTGGCGGGGCGAAGCCCGGAAAACCTCCGCGCCAAATCGCGCCAGGTCAAATCGCGAGGCGCCCGCCGACATCATCTCGATGGCGCAGCACGCCAGGCCGAAACTGAAGGGCCAAATCGAAGACCTGCGCGCCCAGTTCACCGCCTGATCGAGCTTGGCGAAGATGAGACCCTCAAAGCCGGATTGATCACTCGTTACGTTTGGAACGCCCATTCCGCTTCTATTATGGCACGCGGCGGCTCTCTCTTCAACCCCAACGTTCCACGTAGTGGGTCAGTTGTAGCGTCGATCTCCAATCTACGACGGCGGTCGGAGACCGCCGCTACAAATGCAGCAGAATCTTGCCGAAGAATTCGCGGCTCTCCATTTTCTGCTGGGCGGCTGCCGCTTCTTGCAGAGGGAATGCAGAATCGATCACCGCGTGCAATTTGCGTTGCGCGATGAACTTGAGGGCTTCGACGAGTTCCGCCTTGCCCCCCATGAACGAACCGAGAATCGTGCGCTGGCGGGCGAAGAGGCCCTGGCCGTTCAGCTTCAGGTCCGCGCCGGTGGTCATGCCGCAGGTCACGAGCCGGCCATAAGTGGCGAGCGAATCGAAGCAAGCTTCCCAAACCGCCGCTCCCACGTGATCGACCGCGACGTCAACGCCGCGTTTGCGCGTGAGGCGCTTCACTTCTTCGCCAATCGACTGCCGCGTGTGGTTGATCACTTCATCCGCACCCAGCCCGCGTGCTTTCTCCAGCTTCCAATCCGCACCCGCCGTGGCAATCACTCGCGCGTTCACGAGCTTGGCGATTTGAATCGCCGCGCTGCCCACGCCGGAGCCCGCGCCGATCACCAGCACGTCCTCACCCGGCTTCAATCCCGCGCGCGTGAAGAGCATGTGCCAGGCGGTGAGAAAAACCAGCGGCACGGCGGCGGCTTCGTCAAAGCTGAGGTCGCCGGGAATGGGAAGCACGCTCATCTCCGGGGACTTCACGTACTCCGCGTAACCGCCGTCAATGAACACGCCAAAGGCCGTGAACTGGCGGCAGGCACTGTCTAGCCCCTTGAAGCACATCTCGCATTGGCCGCAACTGACTCCCGGGCAGAGCAGCACGCGGTCACCGGGCTTTACGCGCGTCACCAGCGACCCCACTTCGGCAACCTCGCCGGATATATCGCTGCCCACAATGTGCGGCATCGGTATGCGCCACCCCGGCACACCCCCGCGCACCCAGATGTCCAGATGATTCAGCGCGCAGGCCTTCACCTTCACCAAGACTTCATTGGCCAGAATCTTCGGGTCCGGCGCGTCCTCGTACTTGAGGACCTCCGGATCGCCGTGCTGGTGGAATCGGATTGCTTTCATGGGATCTTCCCTTCCCTGCTCACCCCTCGGGGGGTCAGGAAGTGTAGCGCGGACCTGTTCTGTAGGTCCGCGGCTTGTTGCATGCTGGAAGGAAGAACCGCGGACCTACAGAACAGGTCCGCGCTACGCCAGGTTTTGCGCCTCGGCTACATCTCGCAGCGCTAAAAGAAAAACTTCCTTGGAGTCATTCAGAGCGGCCGACAAGTATGTTGCGGCGTAATCCAAGTCCTTTAGATCTGCCAAGAGGTCATCCTTGTAACTGTTAGTTTTCCTCTTCCTCATGACGTCGGCTCCTTGCTGTCGCCCAGCTCGGATTCTACCGCTTATGCCCAGTTACTGGAAGCGGCTTCGGGATTTGGCAAAACCTTCGCGAGCGCTGGCGCGTTGACATTGCGGCACGCCGCGCATAATCTAGGATTCGGGCATGGATATTTTTGAAGAGATCGTTCGGCTGCGGAAGGCGGGGCGCAAGGGCGCGCTGGCCACCATTGTCGAGGTGCAGGGATCGATTCCCAGCCACGAGAGCTCCAAGATTTTGATTCGCGATGATGGATCGATTGCCGGCACGGTGGGCGGGGGCTGCGTGGAAGCGGAAGTGTGGTCGGTGGCGCAGGAAGTGATGCGCGAGGAGAAGCCGCGGCGCCTGCACTTCAATCTGAACGCCAACCCCGAATACGACAATGGCCTGATCTGCGGCGGCTCGCTCGACATTTTTGTTGAGCCTATTCTGGCCACGCCCACGGCGTTTATTCTCGGGGGCGGGCACGTGGGATTGCAGGTGGCAAAAGTAGCGAAAATTGCGGGCTTTGACGTGGTGGTGGCCGACGACCGCGAAGCCTTTGCCAATCAAGAGCGCTTTCCCGAAGCCTCCGAGACCTACGCCGGGCCGTGGGAAGAGTTGTTTCCCAAGTTCAACATTAACAACCACACCTACCTGGTGCTGGTAACGCGCGGTCACAAGGGCGACCTGGATTGCCTGCGCTGGGCCGTAACCACGCCGGCGCGCTACGTGGGCATGATTGGAAGCAAGCGGAAGTTCATCGAAATTTGCAAAGTACTGGAACGCGAGGGCGTGCCGGCGGAGCGAATCGAGCGCGTGCATTCCCCCATTGGGCTCGATATCGGCGCGCTTACGCCGGAAGAAATCGCCGTGGCCATCGTGGCGGAGATGATCGCGGTGCGGCGCGCCACCACGCCCAGCGTTCCCTCGATGGCGTACAAACCGAAAGCCCAGCACACCACATGATTGCCGGCCTGATTCTCGCCGCCGGAGAATCCCGGCGCATGGGGCGCGACAAGGCCCTGTTGACCTACCACGGACGAAGCTTCCTTGAAACCATCATTGATAACCTTGGCGCCGCCGGGATCGAGAAGATCACCGTAGTGTTGGGCCATCACGCGGAAGCAATTCAGGGGGCGGTGAACCTGGCGGCCGTGCAAGTAGTGGTCAACCACGATTACCCGCGGGGACAAACGTCTTCGCTGCAACTGGGGCTGGCAACGGCGGCGGCAAATTTGCCGGAAGCCGTCGTGCTCTGCCTTGTCGATCACCCGGCGATCTCCGCCGAGGTCATCGGGAAACTGACAGAACGTTTTAAATCCACTCACCCGCCTGTCCTTATCCCCACCTATAAGAGCCAACGTGGCCACCCCATCGTCATCAGCCAGGTATTGTTTCCGGAGCTGCTAGCGCTCCCACCCGAAGAACCTGCCAACACGGTCATCCGCAAACACCGCGACGCGACGCAATTTGTGGAGGTCGCGGACCCCGGCATTCTCCTCGATGTGGATGACCCGGCCACCTATGAACAGTTGGTAGAAGGCAGTAGGCAGTAGGCAGTAGGCAGTAGGCAGTAGGCAGTAGGCAGTAGGCAGTAGGCAGTAGGCAGTGGGCAGAAGGCCGCATGCAGTATGCCGTCAGATGAAATCTGTGAAATCTGCGTAATCTGCGGATTAGCTCCGGTCATGCGTCTTTTTCAGAGGCTGATTCGTATTCCGATTAGAATGGAAAACAGCCTTTGCCTTTTTGTGAATTCGATGGAACAGGAAACCCGGGAAATCGCGCGGGGGCTGCGGCGCCACGATCCTGACCTGCTGGACGAGTTGATTGGACGTTACCAATACCGGCTGCCCCGTTATCTCTGGACGCTCACGGGCAACCGCGAGGCGGCCGAAGACCTTTTCCAGGAGACCTGGATACGGGTGCTGGAGAAGGGCCACCAATACAATCCCCAGTGGCGGTTCGAAGCCTGGCTGTTCTCTATCGCGCGGAATCTCGCCATCGACCTCTTGCGCCGGCGCCAGCCCGAGAGCCTGGAGGCGTTGCTGCGTCCCCAGGATGAGGGCGCGGCGCGGGAATGGCCGGACCTTGAATCCGTGACGCCGTTTGAGACCGTGTCCGCGGGCGAGCAAGCGGAACGCGTGCGGGGCGTGCTGCGGCGTCTTCCGCCCGAAGCTCGCGAAGTGCTGGTGCTGCGCTTTCAGGAGGACATGGATTTAAATGAGATTGCGAACGTGACCGGAGCGCCGCTCTCGACGGTGAAATCGCGGCTCTATCGCGGGCTGGAAACATTCCGCAATCTTTTGGAGGAGGAAGAGGTATGAATCCCGATGTCCACGCGCGCGCCTGCCACCTTATCGACGCCGGGCAAGTAGAAGGAATCTCCGCCGCCGAGCGCGAGTGGCTGGACGCGCACCTGGCGGAATGCCCGGCATGCGGGGCCAGGGCGCGGGCCAGCGAGCACGCCCTCCAGGCATTGCGGTCGAACACCGTAATCGTTGATCCCGCGCTGGTCAGCACCACGCAGGCTCGCGTCCGCTGGCGGGCCCGCCAGTTGCGGGAAAACCAGGCGCGCCTGCGTGCCTTGTGGATTTCGTGCGGGCTTTCCTGGCTCCTGGGCGCAGTGACGGCGCCCTTGCTTTGGGAAGCCATGGCTTGGTTGGGGCGCCAGTTCGAGCTTTCGCCGGCGATCTGGATTACCGGGTTTGCGCTCTTCTGGGTTGCCCCGGCCACGTTGGTTGGCGCGCTCGTCGCGTGGAGACAAGCGCGCTCTTCCAGCGTGGGGAATACTCCTGAGGCTTGGGAACGTTGAGTAGGGGCGCCCCTCGCGGGTGCCCACCACAACCGTAGGGGCACCCCTCGTGGGTGCCCTGGCGTCGGCATGCCGACGGGGAGGGCAGGCACGAGGCCTGCCCCTACGAACTTAGCGGCCGCGGTGAGCGGCCAGAAGAGAAATAAAATGAATCACACATCTGTAGGAAAATTCGATATCCGCGAAGAAATCAGACTGATCCCCAAGGCGATGGTGGGCGTGGCGGTGCTGGTTTTCGTGGGGATGCAGGCACTCCTTATCTGCGTCGCGTTTCGTCACGACCCGCACGCCCCGCCGATGGCCGTGCAAGAATTGATCGCCACCCTGGCGGGATCGGTTCTGGCAATGGTCATGCTGCTGGTGGGTTACGTCAATCGCGACGCTAAGCGCCGGGGGATGAACTACGTGCTCTGGACGGTTCTTGTGCTCCTCATCCCCAATGGCATCGGGTACGTCATCTACTTTGTGGTCCGGCAACCCATTTGGAGCGCGTGCCCACAATGCGGCGCGACGGTGAACCCGTCGTTCAACTTCTGCCCCAAGTGCAAATTCAATCTCCATCCTGCCTGCCCGCAGTGCCATCGCACCATTGAGGCGGGGGCGACGTTCTGCCCTTACTGCTCAGCAGACCTGAAGGGGCTGGCGAGCTAAGTGCCAGGTGTCAGGTGCTGGGGCCTGGTGAGAAAACCGTGCTAAGCCACGATTTCTTACCCAGCCGAAGGGGCCGGCGTTGGAGAATTGCAAAGTCTGACGGAAATCAAATCCCTGTTGACAGCATATTAAGGGCGTGTTAGTTTTGCAATCTTCGGAGGCGCGACCGCTTCACAAATCGACTCGTTGTTGGGCTCCTGTTGGTCAGGCTTCGCTCGGGGGAGGCTGATTTACCGTCAGCCGCGTGCAGGCAATGGGAGATAGCGTTTTTGCACAGCCCGGAGAACCCCTATGGATCAATCCATCCAGCCCGCAACCCTGTCCTGCAAGATTCAACACTTCTGTTGTAACTAAACCTACACGCGTTCATTGCAAGAAGGAAGGCGGCGCTTCGCCCCAAATCAATACGCCGCAAGTGCTCTTTGAAGCTGGCCTAAGGTTGATGGCAGTTCCTTTAACTTTACAGAGGAGGAGAACCTTTATGTTCCGCGATGGCTTGGTGAGGGTATTCGGGATTAGCTTAGTTTGCCTATTGGGCGTCGTCCTCTTGGCCCCACGCTGTGGCGCTCAAGAGACATCCATGGCAACAATCACGGGAACGGTAACCGATGCCAGCGGGGCTGTCGTGCCGGAGGCTTCCATCGACATCCTGAACCAGAACACCGGCGTCAAGATAACGACCAAGAGCAATGCCGCAGGCGAGTTTGTCGTCCCGGAACTTCCCATTGCTGTTTACACGGTAACCGTCACCAAACAGGGATTCAACACTTATTCGCAAACCGGCATTGAGTTGCATCCTGGTACGATGGCCACGGTAAATCCCACTCTTCAGCCGGGGAGTGTGGTCTCCACCGTTTCGGTGAAAGCGACGGCCACCGTGGTGCAAACCAGCACGCCCGAGGTCGCCAGTGAGATTTCGTCCGCAGAGGTATACACGCTCCCCTTGAACGGGCGGAACTTCCAAACCCTGGGTGCGCTCATGCCCGGCGTCATCAACATGGCGCCGGACAGTGCGCTTGGTCAGGGCAACTTTCAAGGTACGGTGGCCATGTCGATCAATGGGATGGGAAATGCCGGCAGCGTCTATTATCTGGACGGGGCCTTTGACATGAATGGCGCCACGGCGACCATCCAGCCCAACCCGGACACCCTCCAGGAAGTGCGCGTGCTCGCGAACAACTACGGTGTCCAATACAACCTCCAGGGATCCAGTACGGTCATCATGGAGACCAAGAGTGGAACGGATCAATTTCACCTGACGGCCTTCGATTATGTGCGCAACACCGACTTCAATGCGCGCAATGCTTTTTTTTCGTCCCCGTTGATTATGCATCAGAATATCTTCGGCGCCACCCTGGGCGGCCCTTTGTTCTTCCCTGGCCATCGCTCCAAGAACCCCCAGACATTCTTTTTTGCCAGCATCCAGGCGGCCATCCTTTCCAATGCCAATACCCTCACCGGGGCCACGCCGACGCAGGCATTCCGTCAAGGTGATTTTTCGGCCATCTGCCTCACGGGGTTTACCGCCGGTATCTGCAATGACCGCACCAAGGCAGGCGCGGTGACCGATCAACTCACCAACCCGGCCACCGGTACGCCTTTTCTGAACAACAACATCGCCAGCGGGCTGAACACGAACTCGGTAGCCCTCATGAACGCCACGGAGCCCCCGCCGAACTACGTCTCACCGGCGGGGGGGATCACGAACTATATTAATGTCAACCCCATTTACACGCGGACCCGGGACGACGAATTAAAAGTTGACCACGACTTTGGTACGCGGAGCCGCTTGATGGCAGAATATATCGACAGCCGCCAACTTTACAGAGCTCCTTACGATACGGTCATCTCTTCATCACCGTTCTCGACCACCCAGACAGTAGAACCGAGCGAATGTCAAACGGGACACCTGCGGCTCACCACCACGATTAGCCCCTCCATGGTGAACACGGTGGGGGTCTCCACGGCCCAACTGGTGGTCACCATTGACTTCAACGGGATCGTGCAGCAGAACCAGGTTCCCACCTTCAGCGAGAACTTGCCGTTTAAAGGTGGTTACAATGAACAGTTCCTACCCACCGTCGGCATTACGGGAGGGTGGTCGTCGTTTGGCGGCCCCTCACAATACCCTCTCTATCACGCATCGACGATGAACAACGAGGCGTCGGATGACTGGAGCTATCTGCGCGGCCACCACTATTTCCAAGCGGGCGTTACTCTCCACAAGGGAACTAAACGGCAGAACTCTTTTGCCCCCACCAACGGGTCTTGGTCTTTCAGCGGTCAGTTTACTGGTAATGGGGTGGCGGATTACCTGATTGGGGATGCCGCCTCGTTCACCCAGGCCAGCTCCCAGCCCCGCTTCTATGCTCACAACTATATGTTCTCTCCCTATTTCCAGGACCAATGGAAGGCGACGCGCCGCCTCACCATTACCGCGGGCGTTCGCTGGATGGAATTGCCCGGTACCAATCTTCAGCCCGGCCTGGAAGCGGTCTTTAATCCTGCCCTGTATAGTCGTGCCGCCGCTCCGACCGTAAACAATAACGGCACCATAACCCTCACCCCCGGCTACAGTGCCACCAACGGGCTGGAGTTTAACGGCATCAACGGAGTCCCCTTGAATTTCACCACCCAGCACTGGTCCTATTGGTCTCCGTCCGCAGGTTTTGCCTGGGACGTTTTTGGAGACGGCAAGACAGCGCTCCGCGGTGGGTATGGGATTTCGTACAATAATCAACCCTATCAATCGTTTTGTGCGAACCCGTGTGCGATCAATCCACCACTCATCCAAACGGCCAACTTGGTTACCCCGAGCTTTCCCAACCCCCTTGGGGCCGCCTCCAAGGCGCCCACGCTCCCGAGCTTGAACAGCGAGGATCTCAACGATAGAACTGCGCAAATACAAACCTTTAGTCTGAGCTTGGAGCACCAGTTTGCCGGCTCCTGGTTCACTTCCATCACCGGGGCTGGCGATCTCGCCCGGCACCAGACGGCGGCGTGGAATGTCAACCAGCCACTCCCGGATGAACCCTATCAATTTAATCCGGTGATCAACGCGGGGACGGTTAGTCAATACCTCTACAGCCCGTTCTATGGTTTCGCAGGCATCAGTCAAATCGAACCCGCGCTGAATACGAATTGGTATGGGCTGGAAGTCGGCGTGCGCCACCCGGTCGGACACAATGTGTCTCTTACCATCGCTTACACGTGGCAGCACGGTCTGTCGGAAATCAGGGGCAACTCACTGTTTGATAACGAGGGTGGCCCCGCCAACGTTTATGCGCCGGGAGATGACTACGGAAACTCGGCCATCAATGTGCCGCAAAGCCTTTCATTTGGCTACATCTATAATCTGCCGTGGTACCATGACGCGCATGGATGGCAAAAACAGGTGCTGGGGGGATGGCGGTATTCCGGCTTGACCACCATTGAGAGCGGGTTCTCCCAAAACCCCGGTCTGAGCATTGCCCATCCGGGCTTATCGAATCGTCCCAATACTGTCAGCAGCACCTCGGTGGCGGGTCCAAAAACCCTCGCTGAATGGTTTAATATTGCTGCCTTCGCCGCCCCTGCCTCTGGTTATTTCGGAAGTGCCGCTCCCGGTGACATTTATGGACCGGGGCTCGTGGACTTCGATATGGCCATCTACAAGGACTTCAACTTTTTGGAGCGGCACAAGATCGAGTTTCGAGCCGAGGCTTTTAATGTTTTCAACCATACGAACTTCAACGGCGTTTCGACGTCCTTCGGCTCAGGAACCTATGGCAGCATAACGTCGACCCGCGATCCGCGGATTTTTGAACTCGCTTTGCGTTACCAGTTCTAAAAGGACGGGTCTTTGGCAGAATTTGTGGGCGAATGACGTGGAAGGAGAGAACAAGATTCTCAGACCCAGAGGAGAGCTGCGAGATTGAACCCACAAACCGGGATTCTCCACGGTGGGCAGAGGGTAGGACGATGGATCGCGGCCTTGCTGGTCCTGAGTGCAGGCCCGCTCTACCTTGCAGGGCTTCCCCAAGCCCCGCCAGGGCCGAACGTTATCCTCATCGTTTCCGATCAACTTCAGGCCGACAGGATTCATGCTTACGGTAACCCTCGGCTGACGACCCCCCATATCGATCAGTTGGCGGCCAGAGGGGTGCGCTTTGCGCATTTCTTCACGGTGGGGTCGTGGACCGCTCCCTCCTTTGCCACGCTTCACACGTCCCTTTACCCTTCGCGGAGCGGCGTGACGCTCCTTTGGCGGCCGGGGATGCCCGTGCTCAACAAAGACGTCCCGGTGATGACCGAAGTCTTCAAGAACCACGGCTATTACACCACCGCCGTGGTCAATAACAGTCTGGCCGGGCAGGCCTTAACCGGGCGAGGATTCGATGAGTATTATGAAGGAGCCGCGGTCGCCCTGGATGTGACGGAGAGGGTGGGGCTGGCGGCAAACGCTCTCTACCGGGCTCCGGCCACGCTGGACCGGGTCATCCCCTGGCTTGACCACCACCATGCCCAGCGATTCTTCCTCTACGTGCATTTCTGGGAGCCCCATTCGCCTTACGATCCGCCCGCGGAAGATGACATCTTCAAGTCCGACGCTTATCCTTACATTTCCGATACGGGCTATGACGTTGCTCATGCGGCGTTGAAACGCCTCGCCATGCTGGGCGATCAGAAGGCCATTGAACGGTTGTATCAGCTTTACGACGGCAAGATTCACTACGTCGACAGGTACATTGGCAAAGTGCTGGATCACGTTCACCAGCTCGGGCTGGATGGAAACACCGTAATCGCGCTCACCTCCGATCACGGGGAGTTGATGTTCTCGCATCCCAAGGATTTCCTGACCGCCGATCATCGCTCGCTGTACGACGAAAACCTGCACATCCCATTCATTGTCGCCGGCCCGGGCCTCCCGCCGGGCAAAGTGGTTGACGGGCTTGCCTCCAACATTGATTCCGCGCCCACCCTGCTCGACCTGGCGGGCCTGCCCCCCCTGGGTGATGCCGAGGGGCACAGCTTGGTTCCGATGATCCGGGGTGAGGTTCCATCGCTCAATCCGTACATCTACGCCGAGGAGGACTTGGGAACGCCGGCGCGGTCGGTCCGCTCGGAAAACTATAGGCTGATTAAATATCTCTGGGACGGGAAAACGCAACTTTTCGACCTGAAGCGCGACCCCCGCGAACAGAGCGACGTGGCCCAAGAAAATCCTTCGGCTCTGGAGGAACTCTCGGCGCGACTGAACGATTGGATGAAAGTAAACCAGCCCAGCCGGGAAGTTCAACTCCGGCGGTGGAGGATCTTTACCCAACCCGATAAGGAAATCACCATTGATGACCAGACGATCGGAAGCCGCTTCCTGATGACCGGAGGGGGATGGCACAACGATGTGGCCACCGAGAGCGGCAATTGGGAAGTGGGCGCATTCTGGACGGAGGGCGGCGATGGATCGAGGACGGCCATGTGGCGGGGTGATAATCCTCTGATCGGCACATACAAGATTTCGGTCTACTACGGCCATCCGGCCATTGGGCGTTTGGCTTCCAACGCGCCCTTCACCATCTTTTCCGAAGGCGGCGCGAAAACCGTGCAAGTAGACTTCAATCGCGATGCGGGCGAATGGAAGGTGCTGGGAACCGCCACCAACCCTCGATACGTCAAGCTGACCAACCAGGCAGACGGCGCGGTGATTGCCGACGCGGTGAGGTTCGAGAGGGTAGACTGAACCGCCCGTCGATCATTTCCAAGGCGCCGATGACGTCGGCCTCGATCCCCACGACCACCGTCCAAAGAAACCGAGATGTGAGGCCGAGCAGCGCTCGGCCCGGGTCGAAAGTCCTTTAAGCTTGGCCAAATTACGATTCGGCCACCGGCTGATGCCCTGCGGCTTCGCCGCTTGCTGTGCGGAAAGGCTGTGCCTTTCCGCACAGCGGGCGGCAGAGCCGCATTGAATACGATAGTTTCCCGCTAATTTGGACAGCCCTGAATCCCATTCGCCCCTACAAACGATGCCGAACGCCGTTCGTCACTCGTGGTATAAGGGTGGAATCATGGACCATCCCACGAAGACCTGCATTATTCCCCCCATCACGCGCCGGGAGTTTCTGGAAGGCACCGGAAAGGCCGCATTGGTATTGACGGCAATAGGGGCAGAGGGAACGCCGAAGGAATCCCGGCCTGACGCTCTGGCCGAGGCGTTCCGCACTCCACCCGACTGGGCCCAACCTTGGGTTTATTGGTGGTGGCTGAACGGCTACGTCACGCGCGATGGCCTGGGAGTCTCCAAAGGGCACCAGAATACCGCGCTCTTCCGCCAGCAATTCCGCGGCGTGCCAGTAAGGAGTCGAAACCACGGCTTTACCCGCGCCAAACGCGTAAGCCAGCGTGCCCGACGTGATCTGCGCCTCGTTGAGGTAGGGCGTAATGTAGAGGTCCGCCGCACCAATGAACTCTTTCAACTCCTCGAGTTCTACAAAGCGGTTGTAGAAAATGACGCTCTTCTCGACCTTGTTCTTCTTGGCCAGGATTTCCAGGCTGAGACGATAGGCCTCACCGCGCTCCTGCAACTCATGGGGATGCGTCGCACCCAGGACGATATAAACAAGGTCCGGGAATTCCGCCAGAATCTGTGGGAGAGCGTTCAGTACATGCTCAATTCCCTTGTTGGGCGAAAGCAGCCCGAAGGTGAGCAACACAACCCTTCCTTCTACGCCAAACTGGTCCTTGTAATAATTGGGATCGACAAACGGTATGTCAGGAATTCCATGCGGAATGAGATCGATCTTGGGGG
Organism: Terriglobia bacterium; assembly: GCA_049522495.1. Classification (GTDB taxonomy): domain Bacteria; phylum Acidobacteriota; class Terriglobia; order UBA7540; family UBA7540; genus Bog-366. Next base: position 20,809 of record JBEKNU010000123.1, read on the forward strand.
AGGGCGCCCTGTAAACATCCTCCAAAATCTGGCGTCCGCGTTCGGTCATGACCACCAGACGGGTCGAGTGCGCGATCAATTCCTGCATCACGCGCCGCTGGGTGTCGTTCGGCTCGCGCAGGAGTGTATGGAACGTGGTGACGACGGGCATTTTCAGTTCGCGCACCAGCGCCAGCACATGGCGGCC
>JBEKNU010000124.1:0-20987 GCA_049522495.1 Terriglobia bacterium
GTAGCCCAGAACGCCAGCCCCATAAGTGTTAGCACAGAGAGGCTATATCCGCGCCGCTTTCGGGGCGCCTCTGCCAATCCGCCCATGTCAGATTGTGCCTGTGAAACGCCCATCCCGCGCCGGAACCGACCCAGACGCGAAGATTGTCGATGGGAAGCTGACTTTTCAGGCGTGATCCCTGAAGCCAAGCGAACTGTCTGAGCGGCAGCAACTTGCGGTAAGACGGACGAGGAGGTCCTTTTGCGACTACATGAGCGTATCCTCCGAGTGCGCGACCTTCCGTTCAGATTGCGGCGGGCGAGAACGCCACGTCCACGTGTGACGGGTCACAAGATCATTTGACGGGCGCGAAATTGGATTAGTCGCCCGGAAACGCAATTGTGAAAGTCTATTTCTGGCGGGAAAGTTCGGAAGCATGCGCGGCCGCCAGCAAAGCCTCGCGACGCCCGGGGGCATTGGCGAGCGCCGTCTCAAATTCTTTCAAGGCCACACTAGGGTGGTTCTGCTCCAACTGCAAGTCGCCGAGTTGTTCGCGGGCCGGAACGATCGGCCCCGGTGTCACCGGGAGCTTCTCGACCGCGTCCTCCTGATCGGCCGCCACGCGCATCAACGCCACAGCTCCATCCGGATCACCGCTCGCTTGGGCGGACCATGCCATAACTTCCCGCGCCAGGATACCCACCTGAGTGGCCCAATAATCGTTATCCGCGGCGCGAAGCTGTGCTTCCATCTGCCGCAACGTCTCAATTGCCGTGCCGGCCTCTCGAGGCCGTCCGCCCCGAGCGAGTCCGAGCCCACGAGCCCAGACTGCAATCGCCGCAACCTGGGGCGGGGCTCCTGCGGAAGGAACGATGCTTGCAGCGTCGGCCCATTGCCTTCGCTCCACCGCGTAGCGAACCGGCATTGCTGTAGAGGCGTATCCTATTTTGAAATCGTCATTGTTCACTATCGACATGCTTCTCAGTTCCTGAATGACCTGAGCCGCGTCTCTGTCGCGTCCACTTTGCAGGTAGGCGTACACCAGATAATCCATCGCGTGCAGCTCTTCTCCCGTGTCGCCCTGTTGGTGTGCCGCATGCCTTGCCGCAAGGTTGGAAGCGATGGAGTCTTCCCATAAGCCAAGCCGCGTGAATATATGCGAAGGCATGTGCAAGGCATGTGGGGCGGAAGGTGCAATTTTGGCGTAGGCTCTTGCTGCCGCCAGCCCTCTTGGGGCAAGTTCGGCATTGTCGTAAGCATGGATCAGGTAGTGGGGGATTCCAGGGTGCTGCGGGTAAGCGCGATAAAGCGGCTCAAGCAAATCAGCAGCCAGCTTCTGATTCGTATGGGTTTTGTCTGTTGGGGGTGCGTTAGCCAGGAGTGCCAGCGCGTAGAACACTTGTGCCTCGGCATCCTTCCGGTTCTCGGCCGCTAGATCGCTCATCGCGCGCTCGTAGTTCAATGCCCTCGTCCGATAAGGAGCGGTGCCAACGTCCTCATATATCAAGGCCAGCGCATTGACGAACCTGCGCTCGCGTTCGGAGCCCGCCCCGATCTTCTGCGCCTGCTGGATTTCCTGTTGCGCCGTCGAGATCGTGCCGGTAGGAAGGGGCGGCTCCCAAAGCGGGTGAAAGTACGTCATGGCAACACCCCAATGTGCCATCGCACACCGAGGATCCAATTCTGCCACGCTCCGGAATGCATTCTCGGCGGCGGTGTAAGCAAATGAGTGAAGCAGCGCGACACCTCGGTCGAACGGCTGCTGAACTGCCGGCAAGCAGGAAATCGGAAACGATACCTGTCCCAGTTTCTCAGGTACGCCGTGGCTGTGGGCCTCTTGGGCACCCAAAGAGGAGGGAAAGATAAACAGTAGAGCAAGAAATATTCGCGACAAATGGGACATCACTATTTCCATGGGGGCTTTGCACTCTGGTGATATCCGAATCTTACCCTAAAGCTAGACAAAATGCCCTCCCTTTGAACCTAGCAGCCATCTACATTGGATCAAAGGATCGGCTGGGGACTGTGTTTCAGCGGAGGCGGACACGAAAGGTGGGAGACTTAACGGAGGCTCGCCAACATGGCTCTGCGCGCAGGTAGTGTGCGAGTCAGCGCACTGGAGCCGTGGCCCCTCCTGAAGACTTGGCGATTGTTCCAGAGCAACGGCGCGCTCGGAAAGTATGCGGAGTGGGTAGTTCGCCGGATTTGGAACGATAAACGCCTTTCCATGCCGGTGGGGGAGACAAGATCGCCCCACTCACTTGACGGTTCAAGTCGCCTTCTCGCGCATGTGATGTGGGCTCCCGTGCTTGAGAATGTTGGCCTCATCACCTTGAACCTATTGGGTCAGTCAGAAGTGATTCCGGGATCCGAATTCATCAGCTTGTAGCTCGAGTAAGCCGTGATACTCATCGGTGGAAGCGTATCCGTGGCGACCTCTCCGGCAGCCTCGACGGTGAATTGTCCAACCGGATTCAATTGAAAATGTGGATCGCTGACCGCTGACTCGGTCAGTTGATATCTATATAAAGTCCATCGCGGCTGCGCATTGGTAATCACCAATTTCACGTCCACGTTGGCCTGAGTCTTGTTCATGACAAAGACCGTGAGGTTTCCCTTCGGGCTGAGGACAGCGGCTGCCACCAGATCAGGATTGCCGGTTTCGGTGCGGAGAACCGCCGAATGCTTCGCCATGAAGCGAGTCAGGATGCCGTAGGCGAAGTAGGGAACGGATTCCGGAACCACCCGCTGGAAGTATTCCCAACGGTTGGTGTCGAACGTCCGGACCAACTGCCATTGGCCGTCCAGGTCGCCACGATTGGTGAAGCTCCAACGGTTGAAACCGTCCACGCCAACATTCATTCCCCCGATGACCTTCTCGGCGTTGACCAGTTGGTTCAGGTAACTCTTGGGCGTCGACGTTGTCCGATCGGTAAAAGGGTCGCTCCCCGCCCAGTCGCCAAACTCCGACAGGAAAAAAGGAACGCCCCGCGCGTGGGCCGTCTCAGCCCAAAGCTTCTCCATCCGGGTGTTCGGAAAGTAAGCGTAATTGTGGACATCGAATGCGGCCGTCACCTTATCGTTAAAATCGAAATTCGGTGTGTTCTGGCCCAAGGTCCAGTCCGGCGCGCAAAGGCCAACGGCGATGCCGCGCCGGTCCAACTCCGCACGGACCGCATGGAGCGCCGGCATCAGGCTGAGGGGCTGGCCTTTGACCCCGAGCCACCATCCCCAATCGCGTGCCGGCTCATTCACAATGCACAACCAGCGGATGCAAGCGTAATGCCTGGTTTTGGTCAGGTGTTCCATCAAAACTCCCAGGCCGTGAGCAAAATCTTCCACCGACTTGGGAGCGCTTTGGAGCCGGTTGATCCCCTCGAATGCGTTCCACTCCACATCCCCCCACATCTGGGTCAGAAGGACGTCTACATTGTTTTCCTGGCAGTAATCAAGGATGCGATAGAGGGTTTGCATTTCATCGTTGTGCCAGTCGAATCGGCCGCGTTCCGGTTCGTACATGCGCATATCGATTCCGACACGAATAAAATCCAGTCCGAGCCATCGCGCGTGACTTTGCAAGTCAAGCCATGCCTGTTTGTATTCCAAGGGAGGGTTGCCACCCCAGGCGCTTCCGCGGGAATTACGGTTCTCCCGATTCACCAAGCCTTCGTACCGATATGCGGTGGGTCCCAGGGCATCCCACTCTGCCCGGGCGCCGGCGGCCATCGTGTGCATCACGGCAGCGGCATCGATGCGAATTTCCGAGGGCGGTGGGACAGGGCCATTTCCGGTTTGTGCATACACGTCTCGAGTAGTGGCCAACAGCGCGAATGCACACACAATTAGCAAGCAGGACCGTTTCCTCGATATCGCGCAGCACCTTGGAGCGGCTGCGCGATTCCGCCTTTGACTCATTGCTGGATGTAGCTTTGATTCCATGTCGCCCTGAGCTTTCTGACGGCCTCTCATCACCAGAAGAGTACGCTTTCTCATTCTTACCTCGGCTCCTGTATGTGCTCTCGATCCTTGCCTCGTAGTTCATCTCGCAACGGGAGAACTCCAGAACGGAGGCGTAATCCGTTTCAGCGCGACCGTATACCTCTCACGTGTTCCTGTCAAAGCAAAACTTCTGAGCAATCGACGCAACGCACGTGGACATCCCCGAAGCAGAGATTGGCCTTGGCATGGTGATTGCCGAAAGGCGGCTCGTTGCAACGAGTCACCCGAGATGGGCAGGAACCGAAGTTATGAACAAGGAGTTAGAGAAGGCTTTGCTTCAGTGCTCGATCTCGTAGCGCTTCAGCTTGTCGTAGAGCGTCGAGCGGTCGATCCCGAGGGCGGCGGCCGCATCCCGGACATTGCCCCTTTTTCGTTCCATCGCGGCAACGATGACCCGGCGTTCCATCTCGGCCAGCGGAACGTCGGGAATCTCCCAAGTCTGCCCGGGGGTGCTGCGCTGATTGAGCCAGGTGAAATCGCTCTCCACCAACGTTCCGTTATGGGAAGTCACGATGGCGCGCTCGATGACGTTTTCCAGTTCGCGCACATTACCGGGCCAGTCGTGCTCAATGAGCAGCTTGAGCGCGCCGGCGGAGATGCCCGCGATGTCTTTCCCCAGCTCCGAGGCGATGCGCTCCACAAAGTGCTCCGCCAACAACGGGATGTCTTCGCGCCGTTCGCGCAGAGGTGGAAGGCGAAGCTCAATCACATTGATCCGGTAATACAGATCGTCGCGGAATCGCCCCTCGCGGACTTCCTCCGCCAGGTTCTTATTGGTGGCCGCGATCACCCGCACATCCACGCTGACCTCTTCCGCGCCGCCCACGCGATAAAAACGGCGCTCCTGGAGGACTCGCAACAAGTCCGCCTGCAACTTCGGCGAGATGTCGCCAATTTCATCGAGGAAGATGGTGCCTCCGTCGGCCAGCTCAAACTTGCCTTTCGTTTGCCCTTCGGCCCCGGTAAAGGCGCCCTTCTCATGGCCGAACAATTCGCTCTCCAGCAGCGTTTCCGCGAGCGCGGCGCAACTCACGCTGACAAATCGCTTTTCCGCGCGGTCCCCGGAGTAGTGAATGGCGCGCGCCACCAGTTCTTTCCCGGTCCCGCTGTCTCCGCAAATCAGCACCGTGCTGCGGATGCTCGCGATCTCCCGGGTCAGCGCCAGGATCTCCTCCATGCGCGGGTTCTTGGTAACGATGTCACGGTGACGGTACTGGCGGCTGAGCTTCTTCCGCAGGATGGCATTTTCACTCTGCAGCTTCTTGAGTTTGAGAATGCGGGAAACCAGCATGGAGATTTCCCGCGGATGGCACGGTTTTACGATGTACTCCTGCGCACCCTCTTTCATGGCCTGGATCGCCGTATCGACGGTGGCGTAAGCGGTGATGATGATGATGGAAGCGTCCGGGCGAATGCGATGAATCTCCATCATCGTTTCGATGCCATCCAGGCCCCCGGGCATTTTCAGATCGATGAAGCAGATCGCAAAGTCTGTCGATTTGGCAAGGTCCAGCGCGCTTTGTCCATCGGGCGCGATGTCAACGCGATAACCGTCCTCGCGCAACCACGCCGCCATCGATTCGCGCATGACTTCCTCATCGTCCACCACCAAAATTGGCCAGACCTTCTTCATAAGAGTTCTCCAGCACCTCCACCCAAACCGTTTTCACTCTGCTCGAACCTGGACTTCCTGCCCTTCGGCAGCGCCGCTTTTGGCTTTGAGGGGGAGCGTAACCGAAAAAGACGTGCCCTCGTTCCGCTGGCTCGCCACTTCCACCTCGCCATCGTGAGCCTGCACGATCCCGTAAAGCACCGCTAATCCCAAACCCACTCCCTTGCCTTCGGCCTTGGTGGTGAAAAATGGGTCGAAAATCTTCGAGAGGTTTTCAGGGGCGATGCCTTCACCTGTGTCGCGGACGCAAAGCTCCACATTATCTCCGGCGGGGAGGAGGCGAGTGCGGATGGTCAATTCGCCGCCCCCTTTGGAATGCATCGCCTGGGCCCCGTTCAGAATGAGGTTGAGAATCACCTGTTGGATTTGCGAAGGATCGCACTCCACGAGCGGCAGGCCCTCCTGCAAATCCAGAATAGTTTCCGCGTTCATGAGCTGCAGCTTGTGGCCCACCAGGCGCAAAGTGCTGCGCACGAGTTTGTTCAAGTCGCCGGGAACGCGCTGGGGCTTGGAGCGGCGGGAGAAAGCCAATAGATCGGTGACAATGCGCCCCACGCGCGTGGTTTCTGCGGAAATCTGGCTGAGATACTTGCGGAATTCGGCTTCGCGCCCGGAAGGGAATCCGCCATCGGCCATCAGGCGTTCGAGCAGGATGGAAAGATTGAGCACGCCGGAAATGGGATTGTTGATCTCGTGGGCAACGCTGGCCGCTAATTGACCCAGCGAGGCAAGCCGGTCCGCCTGGAGCAGTTTGCGGTGGGCCGCCCGCAATTGTTCGGTGCGCTCGCCGACCTTGCTTTCCAAGGTCTGCTGCATTTCGTTCAGATCATCAACGGCGATTTTCAAACGCTCGCGCATCCGGTTGAACGAGTCCACCAGCTCATCCAGTTCCTGACTGGAGCGGCGGATTTGAATGGGGCGATCGAGCTGCATGACGCTGAGGGCTTTCGTCCCCTGGATCACTTCGCGGATGGGGGTGGCGACGAATCGCCGCGTAAACAAGATGACGAACGCCGCTCCGATGAGGACGACGACCACCGTCGAAAGGATTGTCTCCAGGGTAACGGCCCGGGTCTGTTGCTGAACGGGATCCAGCCTCAGCGCCACATCCAGGATTCCGAGTACTTTGGTGGTGGCCAGATGAGCGTGGCAACTGGCATTACTGCACGAAGGCTCATTATGAATGGGGGTCACGATGTTGAGGGTCTTGACGCCGTCCGGCGAAGTGGCGTATCGCACGCGTGAAACTACGGCCGGCCTCGTCAGGACCGGCGTCGCATTATGGCAACTGATACAAACATCGTTGGAGGGACTGGTCAGACCAGGCTTCTCTTGCGCATCGGTCGAGAACACCAGCCTGCCCTCGCGATTGAACATCCGGATGCGGTCAACGCCATGCTTGTCCGCGATGACGCGCATCATCTCGTAGGCAGCTTTGCGGTCGTCGTCGAGCATGGCATGCCAGGTGGCACTGGTAATGCTGCGCGAAAGCTGGTCCGCGCCCAGGATCATGGCCTCGACCAACCGGCCCTTTTGCATCCGGAAATTAAGATATCCACTGATACAACTGATCGCTACGATCAGAATGGTGAGCGAGAAAATCAGCTTGAAGTCGAGTCTGCGGGGCATATGGACCCTTCACACCTCATCCTCCAGTTCCACGAGATCTGATCGGTGAGAACCGTAGCGGATAAGTTTCGTGCCTAACCATAAAACGACCCAAGTATAACTCGGCAAGCCCAGTGCCTGTTGAACTATAAAACGGATAATCGAAATCGCGCTGACTCCCCATAGGCCACCTTCCAGGAAGCTCGCGCTGGCACAGCACTCGCCGGAATCGAGTGCGAGTGACACCGTAGGGTAGAGCCAAAAGCGAGGGCAAGCCGACCCCTGCGAAATGAGGAAGCGGGGGCTACTTCTTGCTCCACCATTTTCCGATTCAACGGGTCTTGGGACCGGGGATTCGGGATTCGAGTGAAGTGGGAGCTCCCCAAGGCACCCAACAACCCGCCCGGCCCGTTTCATGCAAGCTCGCGGCGTAGGGGCGGGCGAGTCGGCCAAATAGTCCACGCATGCGGGCAGCCGGGAGGGTTTAGAGGTATGTCGACTAAATGTCGGTTACCCCAGGCGGAGGCTGCCCGCCCATTAGCCAACAATAGCCCCCATTTGCTAGGTATCCACAATCGATTTCCGAAGGCACGGGTCCGATGGCCCGATGATCCGATCATAATTGGAGTACAATGACTCAAAGACGGGCACGGCCTGGCGCGGCCGCAGAGAGAGCTTGATGCGCCGAGCATTCGCATGGGCGGAATTAGCGCGTGAAACTCGTAAAGCGAAGTATCTTGATCATGGCGGGGTTGCTGGCCCTGGTGTATGCCGGGGACTACGCCTCGGTGCGCATCCCAATTCCAAAAGGGCGCGCTGCTTATGGCACGGTCACCGTGCGGCCCTACTACGACGTGGCACTGAAGAGCGGCAAATCGGACCTATACTTTCTCGATCCCCAAAAGCAGACCTGCGTGAACTCCTTGTTTCCTCACCTGGGGTGCAAGCCCTGTTGGTACCTCCGAAAACATACCCACCCGCGCATCGCCATGTGAGCGCGCGGAAGCCTCCCAGATGCGGTTGGAATCGTCGCCGCCCGGCGCGAGCCCCCACCCGCCTTTTATAAATTCCTTCGAGGTTCTTTATGAATTTCTTATGCCTCGGGCCATAGCATATTCGGGTATGGGCGCTACCTCAACCCAGTTGGTTCCCCTTCATCCCGGCGAGATGCTCGATCACTACCGGATCGACAGCATCGTGGCCACTAGCGGCATGGCCACGATTTTCCGCGCCACCGACTTGACCACCGGCCGCACCGTGGCGATCAAACTTCCCCACTTCGAGATGGAAAGCGATCCGGTCTTTTTCGACCGCTTCAAGCGCGAGGAAGCGATTGGTACGACGCTGAGCCATCCCGGGATCATTAAGGTCTTTGCCGAGAAAAATCGCAGCCGCCTTTACATGGTCCTGGAATGGGTTGAGGGACGCTTGCTGCGCCAGGTTCTCAACGAGCAGGGGAAGTTTCCTCCGGAACGGGCCGTGCGCATGGTGCTGCAGATCTGCGATGCGCTCGACTACATTCATGCGCAGGGGGTCGTGCACCGCGACCTGAAGCCGGAAAACATCATGGTGGACGCCGACGACCGCATCAAGCTGATCGATTTCGGCATCGCTTCCAAAGCCGGAGCGCGACGCTTGACGTGGGGCAAGCATTCTAAAACTCAGGGAACGCCCGATTACATTTCGCCCGAACAGGTCAAGGGGAAACGCGGCGATGCTCGCAGCGACCTGTACTCGCTGGGGGTTATTCTCTACGAACTGTTAACGGGGGAGACGCCGTTCCCTGGAGCTGACCCGCTTTTGGTCCTGAATGTTAAACTCCGCACCGATCCGCCGTCACTCCGGAAAATTGCCCCGGAGGTCCCTGCCGCGCTGGAGGAGATCGTCCTTCGGGCGTTGGAGCGCGATCCCCTGAACCGCTATCACGATGCCCGGGAACTCTCCTGGGATTTAGAGCACCAGGACTTGGTCGCGGTGGGTGCCAGCGCCGAGCGCCGAACCAGCAACAAGCAGCGGAGCGCGCAAGGCGGGAGCGTGTTCCGCTACCTGCTCCTGGGATTGATTCCCGTCTTCATCCTAGCGCTCCTCCTCTACGTCGCCGGTCATAGCTAAAGGGCTTTCCCCTATCCATCAATGCCTCTAGCCAAGCTGCTTGCCTTGACAGACTCGGGGGCAGATTAAAAGCGCCTTTGGGCTGAGGAACGCAATCAGCCCCAGGCATTCGCCGACGGAATGGACGAATTGTCCCAATAATCCCCCAGACCAAAACTGTTTGACGCATTCTGCCTGTGACCTATGTTAAAGTCGGTGACGAAATTGCTCGTTGGGAAGTGGGGTGGTTCAAAAGCACCGCAACCCTCTCCGAAGCGGCTGGATTGCGGCGCAGGACTTATATCCGCCCGAGGGATGTCATGCATTCAAAGAGATTGTTTCTGGTCTTGGTTTTAGTGGCAGGTTGCTTGTGGGCCCAAGAGAAGAAGGAAGCGCCTCCTCCTGCCGGCGCCTCCACCACCGCAGCGCCAGCCGCGCCTCACCCGGAGACGATTTCGGCCGAGGACAAAGCGCGAAAGAACCCTGTAAAGTTCACCGAGGTTTCCGTAGACCGTGGCAAGAAGATCTATGTCACCCAATGTGCTCTTTGCCACGGAGACAAAGGGGACGGAAAAGGTGAACTGGCAGCCGACATGAAGCTCACTTTGCCGGACTTCACCAAGCCTGATACGCTGAAGGACCGTACCGACGGAGAACTCTTCGCGATCATTGGCACCGGGAAAGACCCGATGCCGTCTCAGGCAGGCCGCCTGACCGAAACCCACCGATGGAACCTCGTGAACTTTCTGCGCGCTGTTTCCGGCAAGGTGCCGGAGAAATCCACGGGGAAAGAGCCCGAGGAAAACGTCATCCTGGTTCCACAGAAGTAAATGGATATGAGGCTATCCCGCGCGAAGGGATCATCCGCGCTAACGCAGGTCGATCCCTCCGGGGAGATTTTGCGTTCGCCTGAAGTGGGGATTAGCGGGTCGCGAGTCTCTTGACCAGGGTCATCAGCACATCGCGGTCGGGATCGCCGAGTTTGCCCCACAGGTTCTTGAACTGGAGCAGAAAGCGCGCCTCCTCCCCGGCTTTCCCGGGTTGTTCCGCCAGCTCATCCAAACTCTTGCGCTCAAGCAGCTTGGGCGTGGGAGCTTCACCGTCACCCGAGTAAAACAGTTTATACAAGGGTACATCCAGGGCATGTGCAAACCTCTCCAAAGTCTCCAAGGATGGGATGGTGTGCCCGTTCTCAATCCGCGAGATATAGCATCGCAGCACTCCGGTGCTTTTCTCGATATCTCCTTGCGACAGCCCTTTCTCCTCACGGAGTGCGCGTAATCGTGTGCCAATAACCATAGGTTCAGCCCCTCGCAATCTTTTCCTTCGATTTAGAATTCATTCATCGCAATGATTGTGAGCGAAAACTGGGGGATACTCAATGTAATTAAGGTACTAGTACAGATGTACCATCCTGGTTACCTCCTTGCAATGTAAGCCAAGGCGGCGGAAGGATTTCGGCGCTCGCCGGCCACGGAGTGACGTGCCACTTGCCCGAACGGTAAACACTCTTACGAAAAAACCATTGACAGCAGCGCCATGCGCACGTACAAGCCGTTTTGCGCCTGGCGGAAGTAGGCGGCGCGGGGATCGCTGTCAACCTCCATGCTGATTTCATCCAGCCGGGGCAGAGGATGCATGATGATGGCTTTCGACTTCATCAGTCCCAGCGCATGGCGGTTGATCACATAGACGCCGCGGCATTTTTCGTAATCGGCAATGCGGTCGCCAAAGCGTTCTTTCTGGATGCGCGTCTGGTAGACCACATCGACTTCCGGCAGGACTTTGTCCAGGTCGGTCTCCTCCTCGTACTCGATATGGTGTTCGCGCAGGTGCTCGAGAATATCCTCTTTCATCTTCAGCAGCGTGGGCGCGACAAAGTAGATTTTGATGCCCTGGTATTTGCTCAGCAAATAGGTAAGCGAGCGCACCGTGCGGCCTTGCGCCAAGTCTCCCACCATGGCGATCTTCAGACCGTCGATGGCTCCAATTTCTTTGCGGATCGTGTAGAGGTCAAGCAGGGCCTGGGTGGGATGCTGGCCCGCGCCGTCGCCGGCATTGATGATGGGGGCTTGGGAGACGGCGGCAGCGCGCTTCGCGGCCCCCACCTCGTAGTGGCGGATCACAATCACGTCCGCATAGCCATTGAGGATCTTGACGGTGTCTTCCAGGGTTTCACCCTTGGCCACGGAGGAAAACTCGGCGGCGTTTTCCGTGGAAAGCACCCGCCCTCCCAGCCGGTGCATGGCGGTTTCAAAGGAGAAGCGCGTGCGGGTGGAGGGTTCGTAGAAAAGCGTGGCCATGATGCGCTTATTAAATTCCATCGTGCCTCCATGGGTCACGACGCTTTCCATTTCCAGGGCAGTATTAAAGAGCTCATGAAGTACGGGCGGATTAAATTGTTGCGCTTCGATGACGTGATGCAATTTCATGGCAGGTTATGATTCCTCCTCGAGCCGGGATGGCCGCAGCGCCGCGGGATCAAACGCTTTCCCACTCGGGCAAGGGGCGTGGCGGATGTGAGTATCTCTCCGTCATCGGCGCCTTGGGCGAAAGTCAGCAGCGAGGGAGAATACCACAGGCGGTCCGTCTCTGCTCATTACTCAGGACAGTGGGCAGTAGGCGGAAAGCAGTAGGCAGCAGGCAGGAGGCAGAAGGAGGCGAGTGCATTCCACGTGTCCCGGAAAGCCGACCAGCTTTTCGGGGTTTCCCCAACAGTTTTGAATCTTGAATTTGCAATCTCGGATCCCCCCTCCCGGCCCTGACACCTGGCACCTGGCACCTTATCCCCAGCACCCGGGTCCTAGCTTCTGACTCCTGACTCCTAGCTCCTAGCCTCCGACACCCAACACTTGGCGCCCGATACTCGAGATCTTTACTAACTCCTTTCTTTTCCGGAACATCGTTTCATTTTAACTATAACTACTTTGTTTTCAACAACATCGTTTCAGCCCTGAAACCTGACAATTTGTCTACATTTGTTTTCAACAACTTCCAATAGCCAACCTTCGTTTTTAATATGTTTTTTTTGCAGGCCTCGGCTCCTACAGCAAACATAAACCTTTTTATTTCAACAAGATAAATTTTAGCAGGCCCTTGACTCTCCACCGATAACCCCTTTATTTTGCGAGAGATCGTTTCAAAGCAGAACATGCCTGCAATATCCCTTCTCCAGGGTTTGCGGTTTTTTGGGTGGTAACTCTCATCAAGGAGCCCGGAGTCATGAGTCAGTATCCCATACAAGCTACGGCCCGCCACCTTCCACTTCCTGCTTTCCCCTTCCCGCCTCTCCATCTAGAGTTTGCCAGTCTCTCGTCACTCATCGCGGGTCACTCGTCACTGCTCTTAGGGTGTGCGATTTCACCCCTGAAGGCCTTCTCCGCCTAATGTTCTAGCAAGTTGTCGTCCATTACCGATACAATTATTTACCGATCAACTACTGGCGAGGGAAAGCTGCAGACGGCAGGCAGTAGGCAGTTTTTCTTAATCCCCTGACACCTGCTTCCTGTTTCTCGTCACTCGCCACTCATTCCAGCTCTTAGCAGCCCGGCAAGTCCGTTGGGGATGACGCCAAGAGTCGTCGGGGCGCCAGCCAGCGCATTTAAGTGACGGGGCGTGGCTCGAGTTTCGGGTACAATAACTTGGTCGTGGATATGCTGGGCTTGGCGGTTATGAAAGAGTTTGGTGTTCCCGTTATCCTCGATCCAAATCCCATTAGCACTTGGAAGCTCACGACCAATGCCCGACCAGGATCCACGCCACGAAATCGCCCTGCTGGTTAGTTCCACCTATCCGATCATTTATGTGGAGACCTGGGAAGAGGCCCGCGCGACGGCCATTTTGCAGAACGTGGCGGAAGATCTCTGCGTGCCTTTCTACGAGTGGGCAGTGACGACGGGACTGGCGAGGGCGGGCGGAGCGGCGATCTACAACTCCCAGGACCCTGCCCAGGTTCTGGCTAATGTCAGCAGCATAGCCGGCGATGGCATTTTTCTGCTCAAAGACTTCCACAAGTACCTGGACCAGGATGTCATCGTCCGGAAACTCCGGGACCTCACGCAGGATTTCCGGAGCGCCCGGCGCGCCATCGTTATCTCTTCACCCGTGGTGAATATCCCCGTCGAGCTGGAGAAGGATACGGCACGCTTCTCATTGCATTTGCCCGGTGAAGCGGAGTTAAATCGACTGGCGGGCATGACCGTGCGGGATTTAATGGACAAGCAGCACGTGAAAAACCAATTGCCGCCGGGGCAGATGCCCAACCTGGTTCGCAGCCTGCGCGGCCTGACGCTGGATGAGGCGCGACGCATACTTACCCAGGCCATCCTGGAAAAATCCTGCCTCGATATCGCTACCTGCGAGGCAGTGCATGAGGCCAAGAACCAACTCGTCAAAGACCAGGGCGTCATTGAGTTCTTGAAGCCGGAGTCCGGGCTGGGAGCGGTGGGCGGACTGGCGCATTTGAAAGCTTGGCTGGAAAAGCGCCGGGCGGCGTTTTCGCGCGAGGCGGAGCAATTCGGGCTGGAGCCTCCCAAGGGCATCCTGATCTTTGGTGTTCAGGGTTGCGGAAAAAGCCTGTGCGCCAAGGCGGTGGCGCGTGAGTGGGGCTTGGCGCTGCTGCAGTTTGATTCCAGCGGGCTGCTCGAGAAGTACGTGGGTGAATCGGAAAAGAATCTGCGCAAATCACTCCAGGTGGCGGAAGCCGCGGCGCCGGCGGTGCTCTGGATCGACGAAATCGAGAAGATGTTTCCCCACGCGGCTCTGACCTCCGACGCGGACGGCGGCCTTTCCCTGCGCCTTTTCGGGGCATTCCTGACCTGGATGCAGGAGAAGAAATCTCCGGTTTTCATTGTGGCGACATCGAACGACATTTCCGCGCTTCCCCCGGAGCTGATTCGCAAGGGCCGCTTCGATGAGCTGTTCTTTGTGGACCTGCCGGATGCCGAGCAGCGGCAGGCCATTTTCTCCATTCACCTGACGAAGCACCAGGTAGACCCTGCGAAGTTCGATCTCCCCCAGCTCACCGCGGCGAGTGAGGGTTTTAGCGGCGCGGAGATTGAGCAAGCCGTGAAGTCCGCACTTTACTCCGCTTTTGACCAAAAAGCCCCTCTCTCCTCCGCCATGCTCGTGGCAGAATTGCGCGGCACTTACCCGCTGTCGGTCACCATGAAAGAGAAGATCGAGGCCCTGCGCGAATGGGCACAGCAACGCGCCATTCCCGCTAATTAGGCCGGCCTGTGCCCAAGGATAAGGCCCGCGTCGTATCCGCTCAGCCCAGTTGACCTCATCCCACTCCCCAGAGTCCAAGGCGCTGGGTTTTGGGTCCTGGGGATGAAGCCGAGAATCCAGAATGCGATTCCCCAATCCCGAACCCCAAGTCCCGCCCCTGACACCTGACACCCGACACCTGATACCCGTTTCTCGCCACTCGTCACTAACCACTGTTCACTGTGCACGGTGCACTGTCCGTATGACTTCGGACCCCGGACCCAGGACATCGGACCTTCTTGTTTCCCCCAAGTCCCTTCGGGAAATCGCGGACCCCTAAGAACAGGCGCATGCGCCAGCGAGCCCTGTGTTGCCCTGTGTTGCCCCTGTGTTGCCCCTTGTCTTTCCCCCGCGCCGGGTGTATATATGCGTCATCTTAACGCTGTGGTCACGGACCGGCAGCTCTAGACGTCGTACAAGAACTGTTTCGGCAGTGGCGCGAAATAGAATGACTGCAGAAATTGCTGTCCTCAATCGAAACGCCGTCGCCCTTGCAGCGGACAGCGCTGTGACGCTACAGCTTGCCGAAGGCCCCAAGATATACAACACCAACAAATTGTTTACACTCTCCAAGTACCGCCCAGTCGGCGTGATGGTGTACGGCTCGGCCGAATTTATGGGCGTTCCATGGGAGACAATTATAAAACGATATCGGTCAAAGCTGGGGACGCAAGGATTCGCTGGTCTTGAACAATACGCGACCAATTTTCTCGCTTTTCTCGAGAAGAATCGAAGTCTCTTCCCGCCAGAATCGCATCGACGAGCCTGCAGTAACTTAGCCCGGTGGTGGCTGCAGGGGCTAATAGGCAAGCTCCGGAACGAGGTGGAACAACAACTCAAGTCAAAGCCAAGAATCAGCGAGCGATCGGTGAGGGCGATCTTCGGAAGGATAGTCGGGGATGACATCAAGCACCTTCGCAAACGCAAGAATGTCCCACGTTTTTCAAGAATGGGCCCCGCATCCCTTCTTCGTCGTCACCGGAAGATAATCCGAGATGCAATAGTCAGTGAACTACAAGGATTGCTCAGCATCGTCCCGATGAACCGCCTCGAATCAGGATGTGCGCTTGCGGTCTTGAAGGATCTTTATTGGCACGAATATTCCGGCGTCGTCATAGCAGGTTTTGGAAATAGTGACTCCTTCCCGAGCTTACGCTGTTACATGCTAGACTCAATTATCGATGGGAAAATACGAGTTATGGAGGATCAAGGGAGACGGGTTCAAATTACCACCTCGGAGGTGACCGCCTCCGTGACTGCCTTTGCCCAGAGCGAAATGGTTCAGCTCTTTATGGAGGGGATTGACGGTGATTACAGAGAATTTGTCAGGGGCTTCTTCTCTGTCTCTCTGTTCAAAGGATACCCATCCATGGTTGGGAAGATCCTGAATAAGCTGGCCACCCCAAAGGACAAAGATAGGGTTCTGAGGAAGTTGCGGGGCGCTGCCAAACGATTGGCTTCAGAATGGGAGTCGGCCATGCTGACTTACAGCCACGAGACGTTTACGGACCCCATCGTGGACATTGTCGCTCAATTACCGAAGGAAGAACTCGCTGCAATGGCCGAGGCCCTGGTTAACTTGACATCATTCAAGAGGCATGTGACCCGCCAAGCGGAGACTGTAGGCGGGCCAATCGATGTTGCGGTCATATCACGAGGAGATGGTTTCATATGGATCAAACGAAAACACTATTTCAGACCCGAATTAAACCCACAATTCTCTGCTAACTACTACCGCAACAACGAGACGACTGCTTGAGAGGGGCACGATGAATATGAAGAGTAGAATGAGGCGACAATCGAATGCGACGAAAGAGGAGGGAAGAATCTTCATGACGGCAGATCAGGTCATTTTGCACTTTCTTCCCAACGGGCGTGTGCAAAAACGGATTCGCAGTGGAAAGGAGATCGGCGCCCAAGTTGCTGAGCGTACCTTCGCGGGAGTTTCTGGGGGTACGTCTGCCCGGGATGTCGCCCGGAAACTCTGAAATGGCGGCGGGCGAGACGGAATTACCGCCCCGCTGGTTTTTGCACACCCCTTCCATACAACCTGCTCTTAGATGCCGCGCCCTTGAGAGAAATTGCGAACCCGCAGCCAGGCGCAGACGGTCGGGTCTTAGCGCCTGCGATCTCCCGAAGGGGCTTTCCTCTGGCACGGCATTGTCGCGGGTATAGTCTCCGCCAGCGAGCCGTCTTGTAAGCCGACTGGGTTGGGCCGTCAGCTCGCACAGGTCTTTCGGGAAATCGCAGAACCAAGAAGCAGACGTCTGCGCCAGCCACCCGATGTTGTGATTCCGCTAATTTCAACGGTGAAGCCTCGCATATGATTGGCAAAACCATCTCCCACTATCGAATCGAAGAAAAGCTCGGCGGTGGCGGAATGGGCGTCGTATACAGGGCGCTCGACACCGTACTAGGGCGGGAGGTGGCATTGAAGGTTATCTCCCCGGATTTGCTGACGGATCAAGAGGCCGTGAACCTATTTTTGAGGGAGGCTAAAGCTGCGTCCGCCCTTAATCATCCGAACATCCTGACGGTCCATGACTTGGTGGAAGCCGAAGCCATGAAGTTTATAGTTATGGAACTCGTCGATGGGCAGACGCTGCGGAGCAGGATTCCCAGGAAGGGCATGGTACTCAAAGAGCTCCTTGGCGTCGCAGTCGAAGTCGCGGATGCTCTTTCAGCGGCACACAAAGCAGGTATCATTCATCGGGATTTGAAACCCGAGAACATAATGGTACGCACTGATGGTCGAGCGAAAGTTGTCGATTTCGGCTTGGCCAAGCTCCAGTCGGCTCAGAGAGGACGCGCAGGCCTCCGCTCAAACGAGTCTACGCTTCCACTGCAAAAATCTCTTGGGGTTCCGATTGAGCAAAGCCAACTCGCCGGGACGCTTCCTTATATCTCCCCCGAACAACTCCAGGGCAGCCCAGCCGACCAACGCAGTGACATCTTCAGTTTCGGGGTTGTCCTTTACGAGATGGCGACCGGACAGCAACCCTTCGGTGGCAGGACGATAGGCGAGATTATGCAGCAGATCATCGAAAAGGACCCGCAGCCAATAACAGATCTGTCCCCCCAAGCTCCGAGTAAGCTTCTGGAAATTGTGATTAAGTGTATGGAGAAGGACCCTTCCGACCGATATCAACACATGGAGGACCTCCTTGTCGACCTGAGAAAGATGAAGAAGGTCACAGATTCGGGAAAGACAATTCCGCCGGTTAAATTTGCAGGAGTGAGTGAACAGCCTGGCGCGGCATCCCTCAGGAGGTCTCAACTAAAAGTCATCATTGCCGGGCTGGTAGTGTTTCTGACTGCGGTCACGCTCTCGGTATATTTCTTGACGAGACCGTCCAAGGCGGAGTGGGCACGGGTAGGGGAGTTGGATACAGAGATTGGTCAAGCATGCCTTTCCCCAGATGGGGCGCACATCGCGTTCGATAGCGACGCCAGCGGGCAGAGTGAGATATACGTGATGCTGGCCAAGGGCGGGGAACCAGTACAGATCACAAAGGGCCAAGGAGACAAGTCCGACCCGCGCTTCTCTCCAGACGGGACACAAATCTTGTATGCAATCTCCGGAGAACCGAGCGAGGTGTGGAGAATCCCAGCGCTTGGAGGTAATGCGGAGAAAATAATAAGCAGTGCGAGTTGCGCTGACTGGTCCCCGGATGGACAAGAAATCGCATATGCGCGAGAGGCCGACAGAGAGAC
Source organism: Terriglobia bacterium (assembly GCA_049522495.1). Taxonomy (GTDB): domain Bacteria; phylum Acidobacteriota; class Terriglobia; order UBA7540; family UBA7540; genus Bog-366. The sequence continues at coordinate 18,332 of JBEKNU010000124.1, forward strand.
AGCTTCCCTCTGGATCTGTGACTCCATGGGACGAAACCCACGCCAGATTTGGAAGTCGCGCTACGAGACGATAGGTCTGGTCAGGTGGTCGCCCCCAGATGGAAGGTGGCTCCTCTGCACACCCGAGGATGGGCCGACGCTCGTGTCGAAGGATGGCAAGCAGATCATCAAATTGCCGAAGGAGGTTGATCCTTCACAAGATGGCGTGGAGTGGTCAAGGGATGGAAGGTACCTATTTTATGCTAGCCGCAAAAACGGCATTCAAAACATATGGAAAGCGAGTATTCCGGACGGACCACTGATACAGGTGACAACAGGAGCCGGCGATGGCTTTGACCCGCTGCCTTCGCATCAAGAATCCGGCCTGATGTACGCGAGCGGACGTTCAGAGCGAGGATTATGGTTGATTAGGTCAAGTAGGAAAGAACCAGAAGAACTGATTGGTGGTGGCTGGTTCTCAGACCCAATTCTGTCTCACGACGGAAAGTGGCTCGCCTATCTCAAGGAGGCGCCCGGAGGCTCAGAAGCTGGGACGCTCTGGACAATGGAGCTGGGGTCCCCAAATCGTCATCGCATTACAGAAGGGGACAACTGTTGGCAAGCTGTGTGGTCCCAGGATGGCAAGCATTTGGCCTATTCTGCTTTGATGGGGCTGATAGATCAAAAGCGGTATCGTCTGTTCGTGACCGAATTTCCTGAAGTCGCACCGCGAGAGATAACACACGGGGACTTCGATGATTTTGTCCAGGATTGGGGACCGGAGAATAAAACCATATTATTCTCAAGGGCCATTGGGGGAAAGTACTCTTTGGAGTCTATAAGCCTTTCAACGCTTGTGGTCTCTCCCGTTGCGGAGAATTTTGATAGCGGAAGCTATTCGGCGGACGGTAACTGGATTTTGGCCCTGCCTACAACAGAACAGCCCGAGCAGAAGGGGATTTGGCTATTCAGGAACTCAGGCGGCGCGGGAAGCAGAATCTCTTCTGTGGACACGCGCAACGCCAAGTGGGCGAATAAGGATGAGGCCGTAATCTACAACCGATCAGGAAAGCGTTCTGCGGTAGTCGAACTGTGGAAGCTGCAATTTAGAGACGGGAAGATTGTTGGCGCCCCTTCGCTTTTCACCACGTTTCCTGCCAGTGCCGGGGCTAAAGAGGATTGGGATACGTCCGACGATCTCTCGGTCATCGTGTACCCCCGAAAAATAAGTCAAGCAAGCTTCTACCAGTCCATCAGCCATAATTAGGAGTGAGAAACTACAACAACCGTTGTAGCCAAGGTCAGTGCAGTCCTGACCGTGGGCCTTTCCCCATGGCCACAAACCCACAGTCAGCAAACCACTGACTGTGGCTACGCACTCCTCAATTCTCTCCGCCCACACGAGTATTTCTCTCCAACCGCCATTACCGAGGTTCATACCGTGGCCAACCCAGAACACCTCAAGAATCTTGTGTAGCGCCGACCTTCAGGTCGGCACGTGCTGACCTGAAGGTCAGCGCTACAAAAGCCGCTTGGCGCTGCTACGTTCCAGCTCCAACGGCGCGCAGAGAGCGCCGCCACAATCCGCTACAATTCATGTCGCTCTGCATAGTACTCCCGTACCATTGCCTCGAAGGGAGACTTGGGACACCTTGAGCGCATGGATGACAATGACCGCGCACCTCTATTCGTTTGGTTGTCCTTGCGCGCCGCACTTTGCGGAGCCGGTTTGGTGACGATTTACACCGCGGTGGCCAGAATTACGCTGTGGCTCGGCCTCGCTCCAAAATGACGAGGCTCATCATCGCGGGTAGCGGGCCGCCACGGCCGGTGCCGTCCTGACCGTGCGCTTTTCTATCCATCCGCTCCTCACGCCCTCTTGCCCTCTTGCCCTGTACAAGCGTCTTGCCCATTCGCAAAATTACACGCAGGGAAATCACCTTTCATGTCCCGGATGATTTGGCGCGCTCCCTCGGGCAGGGTGGCGGCGATTTGTCGCGCTGGACGCTGGAGGCGCTCGCGCTTGACGGCTACCGGCCAGATTTTCTAACCCAGCTTCAAGTCGGCACTTTTTGAGCGTAATCGGCTCGCCTGATTTCGTTTTTGTCGGTGGGCCGCGGGTGTGGATGCGAAGCTTTGGAGTGCGGCCGCTTGCTGCCGCGTTGGATCGGGGCCGCGTACTGGGCGGGGATTTTGGGGTATGTTGAAAATTACTCGAGCGAGCTCGCGGGGAGGAAAGCGGCAGCAAGCTGCCGCACTCCAAAGCTTCGCTCAGAATGACGGCAGAGACGAGTTTTTCCGCAGCCTGTAAAACCCCGCCCTTCCGGCCGTCCAATTCAAAAGGGCAGAACGTGGCAAGAAATCCGGACTAGCAGACCGATAATAAGGAGAAACTGGACAAATGAAGAGAAGCTCAACAAGGAGGGTCTCAATGAGGCTTAAACTTCTTTTCGTTTCATTGGTCGTGCTTGCACTCGCCTCGGTTTCCACTGGCCAGAATCCTCCATCGTCTGGTAAAACTCCTCCTGACCAAACCCTCCTGATCTTACATGCTGTATGCCCCGACAACATTAAGTCTTCACCCAGCGGCTGCAATCGATGTCCACCAATTACGAACCTGGGAACATCTCACATAAATCAGGGAAGTGGAGTCTTCGATCTTATGACGGTGATCTAT
>JBEKNU010000125.1:0-20971 GCA_049522495.1 Terriglobia bacterium
GCCCCGCACACGGTGGAGTTTGTCATTCCGGTTTATCTCACCAGCTTTTGCGAGAACGAGTGCCTTTACTGCGGCTATCGCCAAAGCAACGCGCTGGCCGAACGCGTGCGCCTGAGCCTGGATGAATTCAGCCGTGAGCTCGACCTGATTCTTTCCTGGGGCCATCGGCAGATTGAGCTGGTGCTCTCGGAAGACCCCGAGTTCGGCCCGGAGGTGCTGGCGCGTTACGTGGAGCTCGCGCGCCGCAAGCTCGATCGCCTGGGCGGCGGCGTGGTGGCGCTTTGCTCACCGGTCTATGAGCGCCAGGACTACGTGCGCCTGGCAGCGGCGGGCCTCGAATGGGTGGTGGAGTGGCAGGAGACCTATCACCAACCCCACTTCGACCGCTGGCACGTTACCGGTTCGCCCAAGCGGGATTTCGAATATCGCCTGGATTTGTGGGACCGAGTCATCCCGGCGGGCATCAGGAAAATTGCGCTCGGCGCCCTGCTGGGCCTCTACGACTGGCGCTACGACGTCTTGGCCGCGATCGAGCACGGCAACTACCTGCGCCGCGCCTATGGCCTGGAACCGCACGCCATCGGCATTCCCCGCCTCAAGCCCGCGCGCGGCGTGCTGGCATCGCAAAAACCATCGCGCTTCACGGTATCGGACGACGATTACCGCTTGATCCTGAGCATCTACCACCTTGCCTTCCCGCGCTCGCGGCTGTTCTTCAACACCCGCGAGAATTACGAGATGAATATTTCCATGGTGGCGGCGGGCGACCTCTTTACCGTGGACTGCGATACTTTTCCGGGCGGTTACCTTCGGAATGACACGCCCGGGCAGTTTTCGACTCATGGCTTCCCCTCGCGGCGAGAGGTTGCCGCGGTGCTCGCGGCGCGCTGTCTCAAAAGTTTGTACCTTGAGGCCGAAACGCCGTTACCGGCTTCAGAACCCCCCTCCACCGTGGCGCCGCACGACATCCTGAAGTGGCAGGATGAGCACGCGAAGATTCGCACGGCCTTGCAGGACTGGCAGGCGATCCTGGCGGGGCTGGTTTTGCACCCCGGTGAAGATCTCACCGACCGGCAAGCGGCCCTGGCAGCGCTGCGCCTGACCATGCACTTCTTCAAGACCTACGCCATCGACCATTGCCGCCGGGAAGAAAACGCCTTTTTCCGCACGTTCGCCGCGGGCCCTGACCTGGCGGCGAAGCTCCAGGCATTTCGCGACGCACACGAGCGCCTGGGAATCGACCTGGACAAGTTTGAAAGACAGATGGCCTCTTACCAACTCTCGGGCGATCCCAGCGTGCTGCTCACCGTGGGAGAACGCGCCATCCGCGAACTTGGCGAGCACCTCGCAAGGGAAGAGGAGTTTGCAGCAAAGCAGTCTGCCGCCCGTGATTCGGTGTCCGCGTCGCGGGGCTAGTCGTTCTGAAATTCTGCTCGTGCCGCGAAGAAAAGATTCACCACGGAGCGCACAGAGAACACAGAGAAAAGGGCTCCGGCTTGCGTGTGGAAAGATTTCTGATTTTTGTATGTTGACCCACAGTTTTTTCTCGGCGGGTTCTCAGTGGCCTCTGTGGTGAAATCCTTTTTGGGTTACGGCCGGCGTCTGTGCTGTGCTACTCACGAGTTGTCGTGCGGTGGCTGGACGACTCCAGGCCTTTGTGATAGAAGATAGAAAGCGCGCTGCCGGGCGAAGAGCCGCGATGAGAAATTGAATCATGAGACCTTCGAAACATCTTGTGATCGTGGGTGGGTGTGGGCACGTAGGGCTCCCCTTGGGCCTGCTTTTCGCCTCCCGCGGTGTAAAAGTAACCCTGCTGGATATCGATAAGGCCAAAGTCGAAAAAGTGAACCGGGGCGAGATGCCCTTCCTGGAACCGGGCGCTCCGGAACTGCTCCAACAAGTGGTGGGGAAAGGCCTGGAGGCGACGTTGGACGACGCCTGCCTGGCGAGTGCCGATGCGGCGATCGCCGTAGTGGGCACCCCCGTCGATCGATACTTGAATCCGACTCTCCGCAATCTTTGCCGGAGCGTTGACGATTTGCTCAATCATCTTCCTGAGGATGCGCTGCTGGTGTTGCGCAGCACCGTCTACCCGGGGGTAACCAAGATCGTATACGACCGGGTCCGGGCTCTGGGACGGAAGGTGCATGTGGCCTTTTGCCCGGAGAGGATTACTGAAGGGAAAGCGCTCGAGGAGCTGGCGCGCTTGCCGCAGATTGTCGCGGCGTTTGAGCCGGAAGCGATGGCACGAGCGCGCAGCCTTTTCTCCATACTCGCTCCAGAGATTATTGAATTAGCGCCTACCGAAGCGGAACTCGCCAAGCTTTTCACCAACAGTTGGCGATACCTGAATTTCGCCATCTCCAACCAGTTTTACGTCCTCGCCCAGAGCTACGGGCTCGACTTTTATCGGATCTATGACGCGGTCACTCGCGATTATCCGCGCATGGCGAACTTTTCGCGGGCGGGTTTCGCGGCCGGCCCCTGCTTGCTGAAGGACACGTTGCAGCTTGCGGCATTTACGGGGAACAGTTTTTTCATGGGGCACGCCGCGATGCTGGTCAACGAGGGACTGCCGAATTATCTTGTCGCGCAATTGCGTCCCACCGGGCTGGACAAGAAGTGCGCGGCAATCCTGGGCATGGCCTTTAAGGGTGATTCCGACGACGTGCGCGATAGCCTTTCCTACAAGCTGCGCAAACTGTTGGAAGTCGAGGCCCGCGAAGTGCTGTGCACCGACCCTTACGTGCAAGACCCATCGCTCGTTCCCCTGGAGCAGGCCCTGGCGCGCGCCGATATCTTCATCCTGGGCGCTCCCCATTCCGTCTACCAATCTCTTTCCTTTCCTCCGGACAAGCAGGTCGTGGACGTCTGGAATTTCTGGCCCAAGTCCAAAGATGCGCCCCTGAAGGCCGAACTCGAACTATTCCCCTTGAAAGAGTCGATGTGAAAAAGTGGTAGCGCGAGGATGCCAAACCATACACCGTGCGAAACGCGATCATTTCAATCCAAAACTTGACAAAGTCCTTCTCCCCCGGGAGATACCTTCGGAGGCTCGTCAAGAATGGAGCCAACCGTAATACTCAGGCTGACGTCTTGAGAGGCGTCAACCTGGAGATTTATGAAGGGGAAGTACTGGGATTGCTGGGGCCGAATGGGGCGGGAAAAACCACGTTGGTCGAGATCCTCTCGACCGTCTTGCTCCCCACCAGCGGGCAGGCATTCGTGCAGGGTCATGATGTCGTAAAGGAATCTGCCCAGGTTCGAAGCATCGTAAGCTATTGCGCCGCGGCCACGGAGAGCTTCTATCCGCGGTTAAGTGCGCGCCGGAACTTGGAATTCTTTGCGCTCCTCAACGATCTGCACCCGGAAGAAGCCAAGGAAAGAATTAGCAGCGTGTTAGAGCAAGTCGGGCTCAGCCATAAAGAGGGCGTTCCTTATCAACATTTCTCGGAGGGTATGAAGCAGGAATTGGCCCTGGCACGAGCCCTGCTGACGAAACCGGCGGTCATGCTCCTCGACGAGCCCACCCGGAGTCTTGACCCCCTGCTGCAAGGCGAAATCCGGAAGCTGCTTCGCCGATTACTGGTGGAACAATTGGGAAAGACAGTGCTGCTGGTCACGCATAGTCTGGCCGAGGCTGAACAAGTGTGCGACCGGCTGGCCATCCTTCATCGCGGGCAGATCGTGAGCGTGGGGACGCCTGAGGAGATCAAACGCAGCTTGGGCGGAACCGACTTAGCCAGCGCCTTTGAGCATGCGATTGGAGCGGTCAATTGCCAATAGCATGGAAAGCCTGGGCGTTCTTCAAGCGCGACTTCTTCACCGATCTCAGTTACAAACTCTCGTTTGCCTTACAAGTGGTGGACGTTCTGGTCGGCGTTGGCGCGTACTATTTCTTAGCGCGAGTGATCGGCCGGAGCGCCTTTCGTGGTTATGACCCATTTGCTTTCATCCTGGTCGGAGTAGCGGTCAACGGCTATATGAGCACGTTGCTCGTTTGCTACGCTAACTCCATCCGCGGCAGCCACCCCCTGGGCACCTTGAAGATGGTCCTGGCCACTCCCACCTCTCCCGTGAGCTTCGTCCTGCTTTCTTCCCTTTATCCCATGATTCGGGCATTGTTCGATGCCCTCCTCTACCTGCTGGGCGGCTACCTCATGGGCTTGTCGCTCACCAAGGTGAACATTCCCGTGGCCCTGCTGATCTTCCTGCTATCGGAGTGCGCCTTCAGTAGCATCGGAATCCTCTCGGCGACCTTTACCCTGGTGTCCAAGCGCGGCGACCCGCTGCTGTGGCTGTTCGGGGGCCTTTCGTGGTTGCTGGGAGGGGTCTATTATCCTATTGATATACTGCCGGGTTTTCTCCGGCGTACCGCGCAATTGCTGCCGATTACGCATGCGTTGGGCGCCATGCGTGCGGCCCTGCTGGAACATGCTTCCGCGGCGGCACTTTCCCGGCAAATCGTCATCTTGGCGGCATTCGGTCTTGTGGGTTTACCCTTGAGCCTGCTGGCATTTCATTTGGGCGTTCGTTGGGCGAAGATCACCGGCACGCTCAGTCACTTCTGAGGAAACATGCCTGACGACCTCACCCCGGAGGATCAGCTCTGTCTACTGCTCGCTCGCGGGCGCTTTTCGCCCGACGTGGCGAAGCGGGCAGTCGATCGGCTGGAAGCGGGAGTGCGTTGCGACGTGCTTCTCGAACGTGCCAGAGCGCACGGTCTGATTCCCCTCGTCTATCACCGCCTCCGCGGGCTCGAGTTTCGCGGCGTCCCCCCACCGGTCCGCAGGGAGTTGACGGACACCTTCGGAATGAATGCTATTCGCAACGTACTTCTGACCCAGGAGCTCGTCCGGGTGCTGGCGCGGCTTGGTGCGGCTGGAGTGCCCGTGATCCCCCTTAAGGGCATCGCTTTGGCTGAGTCACTTTACGGTGACCCCGCGCTCCGCACCTGCGCGGACATCGACATCCTTGTTCAACCGAAAGACTTCGCGGAGAGCCTGCATCTTCTTCGGTCATCCGGATATGAGGCCCGCTTCCGCGAGCCATCTCTCGTTCCCCTCCTGGCGCGCTATGGCAAGGATTGCCTGTTGATGCGGGAGGACGCCCGGTCCGTATACCCGCTTCAAGTTAATTGTGGGTTGATGTGCGGAGGCCCGGCAGAGCGCCGGGTGCTGGCCGAGGTCTGGTCCGACGCCGCTCCCCGGCCTTTTCACGCGGCGCCGGCATTTGCCATGAGCCCCGAGTGGGAATTCCTATACCTGGCGGTGCATGCTGCTCGGCACGGCATGGTCCCTTTCAAGTGGCTTGTGGACATTGACTGGCTCACCGTCCGTGGCGCCCTGGATTGGAATAAGGTGCAAGAAATGGCCAAGCGGCTGGGTTGGGAGAGAGCTGTTCAGTCTTGCCTTGCGGTTTGCGCAACTTTGCTGGAGACACCGCTTCCCCAGCCTTCATTGTGGATAGCCCGCAAATCCCCGAGATTCCCTGCTACTGCCCAAGGCGCTTTCGAACTCCCCCGGGCGACATTTTTCCCGATACGGCTGCTTCCCACCCTCTCCCAGAAGCTCCAATTCCTCGCCGTTCGACTATTTGTCCCCACTTTGGGGGATTGCCAATTCCTTCATCTCCCCTCCGCGCTGTTTTTTCTCTATTACTTTTTGCGGCCCTGGCGCCTGATGGGCAGTGTGGCAGGATGGTTTATTCGGCCGGGCGTTGCCTGCCTTCGGCGGCTGTTTCGCCGGGGCCCCTGGGGACACCCCGCTACTTCACGGTCATAAAGTTGATTAAAGCCGGGACCTTATTTGACTGACATCAAAGCTGGGGCGGCGGGCTGCTGCAACCCGGTGATCTGTACCAGGTGCAAGCCCCCGGAAAAGCTCTGGGCAGCGGCAGCTTTGGCCAGCATGTTGGCGGAGGGAATGCCGGTGCGGGCAAGAGACTTCTCGCAGTCTTGCGTGGAGGGCCCATGCATATTGCCTTCCAAATAAGCCAATCCCGGGCAGCGGGTGCACGTGCCCAGGTGCGAGCAGGTGGAGCAGGTGGGCAGATCGCGGCCATGAATGGAGCGCACCTCGTTCATTTGCGGCGAGTGCTTCCAAATCTCCAGGAACTTCTGCTGGCGCACGTTGCCGGTAGGCAGCGGGAACTGCACGCAGGGGTAAACATCCCCGTAAGGGGAAATGTAGCAGAAAGTATGGCTGGCGCTGCACGGCAAGCCATTGCGGGCGTCGTCGTCCACGGCGGGAGGGGGAGCGCAAAATTCGTCCACGTCGCCGATGAGCTCGGGGGTGCGGAAGACCTGGCGCAGGTCCATCTCGCTGATTCCCAGGGTCAGAATCGAGCGGTCACCGTCCATCATGGGGGTGACCGTGGGGTCGAGCGTGTAGACGGCCCCTAATTCTTTGGCCAGCGCCACCACTCCCGGGTAGTCTTGCAGGTTCTGCCGCATGAGGACGTTGGCGATGGTCACCGGCATCCCGCGCTCACGGAGCAAGCGGATCCCGGCCAGCGACCGCTTCAGCGAGCCCGGCAGCTTGGTGATGGCATCGTGCACCTCCGGGCGGTGCGAGTAGAGGCTGACCTGCACCGACTGCAATCCCAGAGCACCCAGGCGGTCCGCCTCTTTCTCGCGGATCATGAACGCGTCGGTTTTAACCTTGATGCAGAAGAGCAGGGAGCGGGCGTATTCCAGGATGCGGAAGAAGTCCATGCGCATGAATACTTCGCCGCCGCTGAAGCAGAGGAAGAAAACGCCGGCTTCGGCCAGTTGGTCGAGCACGTCCATGACCTCCGCAGTGGTCATCTCACCGTGATCGACGTGGTCCAGGTAGCAGTGGATGCAGCGCTCGTTGCAGCGATACGTCACATCAAACTGCACGCTCAGGGGCACCCCAGCCTTGTGCGCCCGTTCGTTCATCTCCTGCATCAGAGTGGTCATGCGCGCTCCTTGGGCGCCGCCGGGGTGGCAATGGGCTGATCGGAAAGCCGCAGGATACCGTGCTCCGCCAGCTCCCGGACATAGGCTTCCGCGTCCTGGAGGGCTTGACCCGGCGCCACCTCGTATTCAGGGCAAATCTTCTGCGCCACGATCTCCTCGAGCGAGGTCGCGCCGTCCGCCGCCTGCCAGATGATCGTGCCCAACTCGTTCAGGTTGAACAAAGTCGAATCGCGGGCGGACATGATCATCATTTCGCCGTCCAGCTCGCGCGCGGCAATTTCACGGCTTCGGGCAATGTAGAGCGGGCTCATAGGGCTACCCCAGGAGTCAGAAGCTAGGAGTCAGGAGTCAGGAGTCAGAATTCCGAACCCTTAGCCACTATGCACTAGCCACTTTGCACTAGCCACTAGCCACTAACCACTATCCACTGTCCACTGTCCACTACCCTAGCATCTCCCACACGCTTGCATCCTTCGTGAAAACCAGCCGGCGCACTGGTACGCGCCTCACAAAATCGCAAACGGTCTGGAAAACCAGACCCACCAGTTCCTCGTCATGCGCGAAGAAGAGGATGTGCCGCAGCAGCTCCCGCGCGGCTTCGGACTCGCTCATCGGTTCGATGCGGTTCTCCGGACCTTGCTTCAAAAGGAAGAGCGTTGCCAGCGGCGCCTGCACCTTCTGGCCAATGCGCGCCAGCTCTCCAGCGAAGGGAGTGCCGAAGGCGGAAAAGGCCGGGACATGGGACACGGGATACGGGGTACGGGATACGGGACACGGGGTACGGGACACGGGGTACGGGACACGGGATCCGGAATCCGGAATTTGTTTTCCGGAATCCGTGCTCATGACTCCTGACTCCTGACTCCTGTCTCCTGCCTCCTGTGTCGCGTTTCCCGTGTCCCGTATCCCGTGTCCCGTACCCCGTGTCCCGGACGTAAGAAATCTCATCCGTCAGCAGTGTGACGTCCGGCGGGGCCAGGCGCGCCAGGGTGGTTTTTCCCGCGCCGGAGACCCCCGCAAACACGAACGCCCGGCCGTTGCGCACGGCGCTTGCCGCATGCACCAGGAAGCCGCCTTCGCGGGCCAGGATGAGCGAGTGCAGAATGCGCAGCACCCCATCGATGGAGTAAGGATTCGCGGTCTGTCGCACCCAGCCCCGTTTGGATTCCGGATTCCACTCGGCGCGGAAGTCGCCCCGCTCCATCATCCAGCGTCCGGACTCGAATCGCACGCTCAGGTCTTTGTCGTACTCGTCGTAATCCGGAGTCCGAAGTCCGAGGTCCGAAGTCCGAAGTCCGGATTCCGGTTCTTTGTCCTTCGCGAGCCCCGAATCCCGAACCCCGAATGCCGGCTCTTTCACCAGTTCGATGTCCAACTCCATCGAGGCTTGCGGCGTGCCCGCAGTTACAAATTCCCCGTAGCGGTCTTCGAGCAGGTGAGCGAAATCAGCACTGTCCGTGCGGACAAGGATGGGTATGCCGCCAATGTCAAGGGTAAGCGCGTGAACCGAAATCAATGTCGGCGCCGGCATAAGGCATTCACCACAGAGGCCACAGAGGTCACGGAGAACAGAAGTCAATTCTGGGTCAACAAACAAACGGATCGTAATCCCAACGCGCGCAGGCAGAAGGGCTTTTCTCTGTGGTCTCTGTGCGCTCCGTGGTGAGCCTTTTCTTCGCAGCACTCGAAGAAGTTGGCTCTAAGTAATACAAGGAACCGCCCCCCTCTCCCGGGCAGAAGGCCGTGAAAACTCAATTGTATTACACTCTCTGCCCTGAAAGAAGAAAGGACAAATCTTGCCAGTCAGGAGACAGAAGACAGGAGTCAGGAGTCAGAAGGAAGTGCAAATCTCAATTCACAAATCTTAAATCGCAAATCCCGAAACCCGTGTCCCGAGTCCCGAATTCTAGAGTCCCAACAAGATCCTCACGCGATCTTCGACCTGCTGCATGGTGCTCTCCGATACTCGGCCGCGCAGGCGTTTCACCCTGCGTTTTGAGACACAGCGTACGTTTTCACACTGGATGAAGCTTTCCGCCACAAGTCCGCCCTCGGGAGGTTTTATGGGCACATGCCAGCGCACCTTTCTCTCCGTCCGGGTGACGGGGATAACCACCACCAAGTCCGCCGGACCTTCGTTGAAGATATCCGCAGAAAGAATGAGGGCAGGTCTGCTTCCCGCCTGTTCGTGTCCGATTGTGGGGTCGAGGTTGAGGTCCCAAACCTCTCCCCGTGTTGGCGCAGGCATGGTCATTCCTTGGCCAGCCCATCCGCCAAGGTCTGTTCCCAGAGCTCCCTTTCCCGTAATTCTTCCTGCCATCCTCTGGGGTCATCTCTCAACGCTTCAAAATCGGCGTTGGCCGCGCGCAAGAATTTCTCCCGCCGATAGCGTTCGAGTGCCCTGTCCAGAACCGATTGCATGGATTCCTGCTCTTCCTCTGCCATTTGGCGGAGCAGATCGTGAGCGCGAGGACTGATTCGTACGTTGGGAGTGCGGTTCGCAGCTTTCATAAGTTACAGTATAGCGCAAAGGCAAATCTCTTGTATACATTTTTGTATACAAAATTGAACACTGATCGGGAGACAGGAACTACGTATTAGGGGCTGGGGACGGGGGCTAGAGAAAATCCCCAGAACCCAGCCCCCAGAACCTAGCCCCTAGCCCCCAACCCCTAACCCCCAGCCCCCAACTCGCAGCACCAGGCTCGTGCAGAATTCCGAGCGGGACAGGATTGCGGACGCGATTCTACTCCAAAAAGTCAGGCGAGGATTTATGCGGCGCGAGCCGCGCTCGATGGCCGTCACCCGGCCCAACAGTTCGTGGCGGGAAATTGGCGCGTCGTTGCGGCCCACCCGGTCGCCGCGGGTCACGAATTCGATTCGGGACACGGGGCCGGGGAAATTGTCGATGGCCGATTGCCGATTGTCGATTGGCGATTGGTGATTGGCGATTGGTGATTGCCCCTGGCGCCTAAATCCTGAATCCTGAGTCCTAGATCCTGGATCCTGAATCTTAATCTCCACCACCCGATGCGCCACCAGCCTCCCCTCGCGTTTAAACACCACGATGTCACCCGGCACCGCTTCTGCGGCGTCGTCACTGCGGACGGAGAGCAGATCACCCGGCCAGACGGCGGGCAACATGCTGGCGCCGACGACTCGCAGGCGCAGACTCCCGAAGGAGCGGATCACTTCCGCCGCCAACTCACACCCCAGCGTTTCCCGAGACGTGGCACGGGCAACTTGCCCCGATCCATCGGGGTCCTGCACGTGCGGGGTCATGGCCAAGATGGCCATGCTACTATTAGCTGGGGCCGCTTGGGTCATGAATTTTTTCGGTTAGTGTGGCACTGTTGTTGGGTGGTCTGAACCTTGCCACAGGTCAGCGCATTGGTTTCAAAGACCTGCTCGTAGCGCACCGCCGGTTTCTGGTAGGGCTTTCGGGCCGCCTTCTTGGCCTCCAGGGGACTGGCCTGCTGCGGAGCGCCTTCTGGCTGCTTCATGCGGAATACCTCCGGCTAAGATCAAAACTCTTCACTTAGCGCGCGTTTTCATATGGACTTGCGCGAAGCCACTTCTACTGCGGTAGCAGCAGCTACCGCCTTTCTTCCTCGGCCCCTCGCGCCTCTGCCGTATGAGCAGAAGGTGGAAGGCGGTAGCTGCTGCTACCGCACTCCAAGGCCGGCTTCGCCCGCAATTAGATTCCCTAATCCGTGACGACGACAAAGTGATCAGTGTTGCGGTGCTAGCTTAGGCCCGCCTGCGACAGTTGAGTTGCACAGCCATCTTCAAAGGTTACCGTCGCTCCACTCGTGTGGGCAGCCGCCGTGGTGCCCAGCACGCCGCGGATGACGGTCAACGTGGTCGTGCCGCCGCCCGCCGTAACCAGCATGAGCTCCGTGCCAATCAGGACGTAGCCGCCGGTAGCGGTATTCGTTCCCGAAGCAACCGTAATGGAGGTGGCGGCGGCGGTGATGGTTGCACTAAGGGTGGTGGTGGCGCTGGCGCCGGTGGTCCCGTTCCCCACACAGGTCATGGCCGTCACCAGGGGCGTAAAGTAGATCTGGGTGCCAGCCTGTGGGGTGGTGGCCAGATTGTCGATGATAAGCCCGCTCGTGCCCCCGGTTTCCACCGCGACGTGAGAGGGTGCAAAGCTCGTGTTAAAGGTTGGGCTGGTCACGTCGAACGACATCAGGCAGCCGTGGCCACTCGGGCAGGTTATGGGGGCAGTCGTTAGGTTGTGCGCCTCCACACTGAGGAAAATATAGTCGCTCGTGCCGTTGTAAAACTCGGTTAGCGGCGAGCAGTCCGCGGTGCTCGTGGCCAGGGCGGGGCCCACCACCGGTGTGCCAATCACGCCCGCGGTGATCGGGATCTGGTATAGCGTCGGGGTCTGGCTGGCGGAGGCGCGTCCACAGGCATAAAGATTTCCCGTGGGGCTCGCTCCGTTGGCGCTGATGTAGTAGGTATTGTCGAACGCTCCGCTATACCCGAGGCCGTTAAGAGCACCCTGGCCCAATAACTCCTGGGTGCCGTGACCACCAGAAGTAAAGCCCGGCCCATTAATGGGAATCTGATAGACGGCGGCGTCGCCGGCTGTGCCCGCGCTGGAGTCATTAACAAATACATAGAGCATCTTCGCAGTGGAGTCGACGACGGGGGCAGAGGCATTCTCGTATGAACCCGGGGTTTCCAACGCAGCAGAGGAGGTGACAGCGCCGCTTGATGCCAAGACCTCTTGGAAAACGCCGTTACCCGCAGAGGTGCCCGGGCCAATGTAAACGTATCCGGATACAACGTCATAAACGGGGGTGGCAGTAGCGCCCGTACTGATCTGTGCCGGCCAGACGCCGGAGGAGATGGTTTCGGTGGGCGTCCCGGTAAAAACGCCGGTGACTTGGTGCAAGTATCCGTCCGCGGCAATGGTACCACCCAAACCGCCTACGTACAGTGTGTCGTGCGAATAGTCGACATAGGGGGAAGAGGTGGTGTCAGCGGTTTCGCCACTCAGCAGCAGGCTGTAATAGCAGGGCGCTGTGCAAGTGCGGTAAGCGGCGGCACTTCCGGCCAATGTGGGCGTGGTCGGAGTGGCGAGCGTCCCACCGGTTGCTGTCCATTTCACGAGGAGCAAATGGCCGGTCGTGTCCACGAAGGCCACCTGGGTACCGTCCATGGAAAGCACCACCGAGGTTGCAATCCTATCCGTAAAGTTGTAAGACCAATAGACCGAGGGCACGGTGCCGGTGCACCCGGTATAAAGATTGTCGTAGGCAATGAGGGTTGCCTGGGTGGCGCTGCCGGTGATCCCAGTGGGAAAGACCACGAAGTCCGGCGTGCCGGAACTGGCGCAATTCGCGGCCGAGAAAACGGGCCCGTAGTTGAATGAGTACTTGGCCGGGTACTGGGCGGCTCCTACCGCCGATGAGCCCCCGGTGAGATTGGTGAGTGTGTTCCAAGCAGCAAGATTAAAGCTTGGACTCGACGAGGTTAGGACGGTAATTCTGTTTCCAAGGGATCCAGAAATCTGGGCGGAAATTGTGAGCACGCTGGCGCCGGGAGCAGTCGCGGTAACGTATACGCCTGACCCGCACCCCGCGGTGTTGATTAATGCTGCGATCCGTGTGGCGTTAGTATTCGTCGTACCGCTCCTCGTGAAAGTCACATTGGAAGTGCCGGAAGTGTACGTGCACGAACCCGAGGTCGTGGTAGATGCCGTTATAATCAGTGTCTGTCCATTTCCAGTGATGGTAAGCGTACTACTGGTGGCGGGCTCCGTCGATAGAGTTCCGCTGACGGTGGCGATAGTGCCGGAGGGGCCCGCGTTCATGGTCCAGAGGCCTCCCCCGGGCTCCGGGGCCGCGATTCTGGGCGGGATTAAGGGCGGGCGCAGGGGCGGGCGGAAGGGCGGGAGGATGGGATTGGGCTCCGTGGGCTGCGGTGGCCAGGCTACGGGGAACCCCGGTCCCGCCACCACACCCGTGGCCCGGGCATTCTGCTTCGTCCGCTGGAGGATGTAGCGCGGGTCATTGATGATCCTGTACCACTCCTCGAACCGGCCGCGCGCCAAAGCCTCGGGGGCGGTGCCAGGGTTGGAATAGATGACGTGGTGGTGGCTCCAATCGTCCGGCACCCCGACGGGTTGCGGCGCGGTGATTTGGCCGGGATTCGAGACTGAGAATGTTTCCCCGATCACCTGCTCAGGCGCCCCAGCGGGCCGCGGCCCGCGAACTTGCGCGGTCATAAAGACAGAAGAAATCACCACCAGGCCGAAAACCACCACAGCGAGAGACAGCCTATAAAGCCAACGGTTCTTGGCGCTCATGCTCTGCTCCTTCAAATCTCCCCTTGGAAGAAGAACTCCCGTGTCGGGCCGTTATGATTGCCCTCGTTCGAGCACTGATCAACGATCGGGTTTTTATGATTCCACAATCACCCGTTATAAATCGTAATTTCCTCCCCACACTTTGCCCATAGTACTTTGGCATCAGTACGAGGGTGCCATACCCGTAAAACAATACTGGCAAACGACCTATCGGCGGGGAGCCCGCGGCGCGCGTAAGCTGTTATTCTGAATCCACACTTTGGGCGAAGAGCCCCTGTAGTCTACTCTGTTCACCAACCCCCGCGACCTGCCGGGGTCCCTCGCTGCGCCCCCACCCTCCCCTGCACCCGAACAGGCAATGAAACACTTCATTATTGGGCACAACCTTGGGAAGCTTACCAAGCTTCCTGTACACGGATGCTAACAGTTTCTTGGCCCTTGTCTAGTCTCAGGTGAGTCACTTGAGTAGAAGATATACCGTTCCAAATAAAGGATTTGTTTTCGAGGGACGCACCGTCGGATTGCAGCGGGTTATCGATCATGCCTGGCGGAATGGTTTTGTGCCTCCCAAGCTGAGTCCGGCTGAATCCCGAATAACCCACGTTCCAATCGGCTCGAAGTTTGACTTGCCATGTCTTATACTGACTTGTCCTGCCGGTCTGAAACTTCGAGTATTAAGGCGAAGAACCGAGCGCCCCGATGACATTTGCACGCAAGGTATTGTTATGGCTCCTTTTCTTCGTGATCTGCGTGGGCTTGGGATATCCGGCCTTGAACCGTTATGACCCCGCGAAAATAGCGGGGACCTCTGACGTCGCCGTTTACCGCGAACTCGTCGTCGGCCAACCCCAAAACGCCGCGGAGGCACGCAGCCCCATGGCGCGCCTCGCCCAGTCGGAAAACTATTACCGTGTACTCGTGCCTTATGTTGCCAGGCCGTTTTATTGGCTGGCGAATGGCCGGGTGGGTAGCTGGGACCCGGCTCTGTTGGGGCTGCTGATGGCGAATGCGCTCTTCACGGCGACAACCGCCAGCCTGTTGGTGGCTGTCGGGCGCCGGTTGGGGTTTAATCCTCCGACAGCTCTGCTGGCCGCCGCACTGTACCTGCTGAATTTTGCTGTTTCCAACCTCAATCTGGTTGGACTGATCGATTCTGGAGAAGGCTGCTTTGTGATGGCCGTGGTTTGGTCGCTGCTCACCGAGCGCTGGTTTCTGCTGCCGCTCTGGGGGGTTCTGGGCGCACTCGCCAAGGAGACCTTTGCGCCACTTTCCAGCTTGTTCGCGATCGGGTGGTGGTTAGCCGCGGCACAACAGAGCCACCGGCGGTTCTCCCGCCTCCTCTGGGTCGGCGCATTGGGAGTTTCGAGCCTTTCCACTGTGGCCATCGCCATGTCAACCGTCGCGGGTGGTTGGGTTTGGCCCTGGGAGTTTGCCAAGTCCATGCACGCTGATGTCGGGTTCCTTGCCGGGTTGCGAGGGTGCATTCTCGACCACACTTTCTGGTATGTTTTTATCTGGTTGCTCCCCCTGGGAATCCTGCGCTTGCTCCGGCTGCCCTGGCCCTGGGTTCTGGCCTCAGGGGTGGCGTTTTGTGGAGCCTTGGCGCTGGGCGCATACAACAATGCAGCGGGCAATACCGCCCGCGCCCTTTTCAACGTGGCCGGACCGATCTTGAGCCTTTCCACAGCGATCTTTCTGGCGGGGCCGGATTCGGGGAATGACTTAAATCCTACGGTCGACTCGGCATGAAGCGATCCAGTTATCTTAAAGTTCTGGGCATCATTTTTGCGATAACCTTGCCGCTTTGTAACCCTTGGGTGCGGGGCGATGGGGTGAATTACTATGCCTATGTGAGATCTCTTTTGGTCGAGCACGACTTGAACTTCGAAAGCGATTGGCGCCAAGCCAATCTCAGTTTCCGCATGTATAGCGTCAATCCGCAAGGTCAAATCGCCCCGGAGTATTACACGAGCACTGGACATGTCGAGAATAAGTATGCGGTGGGCGCGTCGATGCTCTGGGCGCCCTTCCTCGTTCCCGTTCACGCCGGCATGTTGGTTTTGCAGCGACTCGGATTCAATGTATCGGCGGACGGCTTTTCCAAACCCTATCTTGTGACGATGGCCTTGGCGACGGCCCTGTACGGTTTTGTGGGGCTCTGCCTCTCCTTCCGATTGGCCAGTTCCTGCGTGCCGGAACGATGGAGTTTCCTGGCCACGCTGGGCATGTGGTTTGCCAGCTCTCTGCCTGTCTACATGTATTTCAATCCTTCCTATTCGCACGCGCATTCGGTGTTTGCGGCGGCACTCTTCCTTTGGTATTGGCGCCGGACTCGCCACCCGCGATCCTTCAATCAGTGGATTATTCTCGGCCTTCTGTCGGGCCTGTTGCTCGATATCTACTATTTGAACGTCGCGATCCTGCTGGTGCCCCTCCTCGAGTCGTTGCAGGGTTACTGGCGAAATTGGCAAGCGCCCGGGCATGGCTGGGAAGGCTCGCGCAGCCTTTTCTTGGGAAACGTCGCTTACTCCGGCGCGACTCTGGTGGCTTTCCTGCCGACGCTCATAACGCGGCAGATCATCAATGGCCATCCCCTGAAGCTTGGGTACGATGACCTCGGTTTTTCCCACTGGATTCATCCGGCGCTCTGGCAACCACTCGTTTCGTCCAACCACGGGTTGATCACCTGGACGCCCATCGTCATCCCAGCCATCGCGGGCTTGGTGCTTCTCCGCAAATACGACCGGGACCTGGCCATTTATTCGCTCACCGCCGTGGTGGCAGTGTATTACATTGTGGCCTGTCACGCGGATTGGCACGGTCTCTCGTCCTTTGGCAACCGGTTCTTCATTTCGCTGACACCCTTTTTCATTCTCGGCCTTGCCGTGACCCTTCAGGAAGCCGCGCACTGGTTTAAGCAGGGGCGTGCGGCATACACCGTGATTGCGCCGGTGATCGGCGCCTTGATCCTTTGGAACCTGGCGTTCATCTTCCAGTGGGGCACCGGCCTGCTTCCCCACCGGGGGCCGATCTCCTGGCGACAAATGGCTCACAATCAAGTCGTCGTGGTTCCAGCCAGGCTGGGCAGCGCCTTGAAATCCTACTTCACCAACCGCCGCGGGATGATGCAGCGCATCGAGCTTGAAGATGTGCAGCGCATGAACAACGAGTGACACCAGGTTTTCGGTTGGCAGTAGCGCGTAGGGCGTGGAAGGTGTTGACACGCGCTTGCGCACAGTTCTACACTCATAATTCAGGCAAATTTCATAACTTTCACCGCGAGGGCATTTCTTATGGCTAAAGGTCCGCTGAACGATCAGCAGGTGCGCAATTACCACGCCGACGGCTATGTGTTGGCCAAAGGGTTGTTCGACGCCGAGGAGGTGGGGTTGCTCCAGCGCGCCGCCAAGGAGGACCG
Organism: Terriglobia bacterium; assembly: GCA_049522495.1. Classification (GTDB taxonomy): domain Bacteria; phylum Acidobacteriota; class Terriglobia; order UBA7540; family UBA7540; genus Bog-366. Next base: position 16,684 of record JBEKNU010000125.1, read on the forward strand.
CCAACTTGACCAGCATTCCTTCGGCAGGAAGGATGGCGAAGGTGGGACCGTACGCCTCTCCGGCTGGAATCACCCAGGTGACACGCTGTACGGCATGTTCGCGCGCTGCGAAACCGTTGTGAACTCGATGGAAGAATTGTTGGGGGGCGAAGTTTACCATTACCACTCGAAAGTGATCATGAAAGATCCCAAGATCGGCGGGGCGTGGGCCTGGCACCAGGACTACGGGTATTGGTATATGTTTGGCGTGCTGTTCCCGCTGCTCGCCAGCGCCTACATCGCCATGGACCCGGCCACGCGGGAGAACGGTTGCCTCCAGGTCGTTCGTGGCTCGCACCAACTCGGCCGCATCGATCACCTCCTGACCGGCGAACAGGCCGGCGCGGACCGGGAGCGCGTGGCTGAAATCCTCAAGAAAATGGAATTGGTCCACGTGGAAATGGATCCGGGTGATACGCTCTTCTTTCATTGCAACCTTCTGCACCGTTCGGACCAGAACCGCTCGGAGAATCCGCGCTGGTCGCTGATCTGCTGCTACAACGCGGCGCGAAATGATCCTTACAAAGCCTCCGCCCATCCGGGCTATACACCGCTCCACAAGGTGCCCGACACGGCCATCAAGGAGGCAGGCCTGCGGCGCTTTGCCGATAGTCAAGGCGATGTCGCCTGGTGGGAGCACACCGCCAATCCCGCTGCCAGCAGCCTGAAAGGAAAGCAGTCGTAACTCTCACCGCAAGGACATCGCCATGGCCAAAGGTCCGATTACCGAGCAACAGTTGCAGGAATATGATCTGAATGGTTTTGTGCTGGTCAAGCATCTGTTTGATGCGGATGAGACCGGCATGCTCCAGCGTGCTGCCAAGGAGGACCGGCAACTCGATCAGCATTCCTTTGGAAGGAAAGATGGCGAGGGCGGGACGGTGCGCCTCTCCGGCTGGAACCACCCGGGCGACACGCTTTACGGAATGTTTGCGCGCTGCGAGTCGATTGTTAACTCTGCCGAAATGCTTTTGGGCGGCGAGGTGTACCACTACCATTCCAAAATGATCATGAAGGACCCCAAGGTCGGGGGCGCCTGGACTTGGCATCAGGACTATGGTTACTGGTACCAAAACGGGGTTTTGCTTCCGTTGCTTTGCAGCGCTTTTATCGCGGTCGATCCGGCCACACGGGAGAACGGGTGCATGCAAGTTTTGCGCGGCTCTCACGAACTTGGGCGCATTGATCACGTTCTGACGGGCCAGCAGGCGGGCGCGGATATGGAGCGCGTGAGCGAGATTCAAAAGAGGTTGGAACGGGTCTACGTTGAAATGGATCCGGGTGACACGTTGTTTTTCCACTGCAACCTTCTGCACCGCTCCGATCAGAACCGTTCGGACAACCCGCGCTGGTCGTTGATTTGCTGTTACAACGCGGCCCGCAATGATCCCTACAAGGAATCCCACCATCCGCGTTATACCCCGCTCCACAAGGTGCCGGACACTGCCATCAAGGAGGCGGGCCTGCGTCGCTTTATTGATGGGCACATGGACGTTGGGTGGATCGACCCCGCCACGGATAAAAGCGCGCGCAGCCTGGAGAGAAAATAGTTCCCTCGGCATCGGGAGGGCTTCATGACCGACGGCAAAATCGATCTGCTGCGCCACACTCTGGCCACCCTTGCTTATCGAGGGGGCAAAGCACTGCGTGGCGCGCCCGCTGAGTTTGCCGAGTTTCGCGCCGGCCAGACCACTCGCACCCCCGCTCAAATCCTGGCTCACATCGGCGACCTGCTCGACTGGGTGCTTTCCCTCGCCGAGGGCAGAGAGGCTTGGCACAATACTCCGTCAGGTACTTGACACGCTGGAACAGTTGACGTAGTCTCAAATTCTCTTACCATGCCTAAAGATGATGAGAATTTTCGGCGGGACTACCGTGTGACGTGCACCATGCGCGCGCCGTTGGCGACCGGTCCCGGCAGCGGGGAGTTCATCGAGGATTCGTCAACGATGGACCTTTCGGAATCGGGAGTTCGAATCCGCCTGTGCGGCCAAATCGAGCCGGGCCAGATTGTGGAACTTTTCCTCAGCAAGAATCCCGAACCATGCCGGGTCGTGTGGACCACTCCTGCCGGCGCCAATAAGGAACTCGTTGCGGGGCTCGAGTTTATCTGTCCCTTGCCCGACCCGCGGCGCCGCCAGGCTCCTCCCTCCAGCCACTTCGAGCCCATCAATTAGTCTTACCTAGGAATATTTCCTCCCACACCCCGCGGAGAGAAATCCGCGCTTGATTAGCTGGCATCAGGGAATCACCGGCCCACTGCCTATTGCCTTCTACCATCCCACCGGTTTGCCCTGGTTCTGTTCCTTCAGCCACTTCTCGAGCGGAGCGAAGTAGTCGCGGATGGCCGTGGCGTCCATCTGCCTTTGGCCGGTCATGACTTCGAGAGCGTCGGGCCACGGGCGGCTTTCGCCCATTTCGAGCATTTTTGCCAGGCGCGCGCCCGCTTCCTGGTTATCGTAAATCGAGCAGCGGTTGAGCGGCCCGGTGCAACCGGCGGTCTTCGCCAGGGCGCGATGAAACTGGAATTGCAGGATGTCCGCCAGGAAATAGCGGGTGTAGGGGACGTTTGCCGCCACGTGGTATTTTGCCCCGGGGTCGAAGTCCTCCTCGCTGCGCGCGATGGGCGGGGCAACGCCCTGGTACTTCAATCGCAAGGCCCACCAGGCTTGGTTGTACTGTTCGGGCGTGATCTCCCCGGAAAAGACCTTCCATCGCCATTGGTCGATGAGAAGCCCAAAGGGCAAGAAGGCAATTTTTTCCAGCGCTTTTTGCATGAGCAGTCCCAAATCTTTGGAGGGATCAGGAGCCTGGCTGAGCAGCCCGAGTTTCACCAGGTATTCCGGCGTGATGGAGAGCGCGATAGTGTCGCCGATGGCCTCGTGAAAGCCGTCATTGGCGCCATCGCGAAACAGGTAAGGTTGATGACGATAGGCCCGCTGATAGAAGTTGTGGCCCAGTTCGTGATGAATGGTGGAGAAAAACTCGGAGGTGATGTCAATGCACATTTTCACGCGCAGGTCCTGATCCAGGTCGACGTGCCAGGCGCTGGCGTGGCACACCACGTCGCGGTCGCGCGGCTTGGTGAACATCGATCGCTCCCAAAACGTCTGCGGCAGGGGCGCGAAGCCGAGCGAGGTGAAGAAGTGCTCGCCGTAACGGACCATGCCGAGGGCGTCGGTGTTGCGGCTCTTCAAGATTTGGGTCAGGTCGTAGCCCGGGTCGCCATTCGGCGGCGCCACCAGGGGGTAGACGTTTTCCCAGGTTTGCGCCCACAAATTGCCCAGCAGATCGGCGGGTATGGGGCCGCTCGCGGGAACCACCTGGTCGCCGTATTTCTCCCGCAACTTCCAACGCACGTAGGCGTGGAGCTGCAAGTAAAGCGGACGCACCTGCTCCCAAAGCCGGTCCAGTTCCCGCAGCTTGGCTTCGGCGTTCTTGATGAAGGCTTCCGCCTCCGCCAACGTAGGAGGCTGCTTCGATTTTTCGTCAGCGTTTGACATGGACACCACTCCGATCATCATGACGGCGAGAACCATTCCCAGAATGTTGCGAATTCCAAACCCTCGTATCATGTTACTCCCCTTTTTGACGTTTATGTGCGCTCGGCGCCAAGCGCTCCCTCTGAAATGAAACGTCGCTGGGAGCGAACAGTCGCTCCGGGTAGCGATATCTTAAGTGGACTAGCCGCGCCGAGCAAGGGGCAGGAAAAATTATCGGGTGTGATGCAGTTTGGTCCACGTTCGCCACGATTTGCGGCGTAACCTGCGCATTTCCGCCAAAAAGCCCGCTCGATTGTTGTCGATTTTCGCTCAATTGCCGTATTTTCGTGCATGAAGGCGTTTTTTTAGCTAGACATTTTGTCCACTCACCTTTGTTTTCATACATATCCCCGGAGGTTGCTTCATTTCTGACATCTCTAACCGTCAGCGCCCAGTTTCGCAAATGTCTCATTTTAACTTCCCCATTTTCAAAGACTCGATTTTCTGCTTCCCCCCGGAAATCATCCCAATTTCCCAATAACTCACTGGCTTTTCAGGAATATAGTCGCCTGACGTGAGGCATATCGCCGAGGCAGCTCATGCAAAGGGAGGAGGATTCCAGCCTCCGTACCCTGCACCTGACACCTAGTATGTCGTTTCACTTAAACATGTTCACATCACATCATTAAAGCGTCAAACTTCTTCCAGCGATGAACCACGGGTGCGGCGTTGATTTCGGCAACCCCGAGCAGGATTCGATCCCGCAG
>JBEKNU010000126.1:0-20939 GCA_049522495.1 Terriglobia bacterium
ACGCCCTTGTAAATCTCGCGGCTGGAGCAGTGGGCCTTGGCGTGATCGATGATGGTGTGGTTGTCCACGTGCTGCCGCCCGGCGATCACATAGAGGCCGTGTAAAAGGGACTCCGCGCCTTCGCCGTCGAGCACTGTCTGCACTTCCTCGCGCGTCAGGGCGCTGCCCAGTTGGATCGAGTGCGTCGCCACGCTCGAGGAGCGCTCCTGCTGCACCTGCACGCGCGCGTAATGAAACGCCTCATCGCTCTCCTGTTGCACCTTGCAATAGTCCACCAGCGCGCCCTCACCGGCCACAATCTCCGTGACCGTGTTGGTGAATGTTGTGTCTTCCGCGAGGCTGAAGAAGGTTTCGATAATGCTTGCCTGCCCCGTGTCGCCCACCAGGATCAAATTGCGAGGGTGGGAAACTGTGGCCCGGCCGCCGCCGTGCGAAATCTGCAGGATGTGCAAAGGCTTCTGGAGCACCGCGCCCTTGGGCACTTCGATAAATGCCCCATCTTCAAAAAATGCAGTGTTGAGCGCCACGAAGGCATGGGTCGCCGCGTCCGCGTAGCGCCCCAAATGCCGCTCCAGCAGCGCGCCGTGGTTTTTCCAGGCGGAGGCCAGGCTGCCCGCCTTCAGTCCCTGGGGAACTTCTCGCAGCTTCGAGAGCTCTGGAACATAGCACCCATTAAAGAAGGTCAGGCGGCTGCAACCCAAGTCTGCCAGCGGCAGTCGCTCAATCTTTTCCCGAAGTTCCTCCGTCAGCTTGACGCGGGCCGGAGCAAACGGCACAGAGGCCAAGGGCGCGACGTTCGTGTAGAGCCACTCCTCGTGGTGGGTCGTGGGGAAACCGAGCTCGGCAAAACTCCCGATGGCCGCATGACGAAGCTTGGACAACCATGCCGGCGCATGCTCATTGAGGGCCTTTTCAAGGTGCGTGAAGCTTGCGAGATAGAGTCCTTCTTGTTCTTTGACAGCAGTCATCAGATTTCTGTTTTCCTTCCTCTGCACATATCGAATGCCCTAGGTCGCTCGGAAGAACAAGTCAAAAGTCAAAACGCAAAAGTCAAAATGCAAAGGTGAGAATCCAAACCGGAGCTGGCATCCGTCCGTTGTAACATCGGCTTTGACTTTTGCCTTTTGCGTTTTGACTTTTGACTTGTTCTTTTTTCATTGCAAGGCTCGTCCCCTATTGCCAAGGAAAAGCCGCGGACTTACAAAACAGGTCCCGCGCTACACTTGGTCTCATTGCACCGCCACACCGGACTCCACGGCCTCGTCCAGCCATCCATAGCCTTTTTCTTCGAGTTCCAAGGCCAGTTCTTTGCCACCGGACTTGACGATGCGTCCATTGAAGAGCACGTGGACAAAATCGGGAACGATGTAGTTGAGCAGGCGCTGGTAGTGCGTCACCACAATGGTGGCGCGGTCGGGCGCGCGCAGCGCGTTCACGCCGGTGGCCACGACTCTGAGCGCATCGATATCCAGGCCGGAGTCGGTTTCGTCCAGAATGGAAAGCTTCGGTTCGAGCACCGCCATCTGGAAAATCTCGTTCCGCTTCTTTTCCCCGCCGGAAAATCCTTCATTCACCGAGCGTGACATCAGGCTCTCGTCCATTTCCAGGAGCTTCACCTTGCCGCGGACGAGGGTGAGGAAGTCCATGGCGTCATATTCCTCAAGCCCACGATGTTTGCGGATGGCGTTGAGCGCGGCGCGCAGAAAATAAGTGTTTGAAACGCCCGGAATTTCCACGGGATACTGGAAGGCGAGGAAGATGCCTTCCCGTGCGCGCTCTTCCGGCGACATCTCGAGCAGATCTTTGCCCTCGAACGTCACCTCACCACCTGTAACCGCGTAAAGTTCGCGGCCCGCCAGCACCTGCGCGAGCGTGGATTTGCCGGAACCGTTCGGCCCCATGATGGCGTGGACTTCGCCCGCGTTCACTTGCAGGTCAATCCCGCGCAGGATTTCCTTGTCTCCTACTTTGGCTTGCAGATTCTTGATCGTTAGCATTCTCACTCCGTTGTCGAATTCAAAAGTCAAAATTTCAAATTACCCCACGCTGCCTTCCAGGCTCACGCCCAGGAGCTTCTGCGCTTCGACGGCAAATTCCATGGGCAGCTCGCGGAACACCTGCTTGCAGAAACCATTGACGATAATGCCCACCGCATCTTCAGTCGAGATCCCACGTTGACGACAGTAAAAGATCTGGTCCTCGCCGATCTTGGAAGTGGAAGCCTCGTGCTCGACGGTGGCCGTGGAATTCTTCACTTCCAGATAGGGGAACGTGTGGGCGCCGCACTTGTCGCCAATCAGCAAGGAATCGCACTGCGAGTAATTGCGGGCGTTGGCCGCCCCTTTCAGGATGCGCACCGCGCCGCGATAGCTGTTCTGGCCGCGTCCGGCACTGATGCCTTTGGAGACAATCGTGCTCTTGGTGTTCTTGCCGATGTGAATCATCTTGGTGCCGGTGTCAGCCTGCTGGTAATTGTTGACGACGGCGACGGAGTAGAACTCACCCACGGAATTGTCGCCCTGGAGGATGCAGCTTGGATACTTCCAGGTGATGGCCGAGCCGGTCTCCACCTGCGTCCAGGAAATCTTGGAATTCACCCCCGCGCACTTGCCGCGCTTGGTCACAAAGTTGTAAATGCCGCCCTTGCCGTTCTTGTCGCCCGGATACCAGTTCTGCACGGTGGAATACTTTACGGTGGCATTGTCCAAAGCGATCAGCTCCACCACGGCGGCGTGAAGTTGATTTTCATCGCGCATGGGGGCCGTGCAGCCTTCCAGGTAACTGACATAAGCGCCCTCGTCCGCGACGATCAAGGTGCGCTCAAACTGGCCGGTATCCTTGGCGTTGATGCGGAAGTAGGTGGAAAGTTCCATCGGGCAGCGCACGCCCTTGGGCACATAAGCGAAAGAACCATCGCTGAACACCGCCGAATTGAGGGTGGCGTAAAAGTTGTCGGTGTAAGGAACCACCGAGCCTAGATACTTGCGCACCAGCTCGGGATGCTCCTGCACCGCCTCGGAGAAGGAACAGAAAATGATTCCCAGTTCGGCAAGCTTCGCTTTGAATGTCGTACCTACAGATACGCTGTCAAACACCGCGTCCACGGCCACGCCCGCCAGAAGCTCGCGCTCCTTGAGGGGGATGCCGAGCTTTTCGTACGTCTTCAGCAACTCGGGGTCGATATCGTCAAGGCTCTTGGGGCCCGAGCCCGCCTTTTTCGGGGCGGAGTAGTAGCGGATGGCCTGGTAATCGATGGGAGGGAATTTCACGTTCGCCCACGTCGGCTCCACCATTTTCAGCCAGTGGCGATAGGCCTTCAGTCGCCATTCCAGCAACCATTCGGGTTCGCGCTTCTTGGCGGAGATCAGACGGATGACGTCTTCGTTTAATCCCGGCGCCACGGTTTCCTGTTCGATGTCTGTAACGAAGCCGTATTTGTATTCCTGTGTCGCCAGAGTTGCGATATCGGTTTGCGGTGTCGCCATTAATAACCTCCAGTGATTAGTGCCTAGTGCTCAGTGCTTAGTGCTTAGAGGTGAGCGGTGAGTAAGAGCTTGCAGCTAGCCACTAAGCACTAACAAATCTCCTACGCTGCTGCCGTTCCCGCCATCTCGCGCAATCTCTTCACGGCTTCCACCACGCGGCTGAGGCAGTAATCGATTTCCTCTTCCGTGTTGAAGCGGCCCAGACCGAAGCGGAGCGGCGTATTCGCCACCTCTTCGGAGACGCCCAGTGCTTGCAGCACATAAGAGGGCTCGGGAGTCCCGGAATTACATGCTGAGCCCGACGAAAGGGCGATATCATTCAAAGCCGCCATCAGCGTCGCGACATCGACGCCCGGGAAGCTTACGTTGAGATTGTTGGGCAGCCGATGTTCCAGACTGCCGTTAATGTGAATGCCCTCGAGCCCCGCCAGCAGTCCGTCTTTAAGCCGGTCGCGCAAACCCGCAAGGCGCCGAGACTCTTCCGGCATCTCCTGGCGGCAAATCTCACAAGCTTTGCCCAGACCCACAATCCCCGGCACGTTCAGGGTTCCGGAGCGCAGGCCGCCCTCGTGGCCGCCGCCATCCATGATGGGCACCAGGTCCACTGGCGTTCCGCGCCGCCGCACGTAGAGCGCACCCACGCCTTTGGGGGCATACATCTTGTGCCCGGCGATGGAGAGCAAATCGATCTGCATGGCCTCGACGTCGAGTGGAATCCTGCCGGTTGCCTGCGCCGCGTCGGTGTGGAACAGCACCCCACGCTCGTGGCACAGCCGGCCGATTTCCTCGAGCGGCTGTAACACCCCAATTTCGTTATTCGCCGCCATGATGCTGACGAGCAACGTTTTCTCTGTGATGGCTTGCTTCAGATTGTCGAGGTCCACCAAACCATCCGGCCGCAAGCGCGCATAAGTTACGCTAAAGCCTTCCTGCGCGAGCCGCTTGGCGGAGTCGAACACGGCCTTGTGCTCCGTCGCCACGGTAATGATATGGTCGCCGCGGTCGCGATACCGGTGGGCCGCGCCCTTGATGGCCAGGTTATCGGACTCGCTGGCCCCCGAGGTGAAGACAATCTCTTTGGCCCTGGAGTTAATCAGCCTGGCCACCTGCTTGCGCGCGTTCTCCACGGCCGTGGCCGCCTCCCAGCCAAATTTGTGGTTCCGGCTCGCCGGATTACCGAAGTTCTCGGTGAAAAAAGGCAGCATGGCTTCCAGGACGCGAGGGTCCACGGGAGTGGTGGCGTGGTAATCGAGGTAAATGGGGAGCTTCACTAGAGGCCTCCCTCGATCTGCACCAAGCCGGGGGCATCGCTCGAGAGGCTCGAAATGGTGACGGCGCTCAGGGCCTTCACCAGCGTCTCATTCACCTTTTGCAGGGGCTCGCGGATGGTGCAACTGGTCATCTGGCCGCACTCGCGCTTGTCGGTCACGCAACTGGTGATGAACAGAGGCCCCTCGATGGCGCGGATCACCTCGAACGCGGAAATCTCCTTGGGGGGCCGCGCCAGCGCGTAGCCGCCATTGGTGCCGTGTTGGGACACCAACAGGCCGTTCTTGGCGAGCTTCTGGAGTATCTTGGCGAGCAATTCGGTCGGGATTCCGTAGGCCCTGGCGATCTCCTTGGCACTGCACGCCGTCGATAGCGGCTGCTGAGCCAAATGCCGGACGGCAATCAACGCGTAATCCGCCTTCTTGGAGAGTTTCAGCATAAGCTATATCCGACCATAAGAGTCGGATATAGAATGCCACCGTGGAGGGAGGTTGTCAAGTGTTTCGTGAGGGGGTATACAGCCCCGAGGGGGCGATCTATCTCAGCCCAGGCCGGCCTGGGCTCTGTTAGGTCGCCCCGTTGGGGCTGGAAACCTCCAAAACATGTCTTCGCTATTCCGCCACGTGCGATTAAAGACATTACTTGAAAACATAAGCGAGGGGTATATACTCCCCGCGACGGGAGTGATGATGTTTCAGGAAATCAAAGCTTCTCTCCGCCAACTCTATCTGGAAGACAAGCGGCCCTGGCTGGTCGGATTTGCGCTTGACAAACCAACGCGCTGGGATTTATGCTCATCTTGAGATTTCCTCCCCGTCGGATCAGCCACAAGGCCTCCGGCGGGGTTTTGTTTTTATGGGCTCGGAAACTGGAGAAATGAGCAAGCTGACCTTTGTGGATCCGGTGTCCTCTCACACACTCTCAGTGATGATGGTCAGCCCGGGTATGCTTTGAAAATCTCGGGCGTTGTGAGTGACGAGCGGATAGCCTTGTTGGAGAGCCGCCGCTGCAACCCATGCGTCCTCGGGGGATATGGGCTGTGCCCTGCGGATGAAGCGCACTTCACCCCACCTCTTGCTGATCGCATGGCTCGAGGGGATGACCACGTACGCCGCGATCCGCGATTCGAGGCGCTCAATCTGTTTAGCACCCCACCCCGCACGATACGCACCCTGGTAAAGCTCAGCTACCGTCATGAACGAGATCGCCAGGGTGTGCCCTTTGACGTGGGGCCGGTAAGCCTCAGCCAGCGGGTGATCTTTAAACAGGAAGGAAAACACGTCGGTATCAAGAAGGAGGGTGCTCACGGTTTGGCAAGCTCGCGATCTTCCCGCCGGCGGGCGTATATGCCCTCGACGAAGCGTTCGAACTCCTGGTCACTCTCCCATAAATCGGCGCCCTTGCCAAGGATGTCCTCCAGTTTGGTCGGCTTTACCCCTTGCTCCGCCGCGAGCTCTTCAATCGACCTTGACTCGGGAAAACCTGTCGCCGACTTTCCCCTCGTGCCCCCGGTGGCAGCACGTTTGGAAGCCGGCTTCAGGTTGCCCGGCCGGCCATCCTTTGACCGACGATTCATGGTTGCTTTTGCCATCGTGTCACCCTCCTCTGGGATCCATCGGGCTCTCGGCAAGCTCGTCGAACCTTCTTCTTCCATCCAGTCTAGCATCGAGCGCCGGGCGCCGCACGTCGAATCGGCGGGTCGCAGTTTCTTGAAGTGGCACGGGCGGCGTGCCCCGTCTACCGCCTTCTGCTTCCTGAATCCTGCCTCTTGAATCTTGAATCTTGAATCCTATCCCCCGTCTACCACCTACTGTCTACCCCCCCCCGTGACCCGACCCGATTACTGGCTTACCAAATTCTCGAAATTGCGGATTGACCGCGCGAGAGCGGGGCCACGGTCAATTCGTCGTGTGAATTGACCGTCACTAGAATGCAGCACTGCCTGCGGGATCACCTGTCTTGCCTTCTCCCGGCAATGGTGATACTTGTCTTTCGGCGAAACCAGTTCCAAGCTACTTGCGACCCCATGTATTGGGCGACTTAACCCTGGCGAAGGGGGATAGGAATATGGCAAGCGGATTGAGTCAACCTGGGCAGATTCACCTGCGAATCATTGAGGTCATGAAGCGCCTCCCGGAAGGCGTTTCAGGCGGCCAAATCAGGCAAGAACTGGAAAAGGAAGGATTTTCTTCCGAAGACCTCTTCAATCTCGACCGCCGTATCAGCGAATTAGACGAGTGGTTCATCGTCGAGAAATCAGAGATTGCACAGGATGCTCTGCGCAAGACGCAGCGCACTAGGAAAAAAGAACTGAGTCGCCAGGTCTTAAGGGCGCGTGTTCTTTATGCAGCTCGTGGGCGCTGCCAACGTTGCGGCAAGACAATCGAAGCTCACCACGTCACCCTCGTGGTAGAGATTTGGAAAAAGAGAGATCGGATTGGCATCAATGATTGGGAAAACTATTGGGCAATTTGCGAGGATTGCAGCGCCGGAAAGAGGAAGCATGATGTTCGCCCAATGGTCACTGGTGCACGACCCAGGTTCAAATGCTGCCGAATGTCGAAAATTGGGAGACAGGGTCAGCATGAGCTTTAAGCTGCTGCTGGAAGTAATCCATTCCGAAACTATGGACACCCCGAAGCGAGGATGCGGTGAATCGTCTGAGTGCGCATCTCAGTCTCCGAAAGATCTCTCCCTCCTTTACTCGGAACATGACTCCGCGCCCGTTGCCCTCTGAGCAGTATAGATAGCCATTGCCTTTGCGGCTTGCCTAACAAAGGCCAAAAGAGGAGGATCGATAGACGGCAAGTTGTCGATTCTTCCCACCATTTCAAAAACAATTAGCTCCCTCTCTTACAGAACCCTACGCGACCGCGTTCTATTCTAGAACATTTTCGGTTTGTCCAGGCGTTACTCTCTCTGTGTGACCAACCACCGTACGCGGAAAAACATTGTTGGTGGGCGCGTAGCCGAAGCGCGCGCCAACTTCGAACCATCGCTAACGCAAGACGCTCTCTCGGGCAAACTAGCTCGACTTGGAATTCAACTTGATAGAGCGGCAATTGCGAAAATCGAAAACAATTACCGCTATGTTCTCGACTACGAGCTTAAGGCTCTCGCAGAAGTGTTGGACGTGGAGGTCAATTGGCTGCTTGGGGATGAAAAGAAGTGAGGGACCCCACATCACAATTGCGGTCTGCTACGCGTCGGGCCAAGTCCGACGTGGCGAACAAGCTGATCAGCATGTTTCTTCACGAGTTGAGTCGCAGGATCAGCCGAGGCTGGCCAATCAAAGTTGACGGGGAGGAGTATGAAAAGCTTGTCCGAGAACGGTTTAACAACCGATGCCCGTATTGCTCAGCTATCTTGGTGAACTCCTCATCGGTAATTGAACACCTCGACGGAATGAATCGCTACCGCGCAGGCCTCCATGTTCCGGGCAATGTCTTGGTGGCGTGCAGAAAATGCAATAGTGAAAAGCGGCGGGATGATTCTTTGAAAGATCTTCCGCTCGCTGCCTCCGGTTGGGCGTCATTCTTGTCTCACGACGGTACTCGTTGTTCTGGGTCCTGCGGCACCTGTGCGTATTGGAAGAGCATCTGGGGGGATGAGGGAGAACGAAAGCTTCGGCTCGGCGAAAATCTCCAAAGAATTTGTTCCTTTCGTAACGCGTTTCCAGAATTTGAGCGGGTTCATCCCACCCTTATGGAGACTCTGCCTGCGTTGTTGACGAAGCTTTACTCAGATTGCCAAGCCTTCGCCGAAACAGAGATTAATTCTCTGCTAAAGAGATTTGAACGAGCCTCGGGCACCCGAGTTTGACGCAACGAGCGGGGGTAGCCAGTCAGCGCAGTTCTGACTGTGCGCAGTTCCCTTGATGGCGAAGGCATAGCATGCTGGACTAGCTTCACAAGAATGTGGTGAGGAGAGTGTTGGTGAAGAGGCCACAAGACGGGAACGACCTGCAACGTTTTTCCTTTGGACAAGGTAACAGTAGCGGCGTGTTCCATCCAGATTCAGGACGCGCATATGTCGCTCAACCATCGGCCAATAGAAACGCTTGTGGCCATCACAGCACCGGCGACGGCTATATGCTAGAGTGAGTTCCGGAGGAAGCGAAGACGACGACATGGGGGCGGTCTACAACATCTATTGCGATGAAAGTTGCCACTTGGAGCATGACCGGCAGCCTGTCATGGTTTTGGGTGCCGTGTGGTGTCCGTTAGAGAAAGCCCCAGAGATTGCTTCCCGGATTCGAGAGATAAAGACCAAGCACGGACTATCGCCAAGCTTCGAGGTGAAGTGGACGAAAATTTCACCGGGGAAACTAGCCTTTTACATGGAGTTGCTCGATTACTTTTTCGATGATGACGATGTGCATTTCCGCGCTTTAATTGTTCCCGACAAAAGCAAGCTTCAACACGAAGCCTTCCGCCAAACGCACGATTCATGGTATTACAAAATGTACTTTGACTTGCTACAGGTGCTCCTCAGCCCTCGCGCGGAATACCGAATCTACCTGGACATCAAGGACACACACAGCGCTGAAAAAATCGGGAAGCTCCACGAGGTGCTCTGCAACAACATGTACGACTTTCAGCGCCAAATCATCACAAGGGTCCAGACGGTGAGGTCGCACGAAGTTGAGCAAATTCAGTTGGCGGACCTGCTGATCGGAGCGGTCAGCTATGCGAACCGCGGCCTTCAAACGAGCCCCGCAAAGTTGGCTCTGGTGAAACGGATGCGCGAGCGGTCCACGTACACCTTACAACGGACAACACTTCTTCGAGAGGACAAGGTGAATCTGTTTCGATGGCAGGCCAAGGAGCCACAGGCATGAACGGACCACCGCCTTGGCTGCCGCCGATGGCTGTCGTGAACCCGTGGACAAACGCGACCTATGAAATGCTCTATTCGATCTTCAAGAAGGACTTCAAGGATAGCCAAGCTGTTTACGACGGAAACGCTGTCTGGTTCTTCCCGGAACTGGACAGCGGCAAAGAGGTGGTTTTCTGGCACATGACCAGCCGCGTTGACCAGGAAACGGGAGAGCGACTGCCGGACCTGCGAAGGTCGGAACGGCTCCCCTGGGTGCGCCCAATAATGGGCAACGCCACTCAACCCGAAATTCTCGCATGGGATTACGAAGAGGGAGACAGAACGATTAAGACTTACGTGTGGTTGAAAGATCATGACTTCCTGGTATTGATGAAGAAGTACAAAGATGGTCGTCGTCGGTTGATCACTTCATACCATGTTGACCAACCGCACACCCGGAAGAGCCTGCAAAAAAAGTATGCGAAGCGCGTAAACTAAAAAGGCCAGCGGAGACCGCCGGCCCAACTCCTTCCACGCATGGTGGATGAGCTGCATACATTGTAATATCGGCGGCCCGAAAGTCAAGCTTAATTCTTTTTGCTCCGCGAATCTATAACACGGGATTTTCCGGACAGAAGGTCATTCACGCCAAATGACCAGCAAGCGAAGCGCGGACTTGGGTTAAGGTCGGCGGCTTTTTTTGTCAATTGGGGGCGAACCGCCGCGATGCATCGGGGCGCTACAACCGCTCCGTCAGTCGGAGAGCGCCCGTAGAGGTGTCAATCGCAGCCACGGACTGCCCAGCGATCCCTTCCTCAACGTCTTCAAGTGGAGAGAGAGTCCAGTCGCCTCCCTCCAGAAAACGAACGATTGTTGAAATGCGTTGAAGGCCGTCGATAACAATCCACCTTTGGGCTTTGTGATCCAAGGCAAAGCACATGCTTGGAATCGGGAGTTGCTTGATGAGAGAGTCGATGAAGCGGGTTTGATCGGGGCCCTTCCACACAATGTCGCGTTGGAACTCAGGCTGAATCTCAAGAATTCCTTGCTGCTTCATGCGAAAGAGATCGGCACATGAACGAAGTTCGTTATAGGCAACGATGTCTGATGGAGGAATCTCGGCGGAGGTATCCTCGTAGAAGGTCTCTTCTTCCAATTTCGATATCGATTGTTCCATGGGTCTCCGCGCAAGGGACTGACCGCCATGCGGTCCGTAAGGCATTCACAGCTTAGGCAGACGATCTCCCTTCCACGATTGGCCAAGCAACGCCTTCAACGGCTGCTGCCGGGGCCGGGGACAAGGGCTCTCAACGGATGATAAAAGGTCTGAGTGCCGGCCCCTCATTCAACCAACATTTTCGATTGATCACAGTCCACTTTCCTGCTACGTCTTCGCTGGATAGGCCCCTCGAGCCAGAAGCGGCCTTTTGGCGTTTCGGCGCAGGTAGTATACACCGTTTGTGTCTAAACTAGCCCGTTCCGTGAGCCTGGTGCCGTGAGCCAGGCTGAACCCGAGGAGGCACAGATTCCCTCTTTATCCAGCAAGATCAAGAGCCAGCGTGGCGCGGACCTGTTCTTTAGGCCCGGGGTTCTTCCGCTATGGGCAACCGAAAGCCGCGGACCTACAAAACCGGTCCGCGCTACGCTCGATGGTAACGGCGGCTTTACGCCGCTACCACAGCGTGCATTGATATGACCGACCCCACCCTACCTTGTTGACTCGACTTCTGTTAAACTGTACAGTTCAGACAGATGAAATGGAGAGTTTATGGCAACCAGCACCGCCATGGCCAAGAATGGCACGATAGTGGTTTCTGCCCTGCGCGCCCGCGCCAATTTCGGGAAGCTTTTGACTCGTGTCGATGAGGAGCGCCGGTCGCTCGTCATCGAGAAGCGCGGAACACCCAAGGCCGTCCTGCTGAGCATTCGAGATTATGTCAAGCTCGCCGCGCCGGAGCCCGAGGTCTTAAGGGTCCTCGGGGAGGAGTCCGAGCGGAACGGGACGAGCACGTTGACCTCGCATCAGATTGACAAGATCATCAAGGCGTTCCGGCGGCAGAAGGCAAAGCGGTAATGCTTCCCCTCCGCCTGGTCATTGACACGAATGTGCTGATTTCCGCTGCCCTCAAGCCGGCAGGACTTCAGCGCACTGTCTTCCTGCTGGCCATTACCAAACCGGCGCGATGGTATATCTCCCGTCCCATCCTGGAGGAATACCGCGAGGTGCTTTCCCGCCCAGAATTACAGATTCGCAAGGGCCTTCGGCAGCAGTTCTTACAACTCATCAAGAACCATAGTTATATCGTGGCTCCGACACGGCATCTGGAAGTCACACCTGATCCTGACGACAATATGTTCCTGGAATGTGCCGATGCTGCCCGAGCAGACTATCTGGTGACCGGTAATCAGAAGCATTTTCCGAAATTCTGGAAGAACACCAAAATCATCACGCCACGAGAGTTTATTAGCCTTACTGCTTCGCATTCAATAAAGTAACGGTGTCTAGAAGATGAGGCGCGCATCAGGGAGTAGGGCTGTTCATTGCTCGGGGTTCTCCACAACTGGCGGCGGCCTTCGCCGATCGAGTCCTCCACGCTACAAACCTGCTGGCGAGCTTTCCACGTTCGGGTAGGCGGTTTTCGCCGGACGTACGGCGCGCCAATGCCTTTCGGTACGTGAAACTTGTGGCCGGTCAGAGAAAGGTATTCCGCCGGAATCTTTCGCACGTCAATCTTCACCTTGCCCGCCGTTTGCACCGCGTCGCAGTGGTACAGCACGCCCCGCGACCGGCAAATTTCCGCGATTGACTCGACAGGGAACAACACGCCCGTTTCGTTGTTCGCCCACAGGGGAAGATCAGTGGTCAGTGATCAGTGGTTAGTGGTTAGTTAAACCAGAAAAGCAGCAAGCCCTCGCGGTCAACCGGCAGGTAGGTGACGCGGTAGCCGTCCGAAGAGCCATTCACCACAGAGGGCACAGAGAACACAGAGACAGATTGGGGAGCTCTTCTCTGTGACCTCTGTGAGCTCTGTGGTGAATCTTGGCTTTGCTTTTCCAGCGCCAGGCAGTAATTCAGCACGGAGGAATGTTGGGAAAGAGTTGACAGTTCATAGTTTACAGTTCACAGTAAGAATCGAGAACGCCTTGACTGTTAACTGTCGACTGTCAACTGTAGACTTCCTTCGTGGTCGAGGTAGATCACGAAGCCCATCCTACCCACGCAGCATCAGGAGTACAAGGGCCATCGAATAGACTAGCGACCGAAGTTGGGGATTTGGCCGAGTCCCCTTCCCATCATCTGGCTCACCGCCTGGGCTGGTAGGGCAAGAGTTCTCGCGGGCTGACGCAGACGGTCGCCGCTCGACCCTAAGAGAGAGGGCGGGCTATTTGTCGGTTTCTGCGGTCGAGCGCGCGCCGTATGAGGCGGGGATCCCCTCCCCAGCTATCGACAAAATGTCCGTCACCTCAGGCGGAGGCCGCCCGCCCCACAGCCAACAGTAGTCAGCAGTAGCGAGCAGTTGCCCCTTATCCACAATGGATTCGGCCTGAAAGTCGCCTTCCCATCGACTGGCTCACCGTTGGGCGGGATTCCGGCGTGGATGGGCGCTTTTTGTTCCCAATCCAGCCGCCGTCGGCTGGTCACTTCCAAGAATGGGCCGTGGCGCATGAACGCGTCAAGGCGTGCCGGACGCTGGCTGACCGGGCGCGCGTTTGGTCCAGCGGTATGCGGCAATCGAATTTTTCCAGTAGAACTTCTCCGCATCGGCCGCACCCTTGGCGTGAATGTAGTCGCGAACCACCTTCCACTCCTGCCGGAGTGGCGCGGAGTGATCACTGTTTGGCCAGTCGCTGCCGTACATGAGTCGATCCGGGCCAAAGATGTCCCAGATCTCATCCAGCCTTGACCGGTAGAAGTCCAGGTCATCGTGGACAACGCCGCCCACGGGATGGAGCACCTCCGACATCTTGACATAGACTTGCGGCCGCTTCCCAAGTTCCACGAGACTGGCCTGAAGCGCCGTGCGCGCGCTCCTGTCCGGCGGGGGCTCGAGCTGCGGCAGGTGGTCGATCACCACCCGCAGACTCGCAACCTCATCCATGAGCCGCACGACTGCGGCAAGCAAAGGCGGGTCCGGATTGGCCGTATCCATGGCCAAGCCTGCATCTGCCAGGAGCTTCAGGTTGGAGATGACCTCGGGCTTAGACACTCCTTCGGCCAAGCTTTGGCCCCAGAGATTCCCGTAACGGATGCCCCGGAACAGCGGGTTTCTGTGAAGCTGCTCCAAGCGGTTGCCGAAGTCCTTTTGGCCTGGATCCAGGTTGCCAACGGTCCCCACCACGATGGAGTCTTGCGCGGCGATGTCCAGAACCCATTGGTTGTCTTCGAACCAGGGGCTGCATTCCACCTCAATTGCCCCCACAATCCCCAGCCCTTCGGTGATCTTTCGATACCGAGAGGGCAATGCCGGGAGGTAGAGAGCCCTGTCGTCCTTGGGGGGCCAAGGCACGCCCTGCGGCCGCCCGGTGTCAAACAAATGGATGTGGGTGTCGATGGCCGGTATGAACCCTGGCGGCTTCGCCAACGCGATTGGTCCCGCGCCCAACGCCCAAACGAGCCATTCCCTCCGGTTCATGCCGGCATTGTATCATTGGTAGTGGTGCAGTTTGATGTGGCGGCGGCTTTACGCCGCCATATGGCGAGGCAAACTCGCCGCTACATCAAACGGCACCACTACCGTATCATTCCCTCAGTGCCCAGCCTGTGATAAGGTGTGCGACCTGTTGCCAACCAAGCGGTGGAGGAGGTCGATATGGACCGCAGAAAGTTCATAGGAGCAAGCGCCGCATTGTCCGTGGGTGTGCTCGGGGGCTCGGCGATGCCGCAAAAAGCTGCCCAAGCCGCCTTGCCTTCGCCTTCCCCGCTTCCCTTCCACCCACAAGAAAGCAAACTGAAAATCACCGGCGTCAGGACGGTTCGCCCCAGCCCGAAGAGACCGTTGCCGCGCTACGAGCCTGCGCCCGGGTCATGGTCCACAGGTGGAGCTCTGGTGGCCAATCCCATGTCGATCTATCCCAAGTACAAAGCCCAGCGCGCCTCGTTCATGGCGAATGATCTGGGGCCTGACGCGGTTGAGATCACCACCGACAAGGGGATAAAGGGGATCGGTTTTGGCGGGCCGGGTTGCAGCTTTGTGATCGAAAAACATCTGACGAAGTTGCTCGTAGGCGAAGACCCCTTCAACGTGGAAGAACTCTGGGACATCATGTGGCGATCCACTCTGTATTACGGGCGCAAAGGTCTGGTCGTTCATGCCCTGAGCGCAGTCGATATGGCCCTGTGGGACATCATCGGAATCGCCTTAGGCATGCCTATTTACAAGCTTTTGGGCGGCGAAACCAAACCCCGAATTCCCGCCTATTGCACCGGAAACGATATTGAGCAGCACCTGGAGTTTGGCTTCAAGAGGGTGAAGCTGGCCGTTCCTTATGGTCCAGCCGATGGGCGCGATGGTATGAAGAAAAACGTGGAATTAGTGAAGAGAACCCGCGAACTCTTGGGACCCGACGGCGACCTCATGCTGGACTGCTGGATGGCGCTCACCGAGGAATACACCCTGGAATTTGCCGAGATGGTGTCGCCTTACCGGATCCACTGGATGGAAGAAGTCCTTCAGCCCGATGACTATGCCGGCTTCGGGCGGCTGCACGAGAGAATCAATTCCACGTTATTGGCCACCGGCGAGCACGAATATACCCGGTACGGCTTCCGGCTGCTGCTGGAACATCACGCGGCGGACATTTGGCAGCCCGACATCACTTGGTGTGGAGGACTCAGCGAGTTGCGGCATATTGGGGCCCTGGCCGCCGCTTATAATATTCCGGTTATTCCCCACGCCGGATGGCAGCACGGCGCCGCACATTACATCCTCGCCACCACCAACAGTCCCTGGTGCGAAATGTTCATGCCGCCGCCGGGCGGACCGCCGGAAGTCTATCGGCAGTTTGAAGAGGATAACAGCGTTACGCGGGGACCCGAGGGCATTTATATGAGGCCCCCTGATCGTCCGGGCTTTGGGTGGGAACTGCTTACGGACTGATCGCGCCGCGGTCATCCATGCGTTACGCCGCTGGCCGTGGACTTCCCTGCTTTTTCCTCGATATTTTTCTTCCAGTCTTCCAGTTGTGGTCCCTTTAACTTCGCTCCTTGGGCGCGGATTTGGGCAAGCTGGTCTTCCGCCAAGGGCTTGAACTGCCGAGCAATTCGCACGTCATCTTCAATCTGGCCGAGGGTTGTACAGCCGAGCGCGATGCAGTGAACGGGCAAGCTGAGGACATAAGACAAGCAGTCCTTCAAGGAAATCGCCTGAAGCAATTTGGCGTTGGCGGTGCTCTTCATCGCCTGGACACCCATACCCCGCTCGATCGCGATCGGCAGGACGTTCTTCTCGAAGCTCAGGTAGGAAGGGTCAGCCGCGTTAAGCGGCATCAAAATCGTATCGTACTTGTCGTAATTTTTCAGCATGGCCAAATGGACCTGCGGGTCGTGGTGGCCGGTAAAGCCGATGAAGCGGCACTTGCCGGCTTTCTTGGCGGATTCGAAGGCTTCAATGGCGCCGCCGGGCGCGAAGATTTGTTCCACCTCGTCCATCGTCGAAACCTGGTGAATTTGCCAAAGGTCTAAATAATCCGTCTTCAATGCGCGCAGGGATTTCTCCAGGTCGGCCTCCGCACCCTGGCGAGAGCGCTGAGGGGATTTCGACGTGAGAAAGATATGCTTCCGAAAGGGCGGCAGGACATCTCCGTAGGCCTGCTCCGATTTCCCCTCCCAGTAAATCCGGGCGCAGTCGAAGTAATTGATGCCAAGTTCGTAGGCGCGCAGCGTAATGGCCTTTGCGTCCTCGTAACTGCACATCGGAAATCGACCGCCGGCTTGGCCGATGATCGTCAGCCTCTCGCCCGTTTTCCCGAACACCCTTTTGGGAATGTCGCCCGGCTCGAGCTGGCCCTTAACCCCGCCGCGCGCATAAATCGAGAGTCCGGCCGCAGCGGATGCTGCAAAGAAGGTTCTTCGCCGCATAAAAGCTCTCCTCCTCCAGAGTTTGCGCCCCGATACAATCTGGCTTCAAAACTACGCCAATTCGCTCTGGGTCGTTCAGCCCGGGGAAAAATGATAACCCCCAATCGCCTCCACGTCCACAACGAGTCCACTGGCCAAAGTGACATACCTTGGTCTTGTCTCCACCTACGAACTTATGCCGGCACGTGGCCGGGAAGGCAATATGGAAATCCTGGTTCAACCGGGAGGACAGGCTTGACCTGGCTTGTCCAAGCTACCAATGGGCAAGACTCAAAAAGGAGAGGCTTCAGCCTTGTTCCCCGAAGGGGGACAATATCATTAGCCGTGGGTGGAACCCACGGATCGGGACGGCAATAAATAGAATTCTCTCGACCCTGAAAGGGTCGAATATTCGACCCTTTCAGGGTCGGAACCTGATCTTCGGGTTTCCATTCCGTAGGTTTCACCTACGACTAATGATATTCCTCCCCTTCGGGGAGGCCCGAATGATTGCAACACCACACCCCGCGTGTCCAGATCAGGGGATGCGAAGAGGCTAATTTGGACAGCCCTGGGCTCGACCTAGCCATGGTTAATCAAACATGCAAGCCGATACTTGCCATCTTCGTGCTAGACTCTGCCGTTGATTCATGGCATGGCCCTCGGGTGGAGGTGCTTCAATGAGATCTTCCATATCAAGAAGACGTCTCCTAAAAGGCGCTGGAGCGTTGGCGTCGGGGGGAGCACTCGTGTATTCCCGGGAAGAGAGCAGTGGCGTCCCTCCCGATGAAACCCGTCCGCGGGTTCTTGCCCTTATCGGCGACCGTTATCACAACGCCGATTACATCCGGGTCGCCCTGAACAGACTTTTTCGTGAGCTGAATCTTCCGTTCGATTACACCATCAATTACGATCAACTATCCGCGCGCCTTCTGGCGTCTTACCGCCTCTTTGTGGTTCTGCGCGATGGAATGATCTGGCCCAACGGATATCTTGAGCCCAACGACTACGAATACTCGCACGCGCTGGAGAACAGTAGAACCTGGCCGAAGGAGCAGCCTGAGGCCTGGATCACGGAAGACCAGGGTAAAGCCATCAAAGGCTTCGTGGCGGCTGGCGGAGGGCTATACGCCATGCACAACAGCAGTCACATTTCGCTTTCCTCCAAGGATTACCGCGAGGTAATGGGTGGAGCGTACATCACGCACCCGCCCCTGCGTCCGTTCAAAGTGTCGGTGGTGAACAAGGAGCATCCGATCACACGCGATGTTCGGGACTTCATCGTCAACGACGAACAACATTTTGTTACCTACGACAAAGATCCCAAGTACATCTTCCTGCAAAGTGAGAATACCGATGGCCTGACGGGCAGCGACGACGGTAAAGATCTGGGCACGAAATCGATCGCCGGCTGGGCATACGATTACGGCAAGGGCCGGGTGGTTTTCACCGCCGTGGGCCACACGCTTCATGCTTTGTGGGAACCCGAGTATTTTAGGCTCCAGAAGAACGCCGTAAGATGGCTGCTGAAGATGTCATAGCCACACCCTTGTCAAGGCGAGGGTCCTACTCTTAACCGAAAAGAGGTCATATTGCGTATGTCCATAATGAAATCGACGTTGGTTGTCGCTGTTGCTCTTCTCGCCGTCGGATGTTCCACCGCTCCACCTCCCGCTCCCCCACCGGAAAAACCTGCTGCCGTGGGAAGCATTGTGCGGCTTGATCCTGCGTTTGACGAACTTGTACCCAAGGACGCCCAGCTTGAAAAGCTCGCCGATGGGTTCACCTTTACGGAGGGTCCGATCTGGCGCCCCTCCGGCGTCCTTTGGTTCAGTGATGTGGTGGGCAACGTGGTGCGTCAATATTCTCCTTCCGACGGAAAAGTGACGGTGATTCTCGATCCGGGCGGCTATGACGGTGAAGGTAATTTGCCGGTGGGCGGATACAATGGCCCCAACGGCATGACCGCCGATAAAGATGGCGCAGTGCTGCTCTGCCAGCATGGGTTCCGCCGCATAGTTCGCATCAGCAAAGACATGAAGATCTCCACGGTGGTGGACAAGTACGAGGGGAAGAGGTTGAACAGTCCGAACGACGTGGTCTATCGCTCCGATGGGTCGTTCTATTTCACCGATCCGCCCTACGGATTGCCCAAGGGTGACGACGACCCGGCCAAAGAGCTGAAGTTCAACGCCGTTTTCCGCATGGCCAAGGGCAGGCTGCAACCGGTCGTCAAGGACCTCTCGCGGCCCAACGGCATCGCCCTCTCTCCCGATCAGAAGACCCTTTACATCGGAAACTCGGACCAGAAGAACAGGATTTGGATGGCATACGACATCGCCGAGGATGGCGCCGTCAGCAAGGGGCGTTTGTTTGCCGACGTGACGGCGGAAAAGGACGCGGGTGTGCCGGACGGCATGAAAGTGGATGAAAAGGGCAACCTCTGGGCCTCCGGTCCTGGAGGGATTTGGGTGTTCTCGCCGGGGGGAAAGCACCTGGGCACGATCAAGATGGAGCAGATCCCGGCAAACTGCAATTGGGGCGATGATTGGAAATCGCTCTACATCACTGCTCGAACCGGCCTGTACCGGATCAAGCTCGCCGTAGCGGGTGAGAAGCAACTCTATCAGTGAGGGGCGCCGAGCCCAAGGAGAGTAAATGCAGCGTCGAACTTGCTTGAAGACCATGCTCGCCGCCGGAGCCAGTGCGGCCGGCGCCCTGGGAGCGGGCCCGGGGCATCCTATTGAACTCCACGTCGACCTGGCGGTTGACCCGGCCAGGGAGAAGGAGATGTTGCACAACTTTGAGACGATCTTCCGACCCGAGGCCGCCAAACACCCGGGGTATCTCAAAGTAAAAATGCTGAAGCTGCGTAAGGCGATTCAGGGGAGCGCTCCGCCGGGCGTCAACTATCGGTTCTCCCTGACGTACCAAAGCGAGGAACTGCGCCAGAAATGGGTGGCCTCACCAGAGCACCGGAGGGTCTGGCCGACCATCGAGAACACGCTCGCGTCCAAGAACTACACCGTTCTTTTGTTCGACGTGGATTAGTGCAAGCCTTCACCGGCCGGAATAAGACCTCGCAAGACCGGCCGCCGCACCCGCGTGTAGGCGAATTTACGTCCATGTGGATTACTTCCGTGTGGCTACCCCCCTCCGTGCCCTCTGTGGTGAACCCTTCGCTGGAGCGCGGCGGAGCCGCAACCCATGGAGGATTTCACCACAGAGGGCACGGAGATCACGGAGAGCAGACGGCGACAAAGACTATCTGTCGACAAACTGAGGAAGCGAAATTCCACCAAGGCAGGTCGAAACGCTTTTCTCTGCGGTCTCTGTGCGCTCTGTGGTGAACCCTTCGCTGGAGCGCGGCGGAGCCGCAACCCATGGAGGATTTCACCACAGAGGCCACGGAGTTCACGGAGAACAGGCGCGCACAAGAACCATCGGTCAACAAACTGAGGAAACGAAATTCCTGCCAGGGCAGGCAGAAACGCTTTTCTCTGTGGTCTCTGTGCGCTCTGTGGTGAACCCTTCGCTGGAGCCCCGCGCGGCCCACACTCCCCCGCATCGTCTATCGGCGGTTTTTCCTGAGAAGATGAATCTATTGGTGACGAGCAGCCACCCTGGGAGGGGCACTTTGCCGGGCGGAAGTCCGCTCATACCAAATGGACGCTGGGTACTACAAGCCAAACGTCATCGCCCGTGGGCGTGGATCGCAACTATCCGCCTGCCGAATCTCTGCATTCAAAAGCCGCTTCCGGTCAATTGCCTTTTGCTGGGGTGGCCAGTTTGGGCGCCGCGGGCTTCACCGTAATCGTTGTCGCCTTCATCTGGTACTCAATGGTCACTTTGGACCCCACCTTGAGGTCTCCCGTAGTTTTTGTAGTCTTGTCGATGGCTAGCTCCCACTTTTCCGTGCCCTTTTGCACGGTGATGACATCGCCGTTGATGTCCAGAATCGGTCCAGTGACCTGGTAGGTCTTGGGGCCGGCGGCGAAAACCATGAGAGACGTTAATAGATACAGCGAGAACAGCATTGCGGTGCGTTTCATAAACGGCAGCCTCCTGGCGCGCCGGACGAAACCGGCGAGTTGTGGTGATAGGGTTCAGAATCCCCTTTTGGCATTCTTGGCCGCAACAGTATACTCCAGCGGATTCCTCCCTGCACCGCCAGGAGTGGGGGTGCTACTTATTGACAACTGCATAAAGAATGCAATAATCTAGCGCAAAAAAGAAGGGAGTTCGGATTGCATAATGCAGCCGCGCAGTTTCTCCGGTGATGTGCGGATCGCGTTGATCGACCGGATGAC
>JBEKNU010000127.1:0-20910 GCA_049522495.1 Terriglobia bacterium
TCGAGTCGATTGCCTTCATCACCAAACTCCGAAAGTGCGAAGACACGCTGTTTGTCCTGATCGGCTCAGGTCCCGAACTCCCGCGGCTTAAAGTGCTGGCGAGCCAGAAGGGGCTCGACGCCTACGTGAAGTTCATGGGGAGGCTGCCCGATGAGGATGTCGCGGCTTACTTTTCGACCGCGGCGTTCGGCGTGGCCCCCGACCGGGCTACGCCCATGAACGACAAGTCAACAATGAATAAGATTCTGGAATACATGGCGTTTGGTCTGCCTGTGGTGCTTTACGACCTCACGGAAGGCCGGCGTTCGGCGGGTGACGCCGCACTCTATGCACGGAATGACGACCCGGAAGACTTCGCCCAAAAGGTCCTGACTCTGCTGGACTCGGAGAGCCTGCGCGCCGAACTCGGAGCGCGCGGACGAAAACGCATTGAGGAAAAGCTGAACTGGGACAACGAAAAGCGGGTTTTGCTCGAGGCTTACGCGACGGCGCTCAGGGGTTAGCTCGCGCCACGGCCCACCAGTACGATGGGAATCGTTTTAACCAGAATTTTCCAATCCAGCGTCATTGACCAGTGGTCAATGTATTCCAGATCCAACTCCATCCAGCGCCGGAAGCTGAGCTTGTTGCGCCCTTCGAGCGCCCACAGGCAGGTCAGCCCGGGTTGCATGCGTAAGCGGCGCCGCTGCCAGCGCTCGTACTTTTCCACTTCCTCGGGAAGGGGCGGGCGAGGGCCAACAAAGGACATATCTCCTCTGATGATATTGACTAACTGTGGAAGTTCGTCCAGGCTGAACTTGCGCATGAATCGTCCAATCGGCGTGCAGCGTGGATCATTCCTGATCTTAAACACCGGGCCGTCCACCTCGTTTAACGCCGCGAGTTCTTCTCGAACCAGGTCGGCATCCGCCCGCATCGAGCGGAATTTGTAGAGAGTAAATTTGCGCCCCCCAAGCCCGCAACGCGTTTGGGAGAAGAAAATGGGCCCGCGCGAGGTGAGTTTGACCAGCGCGGCGAGAATCAGAAGGAGCGGGGAAAGCGCCACCAGCGCGATGAGCGCCATGACGAAGTCGATGGCGCGTTTGAGCAACAGGAATTCATCTTCGGGCATAGCGGAAAATGTCAGCAAGGGCTTTGAGCCCAAGCGTTCCAGATAAACTTTGGAAATGACTTGGGGGAAGAAGCTGAGCAGGACGCGCGTCTTGACCCCCTCTTCTTCGCAGACAAGAAAAGTGTCGCCGAGCTTTTCCAAGTCCTCCTTGGCCACAACAAAAATAACTTCATCAATCACCTGACGGCGCAATAGATCGGGGAGGTCCGGGAGGGTATACGCGGGATATGACTTGGCAAGTCCCTGCCCGGACGCCCCTGCCGGTTCAGCCCCGGTGTGAACGAATCCGAACAAGCGCATGCCGCGGCTTTCATTGGCTTCCAGCGTGTGCGCAATATCCGCCATTTCGGGCCCTCCACCCACCAGGAGGAATGTCCGAAGGCCGGACACGCTTCGGCGCAAGGGGGCAGCGAATGCGCGAGCCACTAGCCGGAAGCAGACCATCAGGAAGAGATCTATCAGTGCATAGATTCCCAGCAGCAGTCGGCTGATGTACTCGAACTTGACGACCGAAATTACGGCGAAGAGGAGGACCGTGGCAGCAAGTCCGACCTTGAGCGGATCAGCGAAGGCGCGGCGCAAAACCTCCTCGTGGACCTCGCGGTAGATTCCCGCCATGACCCCTGCGCCGACCCACAAAGCCACAATCAGGGGAATAATCCAGGGATAATTCGAAATCGGAAAGAATTGCCGCGCCCCAGGGAGGTGAGCGCGAAGTGCGTGCGCCAGCCCGAAGCTGGCCAGGACCAGGAGGAAATCTGTGAACAGATAAAGGAGACCGATCAGCCGGTTATGGCGTGCAAACATGAAGCGGCACCTTGCCCTGCGGGGGCAGGGCATATCTTAACAGAAACTCTGATGGGTGCGGCGGTGCGCCATCGCGAGGAGACGTGGCCGGACTGGCCCCGGCATCACTGCTCAGACTGATACGAGGCATCTCGCGTCCCCCGAATGGACGGCAGTGTTATGGTACACTCGCGCTCTCCGGGGCTTTTTCCTTGACCTGTCTTGCGGTTGGGTATTTCGAGATGTGGTGGCCGATAGAAATATTCCTCGTGCTCGGGGTTCTGCTGCTCGGGCAGAGCGCCTGGGCCTTCGTCGATGGCTTGCGCTTTCTCAGTTTGGTTCGGAGAAGACTGAACAGCCCGCGGGGAAGCTTTACGCCCTCCGCCGCGGTGGTGATTCCCTGCAAGGGTGTGGATGCGGAATTTGAGGCAAACCTCGACCGGTTCCTGAACCAAGACTACCCGGACTATCAGGTGGTCTTCGTCGTCGCCACCACGAAGGACTTGGCTTATCAAAAACTGCATGAACGGTTGGAGACGCGGGTGGCGTCCGGGGCCCTCCGCAAACCACGAACGTCACTGGTGGTGGCGGGCATCTGCGCCGGGCGCGGAGAGAAGGTGAACAATCTGCTGCGTGGAATCGAGGCCGTGGATCCGGCCGCTCAGGTGTTGGTCTTTGCGGATGTCGATGCGGTTCCCTCCCCGGATTGGCTACGCTCGTTGGTGTCGACACTCGCCAACTCTCAAATCACCGTCAGCACCGGCTTTCGATGGTATCTGCCGGGGGAGGGCTTTGTCTCGCGGCTGCGCGCCGCGTGGGACACCTCGATCGCTACCATGATGGGCGACCATGATCACAACTTTGCGTGGGGTGGGTCCATGGCGGTCCGCGCCGCCGATTTTCACAAACTGGGAATTGCGGATCGATACTGGGCCAACACCGTAAGTGACGACTACGCCCTCACCCGAGCGGTTCGCGAAGCGGGTGGAAAGATCGCTTTTGAGCCCCGGTGCCTGGTGGCATCACGGGAAGAATCGAGCCTGCGGGAATTTCTCCACTGGTCGACTCGCCAAATCATCATCACGCGGGTCTACGCGGCACACCTGTGGAAGTTGGGGCTCGCCACATACCTCTTTTACTGCGGGACTCTCGCGCTGGGATTGATCGTGATGGCATTGCCAGGCGCTACGGCACATCAGCGCGTCGCGGTGGCGGTCACCTTGTTAGCGGTACTCTTCCTAGGGTCGGGCAAAGGCTATATTCGCTCTCTCGTCACGCGGGAACTTTTTGCCGCGGAAATAGGCAGCCGCGCTTCCTGCTATTGGCAATTATCGCCCTTGGTCCCGTGGATCATGCTTTGGAATTTTGTTGGGGCCGGACTTACACGGCGGATCGAGTGGCGGGGAACTGAATACGAGCTGGTTTCACGAGACGAAGTTCGGGTGATGAAGCGAAATGGCGGCTGAACGCTCCGATTAGTATTTGCCCCGCGGCGGCCGCGTGGCGTGCCGGGAAATATAGCGGGCAGGCGCAGCCGCACGTTTTTTCTTGGGGGGCTCCGGGGCTTCTTCGGGCTCCGGCGGAATTTCTACCGAAGCTGGGTCCGGGGCGCCAGGCGCAACCTTCGCAAGGACTTGATCCAATAATGCCGCACGGGGTCCAGACTTCTTTTTGGGCGGAACCGCGGCGTTCTTGTAAGGATGTTCGGTGTGGCAGGTCTGGCAGACGACTTTCACCACGGTGCTACCCACCATGCTCGCCACCGCATGATTCAGCAGCAGTTTACAACGCGGACAATAGTCGTCGATTTCATCACCCAGGCGTAAAAACGGACCGGTCATGGGCGGGCCCCCGGCAGGTGCTCATTTTCTCTCAACTGAAACGCAAGCGCCGCCATTATAGCGCGAGCGCCGCAAAAACAAAACCGCTTGGCCGCGATTTGACACCCCCTGGAATTGCAGCTATTCTGAACAATAGCCTTGGGGTGCGGGGGCGTTTCTGTGTTGCCAACAGGACGCTGAGTTACAACCTCGAAACGACTGCGGTTTGAAGCTGCCCCTCGCGGGTAAACGGAACTCTTTCATGATGACTTCCATATTAACTGCCATAGACAGGACAGCATACCAGACGTTTCGGCTGGTCACGCTGCCCCTTCTTCAGGCGCCGGAAGAGGCCCTGATGGGCGGGCAGGCGGTCATCGAAGGGGTGATGATGCGCTCGCCGCACTCCTATGCCGTGGCCGTGCGGCAACCCTGCGGCTCGCTGGCAGTGACGCAAGCGTACCTGGACCGTCCTTCCGAAAGGCACCCCTGGCTGAAGTACCCCGTCTTACGTGGACTGGGGGTGCTGGGACAGGCGATGATGCTGGGAATACGCGCCCTTCGTTACTCCGCCGAGCAAGCGCTGGAGGACCCGAAGGCGGGGGGTTCGGAGGCCGCAACGCCCAAGAGGGCCGCGGAATTGAGCGGATGGATGCTGGCTGCCAATGTGGCCTTCTCCCTGGTTTTCTTCATTGTTCTTTACAAGCTTGTGCCGCTTTATCTAGCCACGGGCATAACCCATCGGTACCTGCATACCGACAATAACCTGACGTTTAATTTGCTGGATGGGACAATCCGAATCGTTTTGTTTCTGGGCTTTTTGCTCCTGATTGCGCAATGGAAGGAAATCCAGCGAGTGTTTGAGTATCACGGCGCCGAACACAAGGTGGTATGGGCTTTTGAGAAGCGAGGCCCGATTGATGTGTCCACGGCGCGCGCTTGCACGCGTTTTCATCCTCGTTGTGGCACCAGTTTTCTTCTGGTCGTGATGGGCATTGCCATGGTGCTCTACATGTTTCTGCCCTTTCATTCCTTTTGGCTGCGATTCCTGGGGCGGATTGTTCTGCTGCCGGTGATCGCCGGCATTTCCTACGAGTTCATCCGCTTTGCCGCGAAATCGAAGGGAAGGCTGTGGAAATGGGCCTCGCAGCCCGGCCTCTGGCTTCAGCGCGTTACCACTCGCGAGCCTGACGACCGCCAACTGGAAACCGCCATCAAGGCCTTGGAAACAGCCATGATGCTCGAGCAGAGTCGCGGCGGCGAACTGATTGTGGCTTAAATCTGTAGACGGCATACGGTACACAGGGGAGAGCTCGACACCGTGTTTCCCTGTATGCCGTATACCGAATCCTGACTTCTCATTTTTATGCACTATTTCGACAAGCTTGCGGAAATCGAAGCGAAGTACGAGGGGCTGACGGCGCAACTCGGCAAAGCCGAGGTGCTGGCGGACCCCTATCTCTATCAGAAAACGGCCAAGGCGCGCGCGGACCTTACGGAGATTGTTGAAAAATTTCGGGAGTGGAAATCAATTAGCAAGTCCGTCAAGGAAACGAAAACCCTGGTGGACGAGTCTTCTTCCGACCCGGAAATGAAAGCCATGGCGCATGAAGAGCTCATGAAGCTGGAGAAGCGCCAGGAGAAGATTGAACAGGAATTGAACGTCCTGCTCCTGCCCCGGGATCCCAACGACGAGAAAAACGTGGTGTTGGAAATTCGCGCCGGCACAGGGGGCGATGAAGCCTCGTTGTTTGCCCAGGAAATTTTCCGCATGTACACGCGCTACGCGGAGTCGCAACGCTGGCGCGTGGAAGTGCTCTCCACGAGCGTGTCGGGAGTGGGCGGGCTCAAGGAAGTCATTGCGCTGGTGGAAGGCCAGAAGGTCTACAGCAAACTCAAATATGAAAGCGGCGTCCACCGCGTGCAGCGCGTTCCGGAAACCGAGCAGCAGGGACGCATTCACACCTCGGCCATCACGGTGGCGGTGCTGCCGGAAGCGGACGAAGTGGAAATCCAGATCGACCCCAAGGACATTCGCATTGACACCTTCTGCTCCTCGGGGCCGGGCGGGCAGTCGGTGAATACCACTTATTCCGCCGTGCGCATCACGCACCTGCCCACGGGAATGATCGTCTCCTGTCAGGATGAGAAGTCGCAGATCAAGAACCGCGCCAAGGCCTTGCGGGTGCTTCGCTCGCGGCTCTACGAACTGGAGTTGCAGCAGCAGCAGAAACAGATCATTGAGGAGCGCCGCTCGATGATCGGGTCCGGCGACCGCAGTGAAAAAATCCGGACCTACAACTTTCCTCAGAATCGCGTCACGGATCATCGCATCGGGCTCACCCTGCATCAGCTCGACCGGATTATCGATGGTAAATTAGACGACATCATCGACGCGCTCATTGCGTACTACCAGGCAGAGAAATTGCAGCGACCTCCCAAGCGCGAGCCGGGGGAGGACGAACCCCCCGCCGCAATGGCCGGCTGAGGCTCGCGGCACGCGACCGTGGAGCAGACTCAATCCTGATGCAGCTCCGCGCCACACTTCGGCAAGGACTCCAAACCCTTCTCGCCCATCAGGTGCCCTCCGCGCAGCTCGCCGCTGAACTGCTGCTGATGCATGTTCTGGGGCGCGACCGTGCCTACCTCCACACCCACACGGATGAGGATGTGCCTCCGCAAACCCTCCAGCGCTACTCCCAACTGATCGCGGAACGGAGCACGGGCAAACCTACTCAATACATCACCGGTCATCAGGAATTTTGGGGACTGGATTTTGAAGTGACGCGAGACGTCCTGATCCCGCGGCCGGAGACGGAGCACTTGGTGGAATGCGTGCTGCAAATGGGGCGCCGCCAGGGCCACGCGAAGGACGCGCGCCTGCGGATCGTGGACGTGGGCACAGGGTCGGGATGTATCGCCCTGGCCCTGGCTTCAGAATTCCCGCGTGCGATCTTGTTCGGCGCGGATATTTCGCGCGCCGCCCTGGTGGTGGCTTCGCGCAACGCGGTGCGTCTCGGCATGCCGGAGCGCGTCAAGTTCTTGGAAAGCGATTTACTGAAGCGGTTGCTGGAGCCCGACTTTGCCGGGATATTTGACTTTGTCCTCTCCAATCCACCCTACGTCGGCAAGCACGAAGTTGATAAGGTCCAACGTGAAGTGCGCGATTTCGAGCCCCGCCTCGCCTGGGGCGGCGACCTCGAGCGCGGCGAGGAAGTCTACGCTCGCCTGTTCCCACAAGCGCTCCAGGTTCTGAGGCCCGGCGGGCACGTGGTGGTGGAAATCGGTTACAACATGCGCGACCGCGTGCTGGCGCTGCTAGGCGAGGAATGGGACGAAATCCAGGTGACGCCGGACTTAGCGGGAATTCCCAGAGTGGTGAGTGCAAGGAAGCGTTTGGAAGGCTGAAGGGTAAACGTTAAAGGATAAAAACAACATCGCCTCATCACTTCGCGCCACATCCTTTAGCCTTTATCCTTTAACCTTGTGTCTGCCATGCTCCGCCAGATTCTTCACGTTGACATGGACGCGTTTTTTGTTTCCGTCGAGGAGCTTGAGGATCCCTCGCTCAAGGGGAAGGCTGTGATTGTCGGCGCTGACCCGGACGGGCGGGGTGTGGTGGCGGCGGCGAGCTATGAGGCACGCAGGTTCGGCGTGCACTCGGCCATGCCAATTGGCACGGCGAAGAAGCTCTGCCCGCACGCGATTTTCCTGCGCGGCCAGCATAGCAAGTACGGCGAGTATTCACGCAAAATCCACCGCATCTTCGAAGAATTCACGCCCGTGGTGGAGATGGTTTCCATCGATGAAGCTTACCTTGATTTCACTGGTTGCGAGCGGCTGCACGGTTCGGCGTTTCGCGGCGCCGACCGGTTGATGCGCACCATCAAGGAGCGGACGGACCTGAATTGCTCGATTGGCCTCTCGACTTCCCATCTCGTTTCCAAAATCGCTTCCGACCAGGCAAAACCCCACGGGCTCCTTTACGTTCTGCCGGGTTGCGAGGCGAGGTTCCTGGCGCCGTTGCCCATTCGTCGCATGCCGGGCATCGGAAAAGTGACGGAGCCGGAGTTGCGCTCGCTGGGCATCGTGACCATCGGCGACCTGCAACAGATGGGGCGGGAAAAGCTGCGGGAGCGGTTCGGGAAATTCGGCGAGTGGCTCTACACCAAATCCTGCGGTCTGGATATTGAAGCCTACCAGTACGAAGAAGAGCCCAAGTCGATCAGCCATGAGACTACTTTCGACACGGACATCGACAACCCGGAAGAAGTTGAGAGGACGCTCTCGTATTTGGCGCAACTCGTGGGGCGGCGCCTGCGCGATCACGGCCTGTTTGCCCGCACGGTTGGGCTGAAGTTGCGCTTTGCCCCTTTCAAGACCCTGACGCGGGATGCGACGCTCGACGAACCCACCAACCTCGACTCCGTCATTTTCTCGAACGTGCTGCGGCTACTCGAAAACGCCTGGAACGGCAAACAGAAGATTCGGTTGGTGGGGGTGCGCACGTCAAATCTGGAGCGCGGTGTGTTCCAGCGCAACCTGATCGACGCGGCACAACACGAAAAGCTGGATAAGGTGCTTCAGGCGGCTGACAAGGTTCGGGAGAAATTCGGATTTGATGCGGTACAATTGGCGCGCTCTGTGGAGGCGGGTAAGCAGCCGAAACCCCGCAAGCGCCGTGAGTTCCTGGGGCGGGAATAGCTGGCGCTGCAGCGGCACCTTTTCTTGCAGAGCGGCGTAAAAGTATGCGCATTCGGTTGTAGCGGCGGTCTCCGACCGCCGTCCGGCGCTCAGAGAGCGCCGCCACAATTTACGTCGCTCAGCATTGAAACCCGATCCCAAGAAGGGGAACCATGAAAACCGCCTACCTCGATATTGAAACCAGCTACGACGGGACATTCACCGATCAGCGGCTGTTCAAGGACTACAAGCATCACCGCATTACGGTAATCGGCGTAAGAGTTATGGACGGGGAGGGCGACGCTTTCATCCAACTCTTGGGGAAGGATGTGACGCGGCCTAATTTAATGTTGCTCCTCAAAGGCGTGGAACGGCTGGTGACGTACAACGGGCGGTCGATTCCCGACAAGGTGAAGGGTTATGTGGGGTTTGACTTCCCGGTGATTGCCGCTCAACTGGGAGTCGTGCTCGACCAGGAGTTCGCGCACGTGGACCTGTGTCCGGAATGCTGGCGGAAAGGCCTCTGGGGCGGGCAGAAAGTGGTGGAGCAGAACCTGGGGCTCAAGCGAAAGCTTCCGGGCAAAGATGGCAAATGGGCCGACGAAACGTGGAAGAAATACGAAACCACCCGGGACGAGCGCCTGAAGAATGAAGTGCTCGCCTATAACCAGGAAGACGTCATGATGCTGCGCCGCATTGAAGAGGCTTTGCAAAAAAGATAGGCGCGATGCAGCGTTTCCCTTTGCGCACCGCGCCCCTAATTCCCGCTTGCGTTCGCACCCGCGCGCGGACAAGAATAACTGCGATCAACATGCCGCGCCCCTGCGACCCCGCCGAGCTCCGATGCACGCGTCAGCTTGAATCGCTGGCCTTGCGCCAGGGGCGCCGGTTCGTCGCCGGTTGCGATGAAGCCGGGCGCGGAGCGCTGCTGGGACCGCTTTATGCCGCCGCGGTCATCCTCGACCCCGCGAAATCGATCCCCGGCATCGACGATTCCAAAAAGCTCACGGCACAAAAGCGCGAGTGGCTGGCGGAAGAAATCCGCGCGAAAGCTCTGGCGTGGCAGGTGGTGGCGATCACGGCCGAAGAAGTGGACGCGCTGAATGTTTACGAAGCTTCGCGGCGGGGCATGCTGCGGGCGCTCAAGGCTCTCAGTCCCGCGCCCGATTTCATCCTCACCGACGCCATGCCGCTGCGCGAAGGTGGCGAGGATTTTTGTATTCCCCACCGCGCCATCATTCACGGCGACGCGCGTTCGGTTTCCATTGCCGCCGCGTCGATTCTGGCCAAAGTGGCGCGAGACGAGCACCTGACCAAACTCGACGGCGTGTTTCCGCAGTATGGCCTCGCCAGGAACAAAGGTTACGGCACACGCGATCACCTGACCGCGCTCGCCCGCTATGGTCCCTGCTCCGAGCACCGCAAAACCTACCAACCGGTGAAGGACTGCCTGCTGCCGCTGTTCCCCCTGGTGGCGCCCGCATAACCCCGAACGATACGAACACACCGGGGCTGCACTCGGAACGTCCAAAATCGGAACCGGGACCGCAACCTAAAAGGTGTCGTAAAGTGGGCAGCCTGCCCCGATAATTCGGCGTACCGCCCGCCGTCGCGGGTGCGCCGCTCCCGCCCGGAGTTTCTACATTTCAGATGGGCACGTGCCCCAAACCGGACCCTCCGCGATGGCCCCCCAGACCACATGCGCTGTTTGTCGGCATCCAAGTGACCAAGGCGATCTTGAATCTCCCCACTATCGTAGAAGGGCGTTTATCGTTCCAAATCCGGCGAAGTGCCGACTTAACCTAATTTTCGAGCGCGTCGCCCACCCAGAACTTCGGATTAGCTCTGCGTTTTGGTCGATAAACACGAGGCAGCTAATGGAAGCACGGCTTGAGGCTTCGCCTGATCTCCGTTCGATAGAATAACTCCTCATTAACTCACGATCAGCGTGAGCGTCATACTATGGCTTAGGGTGGATGCTCCCGAGCCCGCGGTGCCCGTTACTGTAAACGGGTAGGTTCCGGGAGGTGTTCCGGTGTTGGATGGCGGAGTACTACCGCCTCCTCCACCGCATCCTGCCAGCGCCAAAGTGAGCAACAATCCCGCGGCGAGCGGAACGAGGGTGGGCTGCCACCGGCTCGCGCCGGGTTGGTTCCGGCGCCCGAAGGCCCATGCCATCGCCGCAAGAATCAAGGCGAGCATCAACAATACTCTTTGGCCCGGCGCTAGAGTAGGGGCCAGGGGAAGGAGTCGAGAGCGTGGCTGAGCCACTGAAGGGGCAGTTGTAGTTACCGTGAGCGTCACATTGGTTACGGAAGTCCCCGGTGTTACCGGGTTCGGCGAAAACGCGCAGTTCGCCCCCATCGGCACCTGACATACATAATGCGTGAAACTCACGCTTTGGCCGAATCCCCCTTGACCCGGCACCACACTTAAAGTGTAGGTTGCGGTCTGCCCGGGCGCGACCGTGGCCGAGGTGGAAGAACCGGCGGCTACCCCCAGAGTGAAATCCTGGCCCGTCCCGCTGAGTGCGACACCTTGCGTGCTATTCGCCACCCCATTGCTGTTGTCGGTGATGGTCAGTGTCCCGTTGAACGGGCCCGTGGCCGTGGGCGAAAAAGTCACATTGAGCGAGCAGGAGCCGCCGCCCGCAACACTGCCCACGCAGTTGTTGGTCTGGCTGAAGTTGGCGCTGGTGGCGATGCTGGTGATGGTGAGCGCGGCACTGCCCGTATTGCTCAGGGTGATTGACTGCGACGCGCTCGTGGTCCCCACGCCCTCATAGCTGAACGTCAGGCTGGAGGGCGAAACGCCGGCCACCGGAGGCGCCGTGCCACCCGTCCCCGTCAAGCTGAGCGACTGAGGGCTGCCGGAGGCGTTGTCTGTGAGAATCAATGAGGCGCTGCGGTCCCCCGTTGCGGAGGGCGTAAAGGTCACGCTGACCGTGCAAGTGCCGTTAGGCGTGACCGTGGCCCCCGTGCAGGTGTCGGCGCTCGTCGCAAAGTCGCTGGCATTCGTACCGCCCACGGTGACCGTGGAGAGGGTGAGGTTAGCCGTGCCGGTGTTGGTGACGGTCGCCGTCTGCGCCGCGCTGGTGGTGCCAACGTTCTGCGCCCCGAACGTAAGACTGGTCGGGGAGCAACTTACGGAGGGTGCCGCGCCAGTCGCTGAGATCTTCGTGATAAACGCGTTGCCGGCGGATACGGAGTGGACAGTCGCCTGTAGCGGGTTGACGGTGGGAAAATTGCCCGAGGCAGTCGTCCCCGTCACATAGGCGTTGCCGGAGGAACCGACACCAATGCCTTGGCCAAAGTCCAAACTATTACCCCCGAGGTAGGTGGAATAAACCAGGGCCGAGCCCGCGGCATTCACCTCCGCCACGAACGCATCAATGCCGCCCCCGAAATCCCCCTGCACCGGGTTAACGGTGGGAAAGTCCGTCGAGTTAGTGGAGCCCACCACGTAGGTGTTGCCGAAGGAATCGACGGCGATGCCGTTAGCTCCGTCGGAATCACTGCCGCCCAGGTAGGTGGAGTAGACCAGGGCCGAGCCGGCGGCATTCAACTTCGTCACAAACGCGTTGCTGTATTCGCTGGCGTGCTTTGTCGCCTGGAACGGGTTGACAGTCGGGAAGTTGGTCGAACTTGTCGCCCCCGCCACATAGGCGTTACCAGAGGAGTCGACAACGATGCCCTGTGCCGCGTCAGCCCCACTGCCGCCCAAGTAGGTGGAGTAGACTAGGGCTGACCCCGCGGCATTCAACTTCGCCACAAACGCGTTGCTATCGTGTCCTTTGCAGCTACCACAGGTGGCTTGGAACGGGTTCACAGTGGGGAAGTCGGTTGAGAAGGTCTCCCCCGTCACGTAGGCGTTGCCGGAGGAATCGACGGCAATGGCGTAGCCCTCGTCCTCATTGCTGCCACCCAGGTAGGTGGAGTAGACCAGGGCCGATCCGGCAGGATTGAACTTCGTCACAAACACGGTGTAGTCGAGGAGGTAGGTGTGGTTCGTCGCCTGAAGCGCGTTAACCGTAGGGAAGTCGTTTGAGGAAGTTTCTCCAATGACGTAGGCGTTACCTGAGGAGTCTGCGGCAATACCCCATGCACGGTCATAAGAACTACCCCCCAGATACGTAGAGTAAACCAGGGCCGAGCCCGTGGTATTCAACTTCGCCACAAACGCGTCCTCGCCGCTGGCCGCCTGCCCTTGAAAGGCGTTAAAGGTGGGGAAGTCGAGCGAGGTAGTCATTCCCGTGACGTAAGCGTTGCCGGAGGGGTCGACGGCGATGCCATAGCCAATGTCACCTGAATTGACACCGCCCTCAGAAAACCCAGTGCCACCCAGGAAGGTGGAGTAGACTAGAGCCGAGCCGGTGGGATTGATTTTCGAAACAAACACGTTGGAATTGGGGTAGGCGTGATTTGTTGCCTGGAGCGGGTTGACGGTCGGGAAGTCGGCTGATTCAGTCCACCCGGTCACGTAGACGTACCCGAAGGAGTCGACGGCGATGCTGTTGCCTTGATCCGCAATGCTTCCTCCCAGGTAGGTGGAATAGACCAGCACGGGGTCGATGATGAGTGGTCTGGTGTGGTCATAGGGAGCGACTTTGAATCCAACCTGATTGTTAGCTTGCAAGACGAAATGGCCTTCAACGGGTGTCCGTTGTCCGTAGTCCATTATCCTCTGCCGACTATTGATCGCGGGTTGGTAAACCAACGGTTTGTGGAAACGCACCTCGCCGCCGTCGGTTTCGACCACGAGGTCACCATTATCGGCGATACGTAGGGGCGACCCTTGTGGTCGACCTTGGGTGGGCACAAGGCCCGCCCCTACGTCCAGCGCGATGGCGCTCGGGTTCGCCCCAGGAGCAACGACAAAATCATATTCAAGCTGACGCTGGTTGCCGTAATAGACCAGGTCCACGCCCGGATAGACGTTCTGGTATTTCACTTTTGAATAGTTGGACACATTGGTGCGCCACTTCTTGGGATCGTTGCCAATAAAGTAGTTGCTCTTGCCGGGGAGTTCGTCCGCGCCGGTCACTGCGGCGCTGGCATTTGCGCCCACGAGTTTCATGCGAAGAACGCTGTCCATCGTCCGTGGTCCATGGTCCTTTGTCCGTTGGCCGGCCAGGGCGGCAGCAGCCAGTGACGAGTGACGAGTGGCAAGCTTCGAATTCCCAGTTTCGAGTTTCAAGTTTCGAATTTCGTCGCCCGGTTCTTCTACTTTTACCCTTTGACTTTTTGCCTTTTGACTTGGACTTTCTAATGTCAAAACGGCCTCGTCCTCGGTGAGAAAAATCGTGTAGCCGCCGCCGCGCGCCAGGAATCGTACCCGGCCGCCGGTTTGACCCTGATTGGCCTCAAAACTGAGAGGCAGCTTGCCAAAGCTCCCGACCAGCTTGGGCTGAATTTTCGTGGGCGCGGCAGAAGCCTGATGGTTAGGGAGAGCATTTCCTGCGACGTATGGCCCCAGAAGAACACCAAACCCTACGATGGCAAGAAATGAAAGGCCAATGCAGCCGCAGGCAAGTACGATGCGCCTTGTCGCGGGTTGCCGCTGGTGGAAGCTCCTGAAGCGTCGGGGCATGAGCAACCTCCCCTGAGGAAAGAATCTGAATAAATACACCGAGTTTAAATCCACAAAAGAGTAAACGGCAAATCCATAAATAGTGCTCTGACAAAACGTCGGGTTCATGAAATGCTCATGGATCGCTTCACTTTCTCCTCTTCTTTCATGACGCCGTTAATCCTTGTGCTCAGAAGCAGCAACCCATAACGGTATGAAGATTGCGGCAAAAAGACAGGTGACAACAATGACCGTAATTAGGTTGTGGTGCCTCGGAGGCAACCGCTTTTCCTGGATAATCGTCGTCCGGCAAGGGTCGTCGACAGCTAGCCCCGCGGCTGCCTTCGCGCTCACTCCCTTCCCCGCTGAAACCTTCGTTCCCGTTGCTATGTTAAGGCCGGACAGGCTGCGGACTTGCGCGAAGGGCACGGGAGTGTCATTGTCACTACATAAGGCGTGAACTGAAAAATCATTCTCTTGAGCCTGTTGGACATACCCACCCACTCTCTTGCCATTACGAAGGACCAGCATGACGCGGGCATCCTTCCCCGCCCCGAGTTTGATGACGGCCTCCTTAACGTCGCTGACCCGTTGGGCGTCCTTGGCCGCGTCATCTTTCGCGAAGCCCCATGGAGGCCCGGAGGGGTAGACCATCAGCCATGCGAGAAAGAAGGAAAGAATCTTTCTTACGAATTTCCAGTCCATTTGTCGCTCCTTACGGTAAAGGCCCACGGTCAATCAGAGTACGATTGAGCGTGGTGACCCGTTAAATCGAAGAATACGCAATCAAATTGCCAAACGACGGAAGCTCTAAATCACAGAAAAATCGCGGACTTGCGCGGCTTCGGGAGACTTGGCCTTCTCCGCAGTGTCAGGAAAGGCCGCCAGGAGTGCCATCATTAAATGGCGGCAGCGCTTGGCCACAACACCAGGGCGGGAGCATGGATAACCTCCCTTGATGGCAGGAGACGCGGAGTTGGAAGACAGGTCCACGCCTCCCGCTGGTGACTCTGTGTCCTGGTGGTGGCGGTCTCTTTCGACTTCCCGGCGTGGCGGTTCACGAATGACCCCCGGTGGCAGGCCGGGAAACTGACCGCTCCCCAACACGCATTCCTACCGGTAAGAAATTCCGGCGCCAATCTGCAAATATTCCTGCCATAAACCGGCTCTGGGGGCGAGCCGCACGCCCGATGGCCATCAACGTGCTAGCCTACGTTCATGGAGAGCCGCGTATGGCGAATTCGCGCACGTGAGAAGAGGTGTCAGGTGTCAGGTTCCAGGGGTCAGGTGCTAGGGTGGCATGTATGTTTCTCGCTCGGGAAGCGGCCGGACCAATGGCGGTTGTGGCGCCTTATCAATGACTTCGGGGAGATTCGGGGGATGTTCGGCAAAAAAGAGATGTTAAAAAAATACGAACGAAGCCGGAATGTATATGAAAACAAACAAATCTCGGACAAAATGCCTGGGAAAGATTCGGACATTTTTGTTTAAGATTCGGGCATTTACGTCGATCTGGCATACATCTTCCAGGGATCTGCGGGTTTTGGTGGACAATTTTGCCTGAACAGCGCACTCGCGAGGTGTTACTGGCGCAGATTTGCGGCGACCTGTGGGGCAGCGGTTAGTGGGTAGTGGCTAGCGGGAAAACCAGAGATCGTAACGTGAAATTCGAAAATTGGAAAATTCAAAACTAGAAAGTCGAAAATGACCCGATGATCCGATTGCTCGATGATCCGATGGCTCAATGACCCGATGACTCAATGATCGAATGGCCCCAGCCCCGTGTCCCGAGTCCGGTGCTATACTTCCGGCTTGCCGAAATGCCTATATCATTGAGGACCTCATGCCTTCCATACTGATCAAGGGTGG
Organism: Terriglobia bacterium; assembly: GCA_049522495.1. GTDB lineage: Bacteria > Acidobacteriota > Terriglobia > UBA7540 > UBA7540 > Bog-366. The sequence continues at coordinate 15,838 of JBEKNU010000127.1, forward strand.
CCGCGTTCTGTCGCCGGAAGACAATCTCGACGGGGCATTGGACGTCCGGATTGAAGACGGCGTGATTCGCGAGATCGCCCCGAACCTGACGGGCGGAGCGGATGAAACGCTGGACGCGCGTGGGAATGCGGTGGCGCCCGGTTTTGTTGATATCCACGTGCATTTGCGGGAGCCGGGAGGCGAGGCTTCGGAAACGTTCGCAAGCGGCTTGGCCGCGGCGGTGGCCGGAGGCTTTACGGCCGTCGCGACCATGCCCAACACCAAGCCCATCATCGACCAGCCCGAGTTGGTGGCGGCGCAAATCGAAAAAGCGCGCCGCCTGGGTCTGGCGCGGGTGTTCCCGGTGGCGGCTGTGTCCATGGCGAGTCAGGGAGAGTCGCTTACCGACCTTGCGGCGCTAGTGGCGGCGGGCGCGGTGGCCTTTTCCGACGACGGGCGTCCAGTGAAAACCGCGGGCCTTCTGCGGCGCGCGCTGGAGCGCAGCCGCGACCTGGGCGCGCCCATCAGCGACCACTGCGAAGACCCCAGCCTGAGCTCGAGCGGTGTGATCAACGAAGGGCCGGTGGCCGTAAAGCTCGGGGTGCGGGGGATTCCCAACTCCTCTGAGGATGTGTGCGTGGCGCGCGACCTGGTGATGGCAGAAGCCACGGGAGGGCATTTGCACATCGCGCATCTTTCCACCGCGGTCGCTCTCGATATGGTGCGGCAAGCCAAACGCCGCGGCGTGCGGGTGACCTGCGAAGTCACACCTCACCACTTCACGCTCACGGACGAAGCGGTGCTGGCGCACGGCGCCAACGCCAAGATGAATCCTCCCTTGCGCGGCGCCGCGGATGTGGAGGCGCTTCGCGCCGGCATTGCCGACGGCACCGTGGATGCCATCGCCACGGACCATGCTCCCCATGCGGCAGACTTGAAGGCAAAGCCGCTCAACGCCGGCGCGCCCTTCGGCATCATCGGGCTGGAGACGGCTCTGGGCCTGGCGCTCACCGAACTCGTCCATACGGGGTTGATCTCACTGTGGCACATGATTTCATTGCTGAGCGCCAACCCCGCGCGCATCATCAACCAGCCGCTCGGCCGATTGCAGATCGGCGGAGCGGCCGACCTCACTATCTTCGATCCGGATCTGGCATGGACTTACCACGCGGCCGAAGGGCGCTCGAAGAGCCGCAATACTCCCTTCGACGGCCGCACCTTCCGCGGGGCAGTTACGGCCACCATTGTTGCGGGCAACATTGTGTATCGCCGCGCGTAGAGTTATCGAGCAGGGAATTAGACCGGGCGACATGAATTGTGGCGACGCTCTCCGCGCGCCGAACGGCGGGCGGAGACCGCCGCTACACCCGAATGCGCGCACATTCATGTCGCTCTGGAGGGTTATCGAAGGGGCCCGGTTTTTCCCTTATGCGGCCTGCTGGCCACGCTTCAGGCTCTGAGCCTGGATCGAGGTGATCACCGCGACCTGCGCGATGTCTTCCGCCTTGCAGCCGCGCGAGAGGTCGTTGGCGGGCTTGGCCAATCCTTGGAGGACCGGCCCAACGGCTTCGCATCCGCCGAAGCGCTCGGCCAGCTTGTAACCGATGTTGCCGGCGTTGAGGTCAGGGAAAATCAGCACATTGGCGCGCCCCGCTACCGTCGAACCGGGCGCCTTGCGCGAGCCGATGTCGGGAATCAGGGCGGCGTCAAGTTGCAGTTCGCCATCCACAGCGAGGTCGGGGGCGCGCTGCTTGACGAACTCGAGGGCCTCCCGCACGGCGTCAATCATGGCGTGCTCGGCGCTGCCACGCGTGGAAAAGGAGAGCAGGGCCACTCGCGGCTCGATTTCCAGCAAAGCGCGCGCGTTGGCGGCTGTAGCGATGGCAATATCCGCCAACTGCGAGGGCGTAGGCTGCGGCACCACCGCGCAGTCCGCAAACAATGTGGCGCCTTCGGCGCCCAGGTTCTGGCGCGGGGAGATCATCAGGAAGAAGCTCGATACCAGTGAGACGCCCGGCGCCACACCGATTCCCCACAGCGCAGCGCGCACCGTTTCCGCCGTGGTATTCAGCGCGCCGCCCACGGAGCCATCGGCATCGCCAGCGGATACCATCAGCGCCGCGTAAATGCGCGGCTGCCGGGCGGCTTTCAGCGCCTGCTCTTCCGTCATGCCCTTGGCCCGACGGCGCTGGTAAAGCAGGTCGGCATATTCCTCCAGCTTGGGGCTGGAGGCGGGGTCGAGAAGCTCGGAGGTTTCGAGCCTGATCCCCAGCGCTTGCAGACGGGAAGTGATCTTGCGGACGTCACCCAGCATAGTTAGATGGGCTATTTTTTCCGCTTCGATCAGGCGAGCGGCTTCCAGCGTGCGGTCTTCTTCGCCCTCAAAAAGGACGATGTGCTGGGGAAAAATCCGGGCGCGGGCGCGCAGCTTCTTCAGAATTTCCATAAACCCCTCCGGCGACAATAGCGGCAAAACTCGTAAAATCGGTGAGGCCACTGGGCCAAAATGCGACTTTTTCCCTTATTTGACCTATACAAGCCAAGCCTCACCCCTACTAATGCAAGCTCGCTGCCATGGGAGGTGCTTTCCTCGACTCCTGAGTGCCAGGTGATCCTCCCACGCCGGAACAAGCAGGCCGCCTTTAACTCCATGGCTAGGGCCCTGCGAGCCTTCCCTTGCCGGCGCGGAACCCCTTCGCACCTTGTGCCCACCTGGAAGAAGGGCAAGGTCCCGTTCCGCCCTTGCCATGTTATGTGCGAAGGTGTATAGGGGTACTGCCAAGCGCGCACTAACCTTGCCGGACCGTGGAGAATATCCGAAAGGAAGATAACCATGATTTCCCGACGCCGATTTATGGGAACCTTGGGCGGCTCGGCGCTTCTGCCGGGTGTGGCGCAAGGCGCGGAGCACCTGCTTCCCGACCCCGCATCCACTTCCATGCCGGGCACGAGTCCTGAAAGCGGCGGGCAGGCACATCCCACCGCCGCGGAGCCTGTTGCTGCGAAGGACGTGGGTGCGCTTCCCGTGTGGTCCCCGCCCGCAACCACTCCGGCCGAACGCTTCCGGTTTGACGCCTCGCCCGAAAATCTCCAGGGCGGGCATTGGCGAGTTCCGGGGCTCCCGCGGCGATATTTCCAGGAACTTCTGCCCGCCACATTCGAGCGTACGCTCGTGATCGAGCAACTGGAATTCAAGCAGGGCGCGCTGGAATGGATCTTCACCGGCGAGTTCGGCGGTTTCACCATCGCCGCGTCGGACAAAGGGATTCACGTCTCGCAGCGCTACTACGATTCTTCTGGCCTCGGCGATCTGGAAAAACCCCAGCGCCATCCCGAGAGGATTACGGCGGAGTCGACCGCCACCTTTCAGGGAAATCTCCGCGCCATCACCGTACGCCTCGATTCGCAGCTCAACTTGTCGGTGCATTTGAACGGCAAGGAAGCCATTCGCCAAAGCTGTTTTCTGGACGTCCGGCGGCACCAACTCGCTTGGGAGGGCAGTGAGGGCGTCGCTGCCGGATACTTCCTGGCGCCCGAAACCACCGGCACGAGCGTCGACGTCAATCCCGCGCAGACCCACCAGACCATGCTGGGCTTCGGTGGAATCACCACGCCCACGGCTTACGTGCAGTTGAGCGCCGAGGGCAAGCGCCGCTGGTGGAAGCTGCTGGCGGAATACAATCTGTTGCTGCAACGCGAGTTCCCTGTTGGCGCGCGCCTGAACGCGGCGATGGACAACTGGGACCACCTGCCCGACGCGATGCCGCACTATTACAGTGACAACTTCCCCAACGGCGAGGTGAGCGACTTCACTTACCTGCGCAACATCCGGCGCATGGGGGGCATGGTGCTCTTTGAATTTTGGGCGCTGCCTCCGTGGGCCCTGCAAAACTGGATCGATGCGCAGGGAAAGACGCATGAGGGCGTGCCCAATCCCGAGCCCTATGCGCGGGCGATGGTCCGCTATTGCCAGGTTTCGCGCGAGCGCGTGGGGGCGCCGCCCGATATCGTCGGCATTCAGAACGAGCTGCCGCAGCCGCCGGAAATCTGGCATCAAATGACCCTGCGCCTGCGCGCCGAGCTGGACAAGGCGGGCTTTTCCAGCGTCAAGATTCACATGCGTGACGATGGCATCCTGGCCAGCGGGATCGGATGCGCGCGGGCCTTCCGGCAATCGAGTGCGGCGTGGAACGACATCGACTACGTCGCCACGCACCTCTACGACTATCAAAAGTACTTGCATGACCCCGACCAATACGATCCGCTGCTGGCCCAATGGCGCGAGGCCGTAGGAACCAAACCTTTCCTGTCGACGGAGATGTGCATCAATAGCCCGGAATTCCAGGACCGGAGCTATCGGCTGGCGCTGGGCATGGGGCAACTCTATCACAAGAACCTGACGCTCGCGAATGCCTGCGCCCTCGTTTATTGCTGGCTGCTGCTGAATGTCGAGCAGCCCTCTTTCGGATGGACGCGCTCGCTGTTTGTCCCCGACCCCGCGCGCGGATTCCTGCCGGTAACCTCCAGTTACCAGGCGCGAGTGTTCGGCGCGTACAGCCGCAGAATTCGCGCCGGCATGGTGCGTGTGGAAGCTCAGGCGTCGAACTCTGACCTGCTGGCCACCGCCTTCATGGCCAATAACGGCGCGCGAACGCTCGTGCTGCTGAATCGCTCCCTCGCGCCACAACACGTGCGCATTAATTGGCGCGGCAAACCGTTCCGGTTCCTGGAATGGGCGAGTCCTTACGAGGAAAACACGGAGTTGCCGGCGCCTGCCGGTGATGAGTTGGTCGTGCCTCCGGGCGCGATCGCCACGCTTTCCACCGAAGAACTCGGCCGGCTGGAATTTTCTCCCGAGGGTGTGCAGGCGTAGTTGACCCATTCGGGATTCGCGACTCGCGATCAGGAGTTCGGGACTTGGGGTTCGGGGTGCGACGGGTTTTGGCTAGCCCCATGGCTAGCCCCAATACTATTCACTTAAGAGTTCTTGTGCTATTCTGGCCGGGGCGGGAGGTCCCCCAGAATGGCCCGTACCGTCGCAACGCTGCCTGCCGGGAGCCGCATTAGCGATTACATCAGCTTGGGTGTGATTGC
>JBEKNU010000128.1:0-20890 GCA_049522495.1 Terriglobia bacterium
GGGCGGGCCGGGTGCTCCGGTTCATCAACCGTCGCCCCCGGCGGCTGGCGCGGAGCGCACCTCTTCGGCCCCCAAACAAAACTGAAATCCGGGTTCCGGCGATCGTCTAAGGCGCTTCCCAATCCAGGGCATAAATCTCGGTGCGGCTGGCCAAGTTAGAAATCAGGAGTGACCCTTGGGGGGTGAGGCCGAGCCAAGGGGAGCTGATGGGTGGTTCACCTTTCAGGCTGGCGACAAGCTCCCGCCGGCGGTCCTGCAAGCGCACTCGGAAGATTGCCGGACCATTGGGAGGCATGCGATCCTCAAAATAGATCCAGACACTATCGTGGGACCAGTTCAGATCGCTGATGCTGCCGGCGGTAGCGACCTTCTGCCATCGCTGCTGATGGAAGTCGAAGACCATCAGCGTGCGAGGATCAGCGGTAAGCGCGGCCATGTGCTGTCCATCGGGGGACCATCGCGCTGTGCACAGGCCCGTCGAACCCGGAAGCGTGGTGGCCCTATGCGTCCTCAGATTGACCACGTGGATGGTCATTCCGGCGGCGGCGCGCACATCGTCCCCGTGCAATTCACCGAAGGCCAACTGGCTGCCGTCCGGCGACCAAGTGGGCGCACCCTCCAGGTATGAGGACGGCATCACCGGTTGGTATTCACCTCCATCGGCCGGGATCACGTAGACCTGCCAGCCTCCCTCGGGGCTTCTTTGCCCCGAAAAGGCAATTTGTTTGCCATCGGGCGACCAGCGCGGCAGCTCCACGTACATTGGCGGAAAGGTAAGTTGCAATGCTTGGTTACCATCCTGGCGCCGGCGCCAGAGGGAACTCCCGCGCGTCGTTTCGGCATAGGCCACCCACTGGCCATCGCGTGAAAAGTCTGCGTGGGCGGCAGAGATGCCGGCCAGGAAAGGCACGAAGCTCTGGGAGGCGTCGTCGAAACGCAACATCTCGGTTCGCCGCCCCCCACCGAGGAAAAACACTCTCTTACCAGCCAGACTCGCCACACACGCGCCGAAAAGCAAGGGTCCGCTGGTCAACCGGGCGGGCTCACCCCGGCCCCGTTCCCAAAAGGCCAAAGCCCCATCACGGGCAACCCAAAGGTCAGGTAATTCGATGCCACGGGTGAAGAAGAAATACCGGCCATCGGGGGTCCAGGCCCTGCCCATCAAGTTGTCCTTAATCGCCCAATTCCCAAACAGCTCTTCCGCGTGCGACCCGTCCGAACGCAATTCCCAGATCCTAAGAATGGGGACTCCCGGGGCGCCCACGGTGATTCGTAAACGCCCGCCGTCCGGTGACCAACGAATGAAAGAGGAGATTCCCGGCATCCTGGCGATTCTGCGAATCTCACTCCCATCGCTTTTCATAATGTATAAATCCTGACCTGCCGAGTAAACAATACTCTTGCCATCGGGAGACCAGGCCGCCGTGTCGGCAAACACATTACCCACCCGCCGGGGCTGCCCGCCGGACAGCGGCAATCCCCAAAGAGCTGGCCGGAGGCCGGGTGTTGTCTTGGGATCGATGACCAGGATTTCGCGGCGGCGGAGATTAAGGTCGAGGACTTCAGGGTACTTGAACGAGCCCGAGAGGATCTGGGGCTCGCCTCCGGACACGGGGACTTTAACGATGGCCTTGCCAGCAGGTAGCCACTCAGTGAAGTAGAGGCTTTCGCCGTCGGTTACCAGGCTTTCCTTTTCCCGGCCATCGTTAGTAATCTGCTTGTAGCCGATCAGGCGTGGAACAGGCGGCGGCCCTGCCAGATAGTGCGTCGTCACGACGACGATAACCAGCGCAAAGACCACCACCCCGTAGCGCAGACCTGCTCCCCAAGGTCTGCGGCTTTCCACTAGGTTGTCCAGACCCGCTTGCTGGGTCTTCAGCACGCTTGGGTCATGGGCTCTCGCTTGCTGCTCCTTCGCCGTCGTGCTTCGGACCTCGGACTCCGAGGTTCGGAATTCGTGCTCCGGACTCCCGACCCCGGACTCCGAGTTTCGGAATTCGGACTCCGAACTCTGGACCCCTGACTCTGTGCTTCGGAATTCGGACTCCGGGCTCCGGAGTCTGCCTTGAACCTGATCCCCACGCCCCGACTCCCGTGCCCCGCGTCCCGTATCCCCACCTCCTAGTCCCGGCTCTTTTCCGTCGGACTTGATTTTTCCAGTTCCTAGCCCCGAGCCCCCAGCCCCTGTACTTAACAGCCACGCATCGAGTTCCGGCTTGAAAGCATAAACGGAGTCGCGATCCGCGTGCGCGTGCCGGTGAATCGGCAAAGCCTCTTCCTTCTCCCACCGCTGCACCGTACGCACACTCCGGCGCAAGTAGTCGGCAATCTCCTTCCAAGAGTCCAGGCGCTCATTCGCCTGGTGATTGATGGGGGCCCCAGTAGTACCCTTGGAGTCATCCACGGTAGAAACCCGTCGTTGGTTATTGGCAAGAGACTTACGGGAGGGAGGGTAGCAAATCACCACGCAACATACAACTGGGTTCTTAAGCGCTGGGTTATTAAGCGCTGAATTCCCGGAGCTTCCTCTAACTCCTAGCTCCTAACTCCTGATTCCTAGCTCCTGCCTTTCCGTCCCCACGACATTAGACGCCACGACCTCCATGTCGCCTCTTGTCGCTTGCATAGCCACCGTCAGACCGGGAGAATCCCTCCGTCGGCGAGCCTGCCGGAGGTGGGGAAACCCGCAGGCTCCCACCAGGTAGTCATGGAGTTCACATAGTCTGTCCGGAATTGCCGTGGAATCCCAAATGCTCAGTAATCGGTGTTTAGTTAAGGCCGAGTCGGAGGTGAGGTCATGAGTGATCTATCGATCCGAGGCACCAACAAAATTGTCTTCGGCCCATTTATAGTGATGACTTGCATAGTGATCCTTCCTTTGCTTGTACTCGGTCAGACCGGGCCTGACCTGTCCGAAATTCCCTTGGCGCGTCCCCGCATCACCCAGGAAATCGACGACTCCAAGCCTGTACAACTCAAGGGTCACGTCCATCCGAAGGCTAAGGCGCAGTATGATCAGGGAGAGGTTGCCCCTTCTTTCGGGATGGATTATGTCACTCTGTTACTGAAGCCTTCGGTTGAGCAGCGGGTAGCAATGGACAAGCTACTCGCCGAACTGCAGGACAGGTCTTCGCCGAACTACCACAACTGGCTGACGGTGGAGGAATATGCCGACCGCTTTGGCCTGAGTGACAGCGACGTAAGCAGAACCGTGGCGTGGCTGGAGGCAAAAGGCCTCACAATCAAGTACGTAGCGCATGGGCGGGATTGGGTAGCGTTCGGCGGTACGGCGGATCAAGTCGAGAAGACATTTCATACCAAAATTCACCGTTACAGAGTCGATGGAGAAGAACATTATGCGAACGCGACGGCGCCTTCGATTCCCGCCGCCCTTGCAGGCGTGGTGAGTTACATCCAAGGCCTTGACGACTTCCGACCGAAGCCTCTCTATACCGAGGGAAGTGGAAAACACGAGCTTGCCCCTGATGATGTCGCAACCATCTATCACGTCAATGCACTTTACGGCGCAGGTATGGATGGGACGGGCCAAGCAATTGTTGTGGTAGGGCAGTCAGACATAAATCTGGCTGACATTCTCGAGTTCCGGAATACATTCGGCCTTCCAATATTCATTCCTCAGAGGCTGCAACAACCCACTGGTTTGGATCCTGGACTCACGGGGGACAAAAACGAAGAGGAAGGGGACCTTGACGTGGAATGGGCGGGTGCTCTGGCACGAAATGCGAGTATATATTATATCTATTCGAAAGGTGCCTTTGACTCCGCAAATTATGTCATTGACAACAACGCCTCACTGGGCAATCCGAGCGTCATCAGTTTTAGCTTTGGTGCTTGCGAGCAGCAAGTGAGTCAAGCTTTCGCCACCAGTGAAGAACTTGAGGCCCGAAAGGCAAATCTGGAAGGCATGACCTGGGTGGCAGGTTCCGGAGATTCCGGTGCGGCAGGTTGCGACTATGATTCTTTCGAAGCGCTGTCCGGTTTGGCTGTGCAAGTCCCTGCAAGTCTGCCGGGGGTGACCGGTGTGGGTGGGACCGAGTTTGACGAAGGCAGTGCTACTTACTGGAACTCTACAAATGCGCCAGATGACGGTTCGGCGATCAAGTACATTCCAGAGACTGGCTGGAACGACTATAGCTTTACAGGCTTAGCCGCCAGCGGCGGTGGGCTGAGTACAGTTTTCCACAAGCCCTCGTGGCAGAGCACTCTTCCCGCGTTAAATGGCTTTGACTGGCGAGGCGTTCCCGACCTTGCCTTGGCAGCATCGGCAAACCATGACCCCTACATTTTCTGTAGCGAGACAGCTATACCAACCATTGGGTCATGTTTTGCGACTGTTGGAGGTACCTCTGCCGCGGCGCCAGTCTTTGCGGGGATCGTGGCTTTGCTGAACCAGTACCTGGGTCACAATAATACCCAGAGCCCGCCAGGTTTAGGCGATATTAACCCGAGGCTTTACCAGCTCGCTCAGGCCACCGGAGACGATTTCATTTTCCATGACATCACGACGGGGAATAACATTGTGCCGTGTCTGCAAGGCACATCAGCTTGTCCTTCTGGTGTGCCCTTCCAGTTCGGATACAGTGCCGGTCAGGGATACGATTTGGTAACAGGTTTGGGCTCAGTGGACGCCTACAATCTGGTTACGAATTGGAATGGCACACTTTCCGTCAGCCTGTCCGCCAGTCCCCCTCTGGGATCGGCGCCGCTCACCACAACCCTTACAGCCTCTGTTACAAGCACTGCAACAGGAACCCTCAACTACACGTTTTGGTGGAATTGTACTGATCCAGGCACAAGTGTCGCCAACGTTACCTCCGTATGCGGCGACCCCACGGACCCTACCATAGGATCGAAATTTGATGGCATTACGGACAACCCCAAAATCGTCAGCCACGTTTACTCGGCTCCGGGATCATACGCCGCCAAGATCGTAGCCGAGCAGGGGAGCGCGAACCCCGCTGAAAACCGCATCCCCGTTACCGTGACTACCTCTGCCCTTACTGTATCCTCTGTGACGTTCTCATCGTATTCCGTTGCCGCGGGGACTTCGGTGAACGGAACGGTGACACTGAACTCCCCTGCGCCTTCAAATGGCGTCTCAGTCGTATTAACAACTCAGCCATCCGGCATAGTTCGATTGCCTCAAAACATCCCGATACCTGCGGGCTCGGTTACTGGAGGCTTTACCGCCTCCACTTCATGTGTTCCCGCCCAAACAGGAGTCGTCGTCACGGCCAGCTACAACGCTACCCAAGCTGCCACGACCCTGTTGGTCAATCCACAGCCGTCTACCGCCGGCCTTGCAGGCCTGGGATTCAATCCAAGCACGGTCAATTCCGGCAGCTCAACGGTTGGCACAATCACTCTCACTAGCCCCGCGGCCTCTTGCGGGGCCTACGTCACGCTGACGGCTGCCAGTCAAGATGTCGTCCAACTCCCGCCCCCCGTCACGATTCCCTCCGGCGGCACGACGGCGACCTTCACGGCGAGTGCCCTCACCGTGTCGAGTCTGACCAACGTGAGCATCTCGGCAACCTATAACAATTCGTCCGCAAATGCTGTCCTTTCAGTCATCCCGACCGGTTCGGCGGTGGTGATATCGAATGTCAGCTTCGGTCCCGCCAGCGTGGTCGGCGGGGGAGCTGCCAGTGGCACTGTCAGCCTGACCGGTCCGGCACCCGCGGGCGGTGCTAAGATCACATTTGGTAGCAATTCTCCGAATCTCCTTCAGTTCCCGAATCTCACTGTGCCAGCCGGCTCCACCAGCGCGCCCTTCTCCGTGCAAACCTCCGCAGTGAGCCTCAATACACCCATCACGGTCACGGCGAGTTACATCAACTCGTCTGCCAATACCACGCTCACACTCACTCCTCCTAGCGGGCCCGTCCTGAGCGCGGTCACGATCAGCCCTTCCACTATCGTTGGGGGTGCCTCTGCAGTGGGCATCGTCACTCTTACCGGCCCCGCTCCCGCTGGTGGGGCAGTCGTAACCATCATAAGCAACAACACTCACTTTGTTCAGGTGCCTACTTCCCAAATGGTCACTGTTCAGCCTGGTTACACTAATGCAGACTTCCCCATCACCACATCCTTTACCGGCAGCACGGTCGGCGCGACCATAACGGGCAGTTATAACGGAACGATATGCGGCGCCACCGTGACCATTCTCCCTGTTGCCGTTACCGCAGTGACCTTCAGTCCTACCACTGTCCAGGCCGGCACCACGGTTTCGGTGACTGTATGGCTCAGCGGACCGGCACCCGCTGGTGGGGCTGCCGTCTCACTAGTGAGTTTGGTTCCGTCGGCCCTCCAAATTGCGTCTCCTTTCACGGTTCCAGCGGGTGCGCTCAGTGCCTCCATGACGGCAACAACTTCTCCGGTTGCCTCGCAGGAAAGCGTGGGCGTTACGGCGAGCTATAACTCGAGCTCTGTGACTGAAAACGTAATTGTCGTACCTGCGCCACCTCTGGGGGTGAATTCGCTTAACTTCAGCCCGTCTACGGTTACCGGTGGTACATCCGCATCTGGCCAAGTGACGCTGACTGCGCTCGCACCAACTGGGGGAGTTAATGTGGCGCTTAACTCCGCGAGTGGTCTTGTTCAGGTTCCGTCCACCGTTTTTGTTCCCGCTGGGGGTTGGTACGCCCCCGTCACGGCCCAGACATCAGCTGTGAGAGCGATTACCAACGTCACAGTGACGGCAAGCTACGGTGGGTCTTCCCAAAACGCGACCGTCACGCTCGTCCCGCCGCTTCCATTCCTAGCCTCTTTGAGCCTTAATCCCATCCTGGTGAGCAGCGGCTCTTCCGTTACAGGGACAGTCACCCTCACCGCCCCCCCTCCCCTCGAAGGGATTGAGGGAGTGGTGAACCTGACGAGTAACGCCGCTAATACCGTAGCCCACGTGCCCCAAACAGTCGTGGTACAGCCGGGCAACACAAGCGCCAATTTCACGATTACCACATCTCCGATTGGCTTCATTGCACCCATCACGATCACCGCCTCCTATAGCGGCGTGTCACAAAGTGTCCTTCTTACCGTCGCGCCGCCCGGAACACCCCTGGCGCCAAGCGTACTCACGCTGAATCCCGCAACGGTCACGGGAGGGGCAAACTCCAACGGAAGCGTAACGCTCACGGGGACAGCACCGGCAGGGGACGCAGTCATTGTGGTTTCAAGCGATAGTGCTGCCGTCCAGGTCCCGCTCGTCGTCACTGTACCGCCTGGGTACACTAGCGCAGCTTTCATGGTGACTACATCCACTGTTTCTGTGATTTCAACGGCGGCGATTACTGCAACCCTTAACGGTGTTTCACAAAGCACCCTGCTCACATTGAAGCCTTCAGGTTCTCCCCCGACCTCAACTCCGGTGCCTTTCCTCACATCTCCGCTGATGCCCCTCAGTCAAACACCAGGAGGCGCCGCCTTCTCGTTAACGATTGGCGGTGTGGGATTTGTTCCCGGTGCTCAGGTCCTATGGAACGGTACCGCTCTGCCCACAACGTTCGTAAGCGGCTCCCAAGTGCAGGCTACCGTCTCCCCGACCAGTATTCAAACGAATGAATCTACCTATGTCACGGTCACAAATCCAGGCCAGGAAGTCTTGTCATCGAATCCGCTTCCCGAACACCTGACGTATCCCACTTCCTCGCCTGCTTTTGGCCCTTCCTCGCTGCCCATAAGCGGCTCGGCGATGACGGTTGCCACAGGCGACTTCAACGGCGACGGCAAGCTCGATCTGGTCGTAGGGAAATCTGATGGCAGCGGTTTATCCATCTTCCTAGGCAACGGCGATGGAACTTTTGGACCAGAACGCATTGTCTCATTTGTCCCAACGCCAATGACCCCGTACCAGGTAGCGGCCGCCGACCTCAACGGTGACGGCAAGCTAGATATCATTTTCAACCAAGGCGGAGCAATAGGCATACTGCTAGGCAACGGCGACGGGACATTCACAGCAATGCCTTACATCACTCTCCCAAGTGCGCCGGGCACCAATGCGGCTTTCGCTTTGGGCGATTTGAATGGCGACGGATCATTGGACTTAGTCGTGACCGGCACGTACCTGACCCAGGCGTACGTTCTCCTGGGGAATGGCGACGGGACCTTCGGCGCAGCTGCGAGTGTCGGGTCCGTAAACCAGCCGTTTAGCGTGGCCCTAGCTGATTTCAACGGCGATGGGAAGTTAGACATCGCTCTGCCCGACTTTAATAATAAGGCTGTGGCGGTCCTTTTCGGCAACGGTGACGGTACTTTCCGATCTCAGCAGGAATATTCGACCAATGGTTATGCCGGATCCCTAGCGGTTGCCGATTTTGACGGCGATGGGCATCCGGACATCGCCGTGGCAAACCAGGGTCCATTCGGAAGCACCGGCTCCGGCATTGTCATTCTCCGTAACAATGGCAATGGCACCTTCACTTTGTTACCGCCCAATGGAGTTGGGCAGAACTTCTACTACCTTGCGGTTGACGATTTCAATGGCGACGGCAAGCTTGACCTCTTATCTGTAATCTTTCAGCCCAGCGTCCAAGCCCTGCTTTTCCTCGGTAACGGTGATGGTGCATTCGCCTCGACGCCCATTTCGATACCGGTCACAAATCCTGCCTCTATTACTGTCGCCGACATCAATGCTGACGGGGCTCCTGACATTCTCGTGCCAAACTGGGCTTCCAGCGGCGGCGTTTCCATTTTGCTCCAGTCGATCAGCCCCATCATCCGAGTAGCGCCTTCTAATCTCTCGTTTGTTGCTACCCAAGGTGGAGCCAACACGTCTCCGATCGCCCTTGCAATCTCTAATACCGGCGGGGGCACATTGGCGTGGTCAGCATCCTCCTCTCAGCCCTGGGCAGTCCTCAACCAGAGTTCCGGGACGGCTCCATCCGCCCTCACGGTCATAGCGAATCCCTCCGGCCTTGACCCCGGAACGTATAACGGCACGATTACTGTCACGGCCACAGGCGCTTCCAATTCACCTCAACTAATTTCGGTGACCCTAATTGTAAATCCGGTTCCGGTGGTAGTACGGTCTCTTAGTTTTAGTCCAGCAACCGTTGTCGGTCCTGACACTGCGACAGGGACCGTTACTCTCAGCAGTGCGGCCTCTGCGGGAGGAGTTACCGTCAGCCTTTCCAATACCAATTCCGCCGTTCAAGTTCCATCCACGGTTTCAATTCCCGCCAACTCTTTATCGGGCCCGTTTAGCGCCACCGTGTCCGCTGTGCCGACTCAAACATTCGTCGCGATCACGGCGAGTTATAACGGCGCTTCCACTAATGCAACGTTGGAGGTTGATCCCGCGGTGCCGACCGCGACGCTTGGGGCCTCGATTCTGACTTTTAGCAATCAGGTGGTGGGGACAACGAGTCCGGCGCAATCAGTGACAGTAAGCAACACGGGCACGGGCCCGCTGAATTTCTCCGGCATAGCCACCACGGGCGACTTTGCCGTTCAAGCAGTGGGCACAACGTGCTCGATCTCGTCTCCACTGGCCGCCAGCACGGCTTGCACTGTTGCCATTACATTCACACCCGCAGCGACCGGCGCGCGCGCCGGCTCGCTCACCGTTACAGACAACAATAATGCGGTGGCGGGCAGCACGCAGACGGTGACTTTGAGCGGAACCGGGACGGCGCCCCTTGTGATCACGGCCGGCAGTGCGGTGATGACCTACGGTGGGACGGTGCCCACCATCACGCCCAGCTACAGCGGTTTTGTGAACGGGGACACGCCGGCCAGCCTGACCACGCCGCCAACCTGCTCCACCACCGCCACCCAGCAGAGCCAGGTGGGCTCTTACCCCTCGAGCTGCTCGGGAGCGGTGGACAGCAACTACGCCATCACCTACTTACCGGGGACTGTGACGGTAAGTGCGGCGTTGCTGACGATCACAGCCAACAACGCCACGCGGGCCTACGGCGCAGCCAATTCCAACTTCACGGCAACCTACATTGGCTTTGTCAACGGCGACACGGCAAGCAGTCTGACCGGCACCTTGACTTGTACTACCACGGCCACAACTAGCAGTCCCGCAGGGACGTATCCCATCGCCTGCTCGGGACAGAGCTCGACCAATTACAACCTCACTTACTCGCCGGGGACGCTGACGGTTACGGCGGTGCCCTTGACGATCACAGCCAACAACGCCACGCGGCCCTACGGCGCACCCAATCCCACCTTCACCGCAACCTACAGTGGTTTTGTCAACGGCGACACAGCAAGCAGTCTGACCGGCACCTTGACTTGTACTACTGCGGCCATAACTAGCAGTCCCGCAGCGACGTATCCCATCACCTGCTCGGGACAGAGCTCGGCGAATTACAACATCACGTACTCGCCGGGAACCCTGACGGTCACTCCAGGTGGACCCGTGGTGAGCTTGTCGCCCGCTTCACTCACCTTCCCGGCCGAAATCGTGGGAGCCAGCAGCGCCCAGACCATTACCCTGACCAACACGGGCAACGCCTCGCTGACTATCTCCAGCATCGCAGCCATCGGGGACTTCTCCCAGACCAACACCTGCGGGAGCATTGTGAGCGCGGGCGCTAACTGCGCAATCGCGGTGACTTTCAAGCCGAGAGCGCTGGGGACGAGTACCGGCACCCTCAGCATTTCCGACAATGCTGCCGGCAGTCCGCACACTGTCGCACTCAGCGGGACCGGTCTGGTCTTCACCTCAGGGCCGCATCCTCCGCTTCTTCCGCCTCGGCCACCGCAGCCGGTCCCGGGGCAGCCGATACGGGTGCTCCCTCCCGCGCCAATTGTAACTGCGCCGATCACCGTGCCCGTGCCCACGCCCGGCCCAGCGCCGGTTATACGCTTGGCGACCTCTTCACTCACCTTCTCAGCTCAAAGCGTAGGAATCGGCAGCCGCGCCCAGACCGTGACCCTGACCAACACCAGCAGTGTCGCGGTGACTATCTCCAGCATCACCGCCAGTGGGGACTTCTCCCAGACCAACACCTGCCCGACCACCCTGAGCCCGGGCGCTGACTGCACTATTTCGGTGACGTTCAAGCCGGCAGCGGCTGGGACGCGGACCGGCACCCTCAGCATCTCCGACAGCGCTACCGGCAGTCCGCGAACTGTCGCCCTCAGCGGAAGGGGTCTGGTTTCCACGGGCGGGCCGGGTGCTCCGGTTCATCAACCGTCGCCTCCGCCGGCTGGCACCGAGCCCACCTCTTCGGCCCCCAAACAAGACTGAAATTCGGCGGAGTCGATCCCTCCCAAAAAGCTTGTCGCGGCGACAGGCGCTGGTCGTGTGCCGTCACGGCGCGCGCGGACGCTCGTGGGCTGGCAGGCCGCGAGCCGTAGGGGGAGGCAACAGCGCAAATTTGTCCTATGTGCCATTCAGCCAAATTGTCCGATTTCGGCTCCGCCCAGGGAGCATGCCCACAAAATATAGCGTTAAGAGCGAAGGTCTATCCTGATAAATTACTGAAAACAAATGGGAAGAGAATTCTACGCCGGTAAGTTATATAAAACACAGAAGTTATCAACCGGTCGTTCGGTTATTAGTAGGGAAACTCGGGGATTTTTGGGTTATCCACAATGAGGTCTGGGAGATTCTGTACTTCCGCAATTTCGGCTGTGGTGAAATCTGCTATCTTAGGTTTCCGAAAAAGAGGAGAGAGGGCATGAAAACTGAGCACACTTTCACGCGGCGCGAATTCCTGGAGGGCGCGGTTGCGAGCGCTTCGGGCCTGGCGATTGCTCAGGCGAGTCCCGCGCGCGGTTCGGTGAGCACACGCCGATGGAAGTACGGCGTGGTGGGATCCGGCACGCGTTCGCGCAATGCCCATCTGCCGATTCTTCGCGACTACTTCCCGGAAGTTGAGGTGGTAGCGCTCTCGGATGTCACGCCGGAAAATTTGCAGCAGGGTTTGAAGATTTACGGCAAGCAGGTGGCGGCCTACAGCGACTACCGCGAAATGCTTTCCGCGCATCAGGAGTTAGACGCCGTGGTGGTAGTGGCGCCGAATTTCCTGCACGCGCCCATAACCCTCGCCGCGTTGGGCGCGGGCAAGCATGTCCTTACCGAGAAGCCCATCGCCACGCACGTTGCGGACGCCACGCAAGTGATCGCGACCGCGAAAAAGCAGCAGCGCATTCTGGCGGTGGGATTCGAGATGCGCTACTCCCTGCTCTTCCACCGCATGGCCGACTTGCTCCGCCAAGGCGCGATTGGCGATCTGGAGCTGGTGTTTGCCGCGCTCTTTCGCGGTGACTGGAACCCCAGGAGTTGGCGATACACCGATCCGCAAACCGGGATCAATACCAACTGGAGATTCCTGACCTACACGGCCGGATGCTCCCTGATGGAGGACGGCATCCATGAACTCGACGTCATTCATTGGCTGGTGAACGCTTCGCCGAAACTCATCCAGGCCCAGGGCGGCAACAACGTGTATCGCGACCGCGAGACCATTGACAACGCCGGCGTGCTGATCGAGTTCGCCAACCAGGTCCGCTGCAACTTCGGCTTCTCCCTTTTTGCGCCCGCTCAGGACGGCCTGGTGATGCGCTTCTACGGTTCGAAGGGTGAGATGACCTTCCGCCGCGAACCGGATGCGCAGTACGTCGTCCTCAACCCTTACCGTGGCAAATCCGAGAGCATCCCGGTGCCCTACTACCAAGCCGGTGAGGAGGAAGTCTGGAATGATCTTTTGAAGCGCCGCCACGCCGACCCCATGTCGAATGACAACGAGATTTCCACCTATCGAGTTCACCGGGAATTTCTGAAGTCTCTGGAAACCGGCGCCTCGCCTTTTGCCGACGGCGAGGGTGGACGCGATGCAATTCACATCGCCCTGGCAGCCGAACACTCATTGCGAAGTGGGCAGGCCGTCACTTGGGGTTCAGCCGAGATCACGCTGTAGCGAACGCCCGGCAATTCCTCCAACCGAGTGGAGCGGGGGTGGTAGGGCTTCATTTTTGAAATGTTTTTGGCGGCACGCCCTCAGGCGGAGCAAGTGGAGCGCGTGGACCGGTTCTGGAGGTTCCCGGCCCTTGGGCACGGCCAGTGAAAAGAGCCGCGGACGTTGAGAAAGACGTCGGCGCTTGCCCTACGCGCTCAGGGCCAATTCACAGCCAGGGAGTAGATTTCCTGCGCGCCGACATAGCGTGCGATCAGAGGCGAGTCATCGGGGGTGAGGCCAAGCCAATCCCGGGCGGTCCTTCCTTTGAGGCTGCCGAGGCGTTCCACTTTGCCGCTAGGGATGTTCACCCGAAAGATGGCGCGGTCTCCAGCGGTGAGTTCGCCGTTGAAGTAGAGGGCTTCTTTGTGCCGGGACCACACAACATCCGGAATCTGGGCCAGGGTAGCCAGCTTCGACCAGCGCGTGGTGTGAAAGTCATACAGCATCAAAGTGCGGGAATCTTCCGTCAATGCGGCAATATACCGGCCGTCCGGTGACCAGCGCGCCGTCCACAGACCCTCCGAACCTGGCACGTCCGACAATTGGTGGGTTTTTAGATTAAGGATGTGGATGACGAGCCTGCCAGTTGTCTTTTCCGGGGGTTGAGTCATTCCTCCAAATGCCACTTGGTCGCTGTCAGGTGACCAAGTGGGTGCTCCCTCCTCGTTGTTGACGGGTGTCACAGGTGCATAGGACCCACCGTCCACGGAAACAATCCGCACCCTCCACGCCTGCCCCGGATCCTTGCCCATAAACGCAATCCACCTCCCGTCCGGAGACCAGCGAGGCAACTGGGCCAGAAGAGGGGGATTGGTAATCTGTACTTTGTGGCTGCCGTCAATTGGGCTTATCCACAGGTTCTCCGCGCCGGTGATTTCTTTTACGCCGGTGACATAGGCAATGCGTTGTCCATCTCTTGAAAAGTCTGCGTACTCAGCAGAAACGGCGGGGAGGAACGGCTTAAACTCGCGAGCGCGGGCCTCGTACTCTTCCATCTGCGGGTGCTCTGGTGCACTCTGAAAAGCGAATAGCCGGCTGCCATCCGGGCTGATGGCCAAAGCCGCGAGATCCAGCGGTCCGAACCCCAGGCAGGCAGCTTGCCCCGAAGTGCTGGCGAAAGGCCTGGAAGACAGGCGCACCATGGAAGGCATGGTGTGGCCGCCACATGATGAGCGGGAAACCAGGTATTTCCCGTTGGGGGTCCAAAAAGCATCGGTTCCCAAGAGACCGGATAGTAATCCTGGGTATAAGGAAATCAACCCCTTTCCGTCGCGGCCCACTTCCCAGAGTGAATCTCCAGAAGGTTCAGACCGGGTGAAGCATAACTTCTCGCCGCTCGGCGACCAGTGCAACCAGATCAATTGGCCGGAGATGGACACGATTTGGCGCGAGTTCGACCCGTCGGAGCCGCACAGATAAACGCCGCCATCGGTGGTGTAAGCCAAAGTCGCGCCATCCGGCGACCAGGCGGCGGAATACGCCCGCAGGTTTCCCAAGCGCCGCGGCTCCCCGCCAAGCAAGGGTATGACTTCCACCGCTCCTGGTGCGAACTCCTTGCCCTCAACCACCAGCAAGTCGCGATGGTCGGGACTGATGTCAGTGATTGCGGAATCCTTGGGGGTGCTGGCGATGGGAACCGGCTCACCCCCGGATGTGGAGACTTGCGCGATGACCCAACCCGTGGAGATTTGTTCGGTCAAGTAGACGCGCGCTCCGTCCGTGGCTAAGTCCCCGCCCTTCTCGCGACCGTCCGTGGTGATCTGATCGTATTTCAGGATCCTCGGTTCCGGTCGCGGCGTAGCGACCCATACCGTGATCACCAGCGCAATCAACAGCGCCAATCCCAGCCCCACCCACTTCACCCGGCGGCGCACACTCAGCCCTTCGCTTCCGACTGGGCCGAGCGCAGCCCCTGACACCTGATACCCCACACCGGACACCTGGGTCCTAGCTCCTGACTCCTGACTCCTGGCTCCTGACTCCTGTACTTTCACCGGCGCGACGAAGCGATATCCCAGCTTAGGTTCGGTGTGAATGAATTCCTGCCCGTCGCCATAATGTCCCAACGTCTTCCGGAGATTGCTGATGTTGAAGGTAAGGCTGTCTTCTTGAACGATGGTGTCGGGCCAGACACGCTTGAAAAGCGTTTCCTTCTGAACAATATGGCCGGCATTTTCGACAAGAATGAGAAGGGTTTCGAAGACCTTGGGGGTTAGCGGGACCCGCTCTCCATGACACAGCAATACGCGCTCCGCTGCATTCAGCAGAAACGGGCCAAACTCGTAAGCGCGGTCGGCTCCGGGGGTCATCACCAGCATTCAGCTTTTTCTCAGAAAAATATAAGGTTTCTCTAAGGACTTCCGTCTCCCTTCAGGCAAGATTCTGCGCCGTCAAGAATCGCGAGTCCTGAGGGGTTTACTCAACCGTGACTATACCAAAGGACTTCGAAGGCTTCAAGGGATGCGTACCTCGCTCTCGGGCCGGTGGTCTGGAATTTCCGGCGCTGAGCTTTCGAGAATCCCAGGCCAGCATGAGCTGGTATGTCAAGGGCGGAGTTCCCAGCTGACTTGAGCCCTCTGGCCTTGACTGGAGGCTGAATCTTAAAAGCAATCGCACACCTGCAAAGCGTGCGACCGGGCCCGAATTGATTTGAGAGGAGATTGCCAACATGAAAACATCTGCCTGTTTTCTACCTTTTCATTCTTCCCATAGCTCCAGTTCAAGGCCCACGAAGTGTGTAAGAATGCTATTTTTGGGCGGAACTTTCCTGTTAGTCTCTCTCTTCGTCGCCGGCTCGCCGGCGTTTGCCCAGACCCCGCTGACTCCTTCAACGCTATCCTTCGGCAACCAAGTCCTAAACCAGTCGAGCGCGGCGATAAGCGCTACGCTAAAGAACACCCAGGCCGTACCCCTGAGCATCGGCAGCATCGCCATCAGCGGCGGAACCGCTCCGGCCGATTACCTTGCGGGCGGAAACTGTCCTATTAGCCCGAGATCACTTGGCCCGGGAGAGAATTGCCGCATTACCGTGACGTTTACTCCCTCGGCGATGGGGATTCGGACGGCCACGCTCACGGTTACGCACGACGCGCGTACCACGGCGGCGACCGTCTCTCTGAGGGGAATAGGTGTGGCCCCGACGGACCATACTCCAAGCACATTGGATTCCGGCGCGGTGGCGTTAGGCAAGCCCAGCGCGCGGACGGCCCTCGCTCTGCCCAACGACGAAAGCGGAGCACCCACATCTTCGCCTATCGGGCCCGCCAAAGACTTGACGGGTGCCCGGTCGGGCGCTCCTAAACTTCCCTCCCGCGTCTCCGGCGGTCCCAGCGTGGTCGCCCCGGGCGGCGCCAGCAACACCAATGGACTCATTTCCATTGCCGTGACCCCGGTAAATGCTTCGATCGCCGCGGGGAAGACCCTGCAATTTACCGCCACGGGGACTTACAGCAACGGAAGCACCCAGACTCTGACGGCGTCGGTCGCCTGGAGCTCCTCGGCGCCGGGCGTAGCCACCATTAACGCTTCGGGCGTCGCCAGCGGCCTCGCGGCGGGCAACCCGATCATCATCGCCACCATGGCGACCGCGACCGCCCCACCCACCCAACTCCCGGGAGGTCCGGCGACAGGTGTGACCACGGGCGCTCCGCCGATCGTCAGCCCGACGACCAGCGCTATTAGCGGCTCGACCACGCTGACGGTCACAGCGCCGACCCTGGTTTCGATTGCCGTGACGCCCTCAAATCCTTCGATTACCGCAGGGACTACGCAGCAATTCACGGCGACTGGAAGCTACAGCGACGGGAGCACGCAGAATCTCACTAGCACGGTGGCATGGACGTCATCGGCTCCGGGAGTGGCCACCATCAACGCAGCGGGTCTGGGCAGCGCCCTCGGCGTAGGGCAAACGACGATTGCGGCCGCCTCGGGTGCAATCAACGGCTCGACGACCTTGACCGACACTGCCGGCTTTGTTTTGAGCGGCAGCCTGAACACCGCACGCTGGGGTCACACTGCGACGCTGCTGAACAACGGTTTGGTGTTAATTGCGGGCGGAAATGACAATAATACCTTCTTAACTGATGCGGAGCTGTACAATCCGACCACCGGGACCTTCACCTCCACCGGCAGTCTGAACGCCGCCCGTGCGTCTCACACCGCCACGCTGCTGAACAATGGCATGGTGCTAATTGCGGGCGGCTGTCCCACCGATCCCTGCGGTGCCTTAGCCAGCGCGGAACTGTACAATCCCGTCACGGGGACCTTCACGTACACCACCGGCAGGCTGAACGCCGCGCGCTGGCAATACACCGCGACGCTGCTGGCCAACGGCCTGGTGCTGATGGCGGGCGGCTTTGGCGCTAACGGCGCTTATTTAGCCAGTGCCGAGCTTTATAACCCTCTCACGGAAACCTTTACCGCTACCGGCAGCCTGAACACCTCGCGTACCAACCACACGGCGACGCTGCTCAGCAATGGCTTGGTGCTGGTGGCGGGCGGCTATACGCCGGGTGGTGAAACTGCCACTGCGGAGCTCTACAATGTCGCAACAGGGACCTTTACCTACACCGGCAGTCTTAACACCGCGGTCGACGCGCAGACGGCGACGCTCCTAAACAATGGCATGGTGCTGATTGCGGCCGGCGCTGCCACCTTCGGCGCCACCGCCGTGGCGGAGTTGTACAATCCCTCCACCGGAGCCTTCACTGCGACCGGCAGCCTGAACACCGCCCGCTATTTCCATGTGGCGACGCTGCTGAACGACGGGTCGGTGCTGGTGGCGGGAGGGGTAACCGGTGCCGCCACGGGTTGGACAGCCAGTGCGGAGCTGTTCAATCCCGCTACCGGGACTTTCGCCCCCACCGGCAGCCTGAACGCCGCGCGCAACGAGGCAACGGCGACGCTGTTGAATAACGGCATGGTGCTGATTGTAGGAGGGGGGAGCCCGAACGGTGCGTTATCTAGTGCAGAGCTGTACGAACCGAACACACTGACACCCCCGGACCTGGTGTCCATCTGGGTGAGTCCGAACAGCCCCACAATTCCTCTGGGCAGCGCGGTGCGCTTCACAGCGCTCGGCACGTTCAGCGGCGGCAGCACGGAACAACTTGCCGAGGTGACCTGGAGTTCCTCCGACCCCGCAGTGGTCAGCATCAGCGATGATGCCAGCAATCCTGGGGCTGCCTATGCCGCGGCGGAAGGCTCGGCAACGGTGAGTGCGTGCGCGGGTGCCGTGTGCGGCTCGACAACGGTGACGGTGGGTCCGGGACTGCTCTCCATCGTGGTCACGCCGGCGGGCAGCACGCTTGCGCCCGGATTGTCGGCGCAGTTCTATGCCACAGGCATCCGCAGCGACGGCAGCAGCGAGGATTTGACTTCCTCGGTGACCTGGAGTTCGTCGGTTGTTTCCGTGGCGACGATCAATGCGGGAGGACTGGCGAGCGCGCTGAGCGTAGGATGCACGAGGATCACAGCGGCTTTGGGTGCGGTACAGGGCTCGGCCACACTGACGGTAATGACGGGGCCCGTTTTGACCAGCAGCCTAAACACCCCGCGTTACACCCACACCGCGACCCTGCTCAACAACGGCCAAGTGCTGATGGTGGGAGGCTATAACTCCAGCGGCTACTTAGCCAGCGCGGAGCTGTACGTCGCCGGGAGCTTCTCCTACACCACCGGCAGCCTTAATACCGCGCGTTACGGCCACACGGCGACGCTGCTGAACAACGGCCTGGTGCTCATTGTGGGCGGCCTTGGCTCCAGCGGGTACTTAGCGACTGCGGAGCTGTTTAATCCTGCCACCGGGACCTTCGCGTACACCACCGGCAGCCTGAACACGGCGCGTTACGCCCACACGGCGACCCTGCTGACGAGCGGCCTGGTGCTCATCGCGGGAGGTTATGGCTCCAGCGGCTACCTGGCAAGCGCGGAGTTGTATGATCCCACCACCGAGACCTTTACCCTTACCGGCAGCCTGGACGCCGCACGCTGCTATCACACGGCGACGCTGCTGACCAACGGCTTGGTGCTCATCGCGGGGGGCAATGGCGCCAATGGCTTCCTGGAGAGCGCGGAGCTGTACAATCCTGACACTAGGACATTCTCGTATGCCACCGGCAGCCTGACCGCCGCGCGCTACGTGCACACGGCGACGCTGCTGAACAACGGCCAGGTGCTGATCGCGGGGGGCATTGGTCCCGGGGGATTCCTCGCTAGTGCCGAGCTGTACGATCTCGCCATGATGGGGATCTTCACCCCCACCGGCAGCCTGAACACCCCGCGCTACTGGCACACGGCGACCCTGCTGAACAACGGCCAGGTGCTGATCGCGGGCGGCATTGGCCCCAACGGCTCCCTCGCCAGTACGGAGTTGTACGATCCTGCCACCGGCACCTTCACGGCTATCGGCAACCTGAACAGCGCGCGCTATCTGCACACGGCGGCGCTGCTGAACACCGGCCTGGTACTGCTGGCGGGCGGCTCGACCGCCAGCGCCTTAGCCAGTGTGGAGCTTTACGAACCGGCCACGCTCACCCCGCCGAATCTCGTGTCGATTGCCATCGCCCCCGCAACCCCCACCCTCTCTCCCGGGACCACGCAGCAGTTTATCGCCACGGGCACCTTCAGCGACGGCAGCACGGAGCAGCTTGCCTCGGCGACCTGGACTTCATCGAACAGCACTTTGGCGCAGATCAGCAACGATGTGACCAATGCCGGGCAGAGCCTGGCCATCGCCGCCGGAACCGTTTCCATCACGGCGACCACGGGGAGCGTCAGCAGCACGGCGACACTGAGCGTGCGCCCCACCGGCTTTGTTCACACCGGCAGCCTGGACACCGCGCGCTGGGGTCATACGGCGACGCTACTGAACAACGGCTTGGTGCTGATCGCGGGGGGCAGCGGCTCCAGTGGTATTTTGAACAGTGCGGAGCTCTACAATCCGGCCACTGGGACCTCCACCACCACCGGTAGTCTCAACACCCCACGCCTGTACCACACGGCGACGCTGCTGAACAACGGGCTGGTGCTGATAACAGGAGGCTATAACAGTCCCAACGGCCAATACTATGGCATCTTAGCCAGCGCGGAGCTGTATAATCCGGCGACCGGGACCTTCACGCTGACCCGCAGCCTGAACACCGGGCGCGACCTCCACACAGCGACGCTGCTAAACAACGGCCAGGTGCTCATAGCAGGAGGATTAGGACTCGGAGCAGATTATGTAGCGAATGCAGAGCTGTACAATCCCGCCACAGCGACCTTCACCACGGCCGGGAGCTTGAACTTCCCGCGCTTCGCTCACACAGCCACGCTTCTCAATAACGGAATGGTCCTGGTGGCGGGAGGTTATAATGGTCCCAACGGTGGCGACACAAACCTCGCGGAGCTGTACAATCCCGCCACGGGGACTTTCACTTACACCACCGGGTCCATGAACTCCGCGCGCTCCTCGGAGACGGCGACACTGCTGAACAACGGCATGGTGCTGATCGCGGGCGGCGGGAGCTCCGGCGCCATCTTAGCCAGCGCGGAGCTGTACAATCCCGCCACGGGAACCTTCACCTATACTGGCGACCTTAACAGCGGCCGTGGCAATCACACGGCGACGCTGCTGAACAGCGGCATGGTGCTGATGGCGGGTGGCTCGAGCACGGGGCCAGCCACCGGTGCCCTTGCCAGTGCCGAGCTCTACAATCCCACTACCGGGAGCTTCACGCTCACCAGCAGCCTGAACACCGCTCGCGATTTTGAGACGGCGACGCTGCTTAACAATGGCATGGTGCTGATCGCGGGCGGGGACAACGGCAGCGCCCTAGCCAGTGCAGAGCTGTACTAGTATATCGTTTCGTTAAAAGATGTTCACATAGGCCCGCTTTCCTGGTATGCTCGGTGGCATGGCAGGAAAATCGAGGCGTGCAAAGTTGGTGTTGACCCCCGAGGAAGTTGAGCGA
>JBEKNU010000129.1:0-20629 GCA_049522495.1 Terriglobia bacterium
AGTTCCAGCCGCCCTCGCCTCAACCCTCGCGGGGTGAAGCGCAAAATGAGCAACTACCCGCTGCGGCCTCGCAAGCGGGGGCCTACTCGCCGCATCAACTTTTCGGCATTCCTGAGGATCGTTAAGTGAACAGTATTGGGGCTAGATCGGGAAATGGCCGTTTGGAGACGCGGGTGCAAGGCCTGTCTTTCGGAGTGCGGTCCGTCAGTTGACGGATCGCCACTTTTGCTCGCTGCGACTCGTCGCGGCGAACCTCCGCATCGGTGACGAGTCACCGGCGGCAAAAAGCGGGAGCGAGCTCCCGCACTCCGAAAACGGCGCCACCGATCAGAGCACCGGCGTTAGATGGCCATCCAAAAGCCGCTCCGTGCATGGGGCCAGATGACAAGCCGCGGTTGCTTACCCACTGTATCAAATCGATACACCCCCTCCGTTCTTGGACAGATCCAAGCTCATTGGATTAGAGAAACCAGGTGCCTTGTTTACCCCTAACCCCTTCGATTCACTTGGATTACAAGAAACTTAAGCAGCTTGGCCCGCTGGCATCTTCCGTGCAATATGTTAATACCGAGAACAGAAAAAGTTCTCTTGTGAATGTCCCTGAAAGTTTCGGTTCGACGGGAGCCACGCAAAAACGGGGACGAGGGAGAGGGAGACAGTGCAATTCAGCCGTAAGCCCTTGACAGCCAAGCCGATGACCACCCGACTCAGCCTCACACGCGCGTATCGGAGCGTGGCAGGGCTTATCGGTGCAATTGTCATGCTGACCGGCACCATCCAGCTTTATGCGCAGGGCCGAAGGGCAACCACTTATCCCTCAGCAGCTTCCACTTCAGAGAATCTCCAGGTTACGATAAACGTCCAGCCCTCGATTCAGCTCGCTGCGCGGACCGTCGAGGTCGGCGAGCATGTGGCCGGTGGAAATGAGGAAGCTACAGTGAGAATTCCCATCCTAATGGACGGAGCTAATTCCGCCCAAGGCAGCACCGCTGAGACATTCTCCCTGGCCACGGTTTCGCGTGTTGCCTCGCTGCCGAACTCGAACGGTTATACGCTGGAGGCGACTTGGGAGGGGAGCCAGGAATGCGTTGTGAACATTGATGGAGTCCCGGTCGCGTTGGCCGGGAAAACAGACATCACCCAGGCCAAAGCGATGGGCGACCCTTACGGCACGGAAACCGAGCATATCGTCCGCATCATTCATCCCTCAACCCCCAGCGGATGCCAGGGCAGCGTCCTGGTCTTGACCGCTCGCCCCAAAATGAGGTAAGGCAACATTTTCCCAGGCGGCTTCCGCGCGGCGCAGCCCGATAGGCGGATTGATCTGCGGAGTCCCCTTTTCATCCTCGTGACCATCGATAGTGAACCGGATATTGGGACGTTGCTTGAGGAAAGCGGCATTCCTGCGAAGCACGATTTCGCCGAAGGTATGGGAAGGCTGTCGGGCGGATCTCGCGTGGCGCGGAAGCTGCTATGCTCGCTTACGAGCGGGATGAAGGCGTCTCCAAGGGATATCGCTATTCTCTGGTTGCCTCGTTGGACCTTTCCTCGACAGAACGATCATTGGTCAAACCGTGTTTTTCCATCAGGCGATAAAGCCGCGCGCGACTGATTCCCAGTTTGCGCGCCGCAAGGGCTTTATTCTTGGTCTCGCTGAGAGCTTGAATAACCGCTTGTCTCTCTGCTCCCTCCATGGTCGTAGATGAGGCGGCGGCCGGGACAGATCGATTCCTTAATTCCTCCGGTAGGTCTTCCAAATCGAGCATCCTTGTTCGGGTTAGCATGCAACCGCGGCCGATGACGTTTTCTAATTCTCGAACGTTTCCAGGCCAGGGATAAGCCAGCAAAGCAGACTCCACCCGTCGTGAGATCTTATGAATCTCTTTGCGATACTGGGAAGCATAATCCTGAAGAAAATGTCGCGCCAGGATCAATATATCTTCACGGCGGTCTCGCAACGGGGGGAGATGAATCTGGACCATATTCAGCCGGTACCAGAGATCCGGTCGAAAGCGGTTGGATTTCATTTCTACGTTTAAATCGCGGCTGGTGGCAGCGATCACTTGCACGTCAACGTGCATGGCCTGGGGAGCACCCAACTTCTGCACTTCGCCATTCTCCAAAACCCGCAAGAGTTTCGATTGGGCTGCCGTGCTCAAGTCACCCACCTCATCGAGAAAGACCGTGCCTCCGTTGGCCCACTCGAACAGCCCGGCCTGATCATTTATGGCGCCAGTAAAAGCCCCCTTCCGATGGCCAAACAGTTGGCTTTCGGCAAGAGTGTCAACGAGGGCGCTGCAGTTGAACACCGCGAGGCGCTTTGGCGCTCGAGGGCTCAGTTTATGTAGAGCTCCAGCCACCAACTCTTTTCCTGTTCCTGTTTCCCCCGTGATCAGAGCTGTCCGCAAGTGCGGCGCCACGCGGCGAACCAAGTCGAAAACCTCGAGCATCCGTGGGCTGCGACCGATCATGCCCTCCAAGCTGAAAACTTCAGCGAATTGCTTTTCCAGCGTGTTCTCCCGCCGCGTTAGTTCCACTTGCTCCCGGGTTTCCTGAACGATCTTGCGAATCTTCTCCCCGCTGACGGGCTTGCATACGTAATCGGTAGCCCCCGCCTGAATGGCTTTAATGGCAGACTCGATGGAATAATCTCCGGTTATCATGACAACCCGCGCCCCCGGATCGGTGAGGCGAATTCGCCGCAGGGCTTCCATACCATCAATGCCTGGCATCGTGAGGTCCAGCAGGATCAAATCAGGGTTGCAGGTTGCCACCAATTCTACCCCCTGTGCTGGATCGGTCGAGCTCTCAACCCGTACGTCCTTATCGCCCAGTGCGGCTTTATAAAACGCCAGGACTCCAGGGTCGTCGTCAATGGCCAGAATCACGAGCGGGGGAGTGGGCTGGTCCGGAGCTTTGGTCTCGGAGGTCCCTGGGACTGCCATGCGATTGGCCGATTCTTCACTGTTCATTGACAAGTACCACCACCCAAAACAGCTTGGCCAGTGGAGGAAGAGACCGCTACCTCTCGTGCCGCGCGGCAGCGTTATCCGCCTCAGAAAAAGGGAAAGGCGGGCTGGCGCAGGGCGAGCGCAGCCCTGCGAGCCTGGCGTGATTAGAAGACGTGAATCGCAGGGCTGGGCTCGCTGTGCGCCAGCCCGCCCCGCTGGGAGCATCGTTGTCGATCGTGCGGCTTTCGGACCGAGTATCGTCGAGCTTTGCTGAGAACATTCTGTTGCCCATAGGGTATTATAAATGATGTTATCACACGTAATGACCACTTAACAGAACATCTGGTAAATGGGCGACGACCACACCCTGAACGCGTCCGTCGCTCCGCCCCCCTTAATAGAACCGAAAAGCCGCAGACGAAGGCAAACTACGCCTATGTCTGCGCTGCCAACTGCCTGCCAGCCGGTTACGCCACCCGGGCGGGTTTTGTGACATCCAAGTCCATCGGTTCCAAACGCGGCAACAGCAGGTGAATGACGCCGAGGCCCACAAGATACGCCAGCGAGGCGAGGGCAAAAGGGACCACGTAATTGTTGTTCGTAAGATCCAGAATCCGCGACACGAGTTGCGCAAACACCATTCCGCCCAGCGCTCCGGCCATACCACCGATGCCGACCACGGAACTGGTCGCCTGCTGGGGGACGGTGTCGCTAACCAGGGTAAACAGATTGGCGGCAAACCCGCAGTGTGCTGCCGCCGCCAGGCCCACCAACGTCACCGCCATCCAGGGATGGGGAACCAGCGTCGTGGCCAGCACCGGCACCACGCATAACGCGCACACCAGCAACGCGATCTTGCGCGCCGCGTTCACGGTCCAGCCTTGCGTGATCAACTTCGACGACAACCAGCCGCCGCCGACCCCCCCGACACTCGCGGATAAGAACATGATCATCAGCGGCAGACTGCTCTGCGTCAGGCCCAGGGCATAGCGTTTGTTCAGAAAATCCGGCGCCCAGTAAATGTAGAACCACCAGATGGGTGATGAAACCGCCATGCCAGCCACAAAGGCCCACGTCTGGCGGTGCCGCAACAGCACCAGCCAGGGAATCTCGACGGTGGGAGCGGGTGGATCCTTGCGGATGTATGCCAGTTCCGCCGCCGAAACACCGGGATGCCGGTCGGGCGCATGGTACAACCACATCCACCCGGCAACCCAAAGGAACCCCACCCCGCCCGTGGCCAGAAACGCCGCCTGCCAGCCCCACTGCGACGCCAGCCACGGCACAACCAAGGGGCAGAGCACGGGCCCGATGTTGCTCCCGCTATTGAACAGCCCGGTGGCCAGGGCGCGTTCCTCTTTCGGATACCACTCCGCCACCGCCCGGATGGCCGCCGGGTACATCCCGCCTTCCGTCAGGCCCAGCCAACCCCGCGCGATGCTAAACCCCATCACTGTCCGTGCCGCCGCGTGCTGCATCGTCGCCAGGCTCCAGAGCGCCACCGACGATAACAGTCCCCAGCGCACCCCCACGCGGTCAATCAGCCGTCCGGCCAACACATATCCCACCGCGTACAGCAATTGAAACAGGGTCACCATCCAGCCGTAATCGATCTGTGACCAATGCAATTGCCGCTCCAGCAACGGCTTCAAGACGGCGAGCACCGCCCGATCGATGTAGCTGAGGGTCGCTGCGAAAAACAGCAACCAACAGATCTTCCAACGAACCCGTGTCATCGTTTAACCCCATCGATGCGGGAAGCCATTCGCTTCCCGCCAATGCGTCAGCAATCGCCGTATTCACGCCAAGCATCGTGGAAGAGCACAATCTTCTCCCCAGGCGCGGTATAGGGCATCCCGCAACTGGCCGATAGAATAAACCGGTGCGCGTCAGGTGCGTGAACAATTTCCGCAGGCTGGCGTTTGTCGGCAGTGGGCCAATTTGATGTAGAGGCGGCTTTACGCCGCCATTTGGCGAGGTAAACTCGCCGCTACGAAACAGGCTCTCGATCGGGAAATGACCGCTTGGGGACGCGGGTGCAAGGCCTATCATGGGCGGCAGGTCGCGCCGGCGACGCCAGCGATCAGAGCACCCGCGTTGGATGGCCCTGCGAAAGCCGCTCCGTACAGGGGGCCAGATGACGAGCCGCGGAGGAGGCCAAAGGACGTCCACCTCCGCGCTTCCCGCTGATGAACTTCACGCGAGAGGGCAGCAGGCATATGGTTTTGCGCAGAAATAGAGTTGACATCGGGAATTCCGCTTAATTGAAGAGAGGGAGTCGCGCGATGACTGAGGTATCAACGTTCCGCCTATATCTAATGAGGGCCATGTACCTGCTTATATTCGTGGGGCTCGGATCCGAAGTATGGCCCGGAATAATCCACCACGCAAAACCCTGGGACCTCATGCATGGTGTTGCCTGCAGTCTGCTGGCGGCATTGTCGGCTATGGTGGCTTTGGGAATTCGATATCCACTCCAGATGCTGCCGTTGCTTCTCTTCGAACTGCTCTGGAAGGCGATATGGTTAGTAGCAGTTGCGCTCCCGCTTTGGTCCGCGCATCAATTGGACCCGGACACAATGGAGACGGTCAAAGCCTGCCTAATGGGAATCGTATTATGTCCTATCGTTATTCCTTGGCCCTACGTTCTAGCAAATTACGTGAAGAAGCCTGGAGATAGATGGAGGCGAACTGCCAAGGGGATGGCGGTAATTAGCCCGTAGCCCGAACGGCAGTGCTCTGCCTTCCTACCCGCCGGATCCGGACTTAGATGGCGGGCTGGCGCAGGGCGAGCGTAGCCCTGCGTTTCTGGTGTGATTGGATGACGTGAATCGCAGAGCTGGGCTCGCTGTGCGCCAGCCACCGGCAGCAGGCAGCAGGTAGCGCACAGGCACGCGTATTTTGCGTTCCTGAGCGGCTTTTCACCTGAGGTTTGTGTTAATAGACATCTGAGCTCCGCACGTATTTGGGAAGAACCGCGGAGGAATCCGTCGGCTGACGGATACCTCCGCGCTACCGCTAGCTCCGGGGTACCCGCTTCTGCGACTACTCTTCCAGAATAGTCGGACCCGCTCTGCCACCGATGAAAGGCGAAACCCCGGTTGCCACTCACCGACGCTGCTTGGAGTCTGCCCATGAACATGGCGGACGTGCTACACTCAGCGGTTCGCTGCCGCCCAGTCCCTGTTGACTGCGCTTCCAAGCCGCAGCCTGTGGAGTGCTATACATGAGATTCAAACCCAGGTTTTCGGAAATTTCCCTCGCGCGCGCTGTAATTTGCGCTCTTATTACTCTGCCGATGCTCGCTGCTCAGCCGCAGAACGCGTCAATGGACACGCCCAAACAAGATACCCACGGCATCGTTGTGGCCAACATGGACGCCTCCGTCAAGCCCGGCGACGATTTTAGCCAATACGCGAACGGCGGGTGGATTAAGCGCACCGAAATTCCGCCCGACCGCGGGGGGGTTGGCGTCTTCACCCGCCTCTCCGACCTGAGCGACAAGCGGACCGTCGGTCTGATGGAGGAGGCAGCCAAGGCCCATGCTCCGGCTGGTTCCAGCGTCCGCAAAATCGGCGCACTTTATAACTCGTATATGGACGAAGCCGCCATCGAAGCTAAAGGCCTCACGCCGCTCCGCCCACACCTCGACGCAATTGCCGCCATCCA
Organism: Terriglobia bacterium; assembly: GCA_049522495.1. Taxonomy (GTDB): domain Bacteria; phylum Acidobacteriota; class Terriglobia; order UBA7540; family UBA7540; genus Bog-366. Next base: position 6,621 of record JBEKNU010000129.1, read on the forward strand.
GAACAAGGGTGAACTGGCTCGAGCTTTGGGTGAGAGCCTCCGATCCGACGTCGACGCGCTCAATAACACCAACTTTCACACCGCCAACCTTTTCGGCCTGTGGGTGGCGCCCGGCTTTAACGACTCTGAGCACTATGCCGCCTACCTCTTACAAGGCGGACTGCAACTGCCCGACCGCGAGTATTACCTGGCTGACAACGACCGTATGCGCGACATCCGCACCAAGTACCAAGCCCACATCTCAGCCATGCTCAAACTTGCGGGATTTGCTGACACGGACGTCCGCGCCGAGCACGTCCTCGAGTTGGAGCATGCGATCGCGGAAAAACACATTAGCCTGGCAGGCAGCGAAGACATCCACAAAGCCAATAACACCTGGAAGCAGGCGGACTTTGCCGCTAATGCCCCTGGCCTCGACTGGGCGGAATACTTCCGCGGCGCCGGCCTCAGCAAGCAGACGAGTTTTATCGTCTGGCAGCCATCCGCCTTCACCGGTGAATCCGCTCTCGTCGCTTCCACCTCGCTGGACACGTGGAAGGACTGGCTGGCGTTCCATCTGATCGAAGCCCATGCCGGCGTGCTGCCCAAGGCGTTTAATGACGAGCGCTTCGCCTTCTTCGGCAAGGTACTCTCCGGCACACCGGAACAGCGTCCGCGCTGGAAGCGCGGCGTCGAACTGGTCAACGGCCTGCTCGGCGACGCCGTCGGCCAAATCTATGCGCAGCGCTACTTCCCGCCGGAAGCAAAAGCTGAGGCACAGGCGATGGTTGCGAACATTATCTCCGCTTTCCGGAAGCGTATTGAGGCGCTCTCCTGGATGGATCCCGCCACCAAGGCCGAAGCTCAGGCCAAGCTCACCACCCTTTATGTGGGGATTGGCTACCCGGAGACTTGGCGCGACTACTCTGCATACGACGTGAAAGCGGACGACATCTTCGGCAACGTCTGGCGCGCCGGCTTGTTTGCATACCACCGCGACGTGGCGCGTCTCGGCCTTCCGATCGATCGCCATGAATGGTCCATGACGCCGCAGACGGTGAACGCCGTCAATCTCCCGCTGCAAAATGCGCTCAACTTCCCGGCGGCAATCCTGCAACCACCCTTCTTTGACCCGCAGGCACCTGCCGCGGCCAACTATGGCGCCATTGGCTCCGTCATCGGACACGAAATCAGCCACACGTTTGACACAGAAGGCAGCGCCTTTGACTCCAAAGGGCGTGTACGCAATTGGTGGACGGACGCGGACCTGGCCCATTTCAATGCTGCCACCGCGAGACTTGCCGCGCAATATGATACCTACAAGCCCTTTCCCGACCTCTCCGTTAACGGCAAGCAGACGCTTGCTGAGAACATCGCCGACGTTGCAGGCATCTCGGCTGCCTACGACGGCTACCGCGCCGCACTCGCGGGCAAAACCGCCCCTATGCAGGAAGGCTTCTCCGGCGACCAGCAATTCTTCATTGCCTTCGGGCAGAATTGGGCTTCGAAGGCGCGGGAAGCTACGCTGCGCCGGCAAGTGCTGACGAACGAGCACTCGCCCGCGCAGTTCCGAGCGGATACCGTCCGGAACATCGACGCGTGGTACTCGACATTTGATGTGAAACCCGGAGAGAAGCTCTACCTCGCCCCGGCAGACCGCGTGCGGATCTGGTAAGGAATCTGGGGATGTTGTATGCCTCATCCTATGGTCGAATTTGGCGAGGAGGGGGGCTGGCGCAGCCCTGCGTTTCTGGTGTGATGAGATGACGTGAATCGCAGAGCTGGGCTCGCTCTGCCCCGCCACCGATTCGGATTGTCGATTCGGATTGCGCAGAGCAAAGCTCTGCGAATCCAAGGCGGCTCTAAAGTTTGTAGGCCCTATTTTTTATCTGCGTCCATTCTCCGAGACCTCTGTGGTGAATCCTTCCAGGGTTGCGGGTACGCCGCTTCCCCTCACCACACTGCCCGCTACTTGCGGCGGTAGGCGATTTCGCCGTTCACCAGCACTGCTTCGACATGCGAGGTGTACTCGAACGGGTCGCCATCGAAAAGCGCGAGGTCGGCGTCTTTGCCCGGCTCCAGCGAGCCCACGCGGTCGGCAATCCCCAGAATCCTGGCTGCCCCGAGGGTGGCGGCTTCCAGCGCGCGATCCGTTCCCAAGCCGTTGGCAGCGGCAATCGCGGCTTCAAACAGCAACACGCGATTTTTGGGCACATAGCCTTCAAAGCCGCTGCTGAAGGCGATGGGAATCCCCAGGTCGGCGAGCAGGGCGGCATTTTCCAGCGTGGCGTTTTCCGTTTGCAGCGCGTCCAGGCGCTGCATGGTCGGACCCACGATCACCGGCACGCCCGCGCGGCGGATGACATCGCGCGCCAGATAACCTTCCGTGGCCTGCGCGAGAATCAGCTTCAGGCTGAATTCATGCGCGATGCGTAGGGCGGTGGAGATGTCATCTTCGCGGTCGGCGACGAGAATCGCCGGCACTTTGCCCTCCACGACGCGGGCCAGAGCCTCCAGCTTCAAATCGTGCGTGGGGCGCTTGGCAGGATCCTTCTTTTCCGACTTATCCCACTCCTCCCATTTGCGGCGGTAACTCTGGGCGTCCAGCAGCGCCTTGCGGATGATCTCCGCCGTACCCATGCGGGTGGAGGGAGCCTTGTTTTTGCTTCCGTAAACGTTTTTGGGATTCTCGCCCAGGTTGAAGACCATCGCTGAGTAGGCGCGCACGGCCATGGCGTCGGCTTCCATCACGCCGTGAGGGCCGGCCGTTTTGAAGATGCCGGCTTGCCCGGCGATGGGGTTGTCGGGGCCAGGGCCCGTCTGCACGGTCGTCACACCGAGATTGCGGATGTACTCGAGCAGGGGCTCGCGCGGGTTGAAGCTGTCGAGCGCGCGGACGTCCGCAGTGTTCGGGTCCGTAGGTTCGTCCTGATCCTGGTCGGCCGGAACGTTGTACCATCCGGAGAGACCGACGGAAGTTTTTGCGTCAATCAGGCCGGGCGTCGCGACTTTGGCGTGCAAGCGCTCGAAACCTTCCGGGATCGTGACGGTGCTCGCCGAGCCCACGGCCGTGATTTTTCCGTTTTCGATCAGTACGACTCCGGGGCTAAGGGTTCCCGCCGGGCCTTGGGTCGAGAGCGTGTCAGCCTCAACCGCAATTTTCTGCGCCCAGGCGCAAGGCACCATTCCGAACGCACCGAGCAGCAAGAGGCAAAGCAGCGCGTAGCGCGGACCCCCGCTTTTGGGGTCCGCGGCTCTTTCCTTGCAAAAACCGCGAATCTCCAACACGGACGACTGCCTGCGGGTTCGGGAGCGGGAGTCGCGTGAAGAACCGCCCCGATGCATCGGGGCGCTACACTCGCTTTCACCCCGGACCCCTAATCCCCAATCCCTAATCCCTGTTTTTCTCATCGTCCACCTCCGAGCAGGGGATAGCGGTCGGCGACGGCAAACCCGCCGGTGGCATAGTGCAGGTCTTCCGGACGGCTGCGGTCGAAAACTTTCTCGCCTCCAATGTAGGTGTCGAGCACGTGGGTATACACGCTGAAAGGCGGACCGCTCAACACCACCAGATCCGCATCCTTACCCGGATCCAGCGAGCCCACGCGGCTGCCGAGGTCGAGCATTTCGGCGGGGTTCAGAGTCAGCGCTCTGAGCGCGCCCGCTTCGCTCATCCCGTTGCGCACGGCCAAGGCGGCTTCGCGCAGCAGAAAGCGCGAGCTGATGATGAAGTCGTCGGTGTTTAGCGCCACCTTGACGCCCGCGCGTTCCAGAATGCCGGCGCTGCGATAATCCAAACCCAATGCTTCCTCCTTGCCGCCCGGGGAGTCCACCAGGGTGAGGGAGACGGGAATGTGCTGGCGGGCGAGTTCGTCGGCCACCTTGTAGGCTTCCGTGCCGTGATGAATGACCACGCGAAAGTGGAACTCTTCCGAGAGGCGGACGACGGTCATGATATCGTCGGCGCGATGCGTGTGGTGATGAACGACGCGCTTGCCCTCCAACACTTCCACCATGGGTTCGAGCTCCAGGTCTCGCTCCGGAGGTTTCACGTCGGTTTTGCCTGCGGCCTTGGCGCGGTTGTAGTCGTCCCACTTGCTCTTGTACTCCTGGGCACGCACAAACAGGCGGCGCGCCAGGGCCGCCTCTTCCATGCGCGTCATGGGCGCCTGGCCGCGCGCGCCGTAGTGCTTGGGATTCTCGCCGTTGGCCATCTTCAGCCCGCCGATGGCGCCGGGAATGAGCATCTCCTCGATGGTGCGGCCGCGCAGCTTTACGTAGGCTGTCTGACCTCCCACCACGTTGCCGCTGCCCGGCATGATGTTGGCCGTGGTAATGCCGCCCGCGGTCGCCATGCGGATGCCCGGGTCAGCCGGCCAAATGGCGTCGAGAGCGCGCAGCGCAGCCTCCACGGGGCCAGTGCCTTCGTTGACGTCGGCATTGGCGCTCACCGGAGGCCGCCCGGCGATCCCGATGTGCGAATGCGTATCGACGATGCCCGGGATAATGACTTTGCCGGAAACGTCCACCACCGTTGCGTCGGCGGGAATAGCCACTTGGCCCTCCGCGCCCACCGCTTTGATCTTGCCGTTTTCAACCACCACCAGACCGTGTTCAAGGGGCGGATTGGAAATGGAATAGACTTTTGCGCCGCGGAAGACCAGCGTCCGGCTCTGGCCAAAAACCGGCCCGGCGAGAGCAAGAGACACGGAGAGGGCAATGATAATTCTGCGCATGAACGTGAGTTCCTCCTGGTCAGGATGAAATGAATTGCAGCCCTACGTTGAGCTTTGGATACTATGGGTTTCCCGCCATCCGTGTCAACATGCCGGCAAGGGGCGCCGTTTCACCGTCACAAAGGATTTACTGCGAGGGTTTTTCCCTGCGTACCCGTGCGGCGCCGGCGGCGTCGCCCGCGGCTTCCAGAGCTCGCGCTTCGGCTTCATAGGCCTGAAAATAACCGGGATCCACTTCGCGCGCGGCGTGGAATTGCTCCGCCGCTTCCCCCGGCTTGCCCATCTTCATCCAACACGTTCCCAGAAAGAATCGCGCTGCCATGTCCAGCGGGTTCGCGCGGACCGCCTGCTGAAAATATGTCGCCGCGCGTGCGTAGTCACCGCGCGGGAAATAAACGGAACCGAGAACATCGTAGGCGGCGCTGTAACGCGGTGTGAGGTCGATCGCTTTCTGGAAATACGCCACGGCTTCGTCGCTGCGTCCCTGAATGGAAGCGATTTGGCCCAGCCCAATCAGGCAGTCGTAGGTAACCGAAGTTAAATTTTGAAACGACGCTTGGTTAAGCTGGATGGCCGTCTCGTATTCCTGGGCCGCGCCGGCCAGATTGCTGGAGCGGTATTGCAGGTCAAGGGCGCGGTGGACGTGCACCAGAGCTGTCTGGGGAGCCACTTGGTAGGAATAGTTCCAGAGCGTATCGTTGTCGCGCCAGCGCGGCACAGCCCGCAAATCCAGCACGCTGAAAATGACCAGGGCGAGGCCAAAGGCGGGTACCAAAACACGGGCAGGACGGCGGTCGGGGAACCGTTCGGGAAGAGTGTGCAGGGCCAAATACGCCACCGCTACGGAAAATCCCATCGAGGGCAGATAGGAAAACCGCTCGGCCAGCAGCGGGTAGCTGAGCTGCCGCACATCGAGGCAGGGAATCAGCGTTACCGGCCACCATAAAGTCAGGAAACACAAGGCGGGGTTGCGCTTGCGCAGGAGGATGGCCAGTCCGAGCCCGAGCAACGTGATCCACGGCCACGGCGACCGCAGGCTTGCGGCGAAGTCAAAGTTGCGAAAATCGTTCAAGTCGGTGGGCCAAAAGAAAAGTTTGGTGTGTTGCCCCAGCAGCCCCAGCGCCGCGGCCGCAACGCGCGGCGAAATCTTCCAAAGATGGGGAGCGTGCGACACATGCCCCAGGAAGGTAATTCGGAGCCCAATGTAGGCGGCTGCCGCCGTCATGTAGGGCAGCCCGCGAAGTCCCTTGCGCCACCAACTCTCCGCGTCGGCCATGACCAACCAGTACACGGCAAGGAGCAACGGCATGCTGATTCCCATTTCCTTGAAGAGAAGCGCAAGGAAATAAACCAATGCTCCCAAGGCGTGCCACGCCCAACGCCGGGCGGGGGATTTTTCCCCGCGAAGGAAAATCAGGAAGGCCAGCAGATAAAAAAGGCCACAACCGCAATCGGGGACGCCGGCGATCCAACACACCGGCTCCACGTGCAAGGGGTGCAACGCCCAAAGGAGTGCACCGGCGAATGCCGCGAGGTATTTTTTCAGGAGGTCCCGGCCCAGCCGGTAAACCAGGAGGGCGTTGATGACGTAGAAAATTAATTGATAGAGATGAAATGCGGCGGGGTTGGCTTGCGCCACCCGCCAAACGAGAAAATGCGAGAAGATATGAAGGGGGCGATAGAAATTGGTTTCCGCTGCCCCGCCGAGAAATGACCAGACGGGGCCGGTAAAGATGCGGCGCCACAGGTGGGGGTTGCGCACGAAAGGATTTTCCAGAACCTGCCTGCCGTCATCGTAAACAAACCCGTTGCCCAGCATGCCGCCGAATGCCCCAACGGTGCACAGGACAAGCAGCCACTTCGACACCACTGCGTGCTTCCTCAGCAAATCATCGCCACGATCCAGCAACGCCAACCTCCCCTTACCCGACCTGTCCCAGCCCGTGCTGATTCGGGCTCCGTCAATGTTTCGGCGCCAGCGAGCGCACGCGCGCCGCCTCCGCAGCATCGCCGGCCGCCTCGAGCGCGCGCGCTTCGGCCTCGTAGGCTTCAAAATAAGTGGCATCGACCTCGCGAGCTGCATGAAACTGCGCGGCAGCTTTGCGGGGCTCGCCGAGCTTCATATAACAAGTCCCCAGATAAAAGCGCGACTCCTCCTCCTGGGGATCCAGCTCCACCGCCCTCTGGAAATACACCTTGGCTTGGGCATAGTCACCGCGCGGGAAATACACGATACCCAGAGCTTTGTAGGCAAGGGGGTAGCCAGGCACCGCCCGGAGTGCCTGGTGGTAATCACTCACGGCCTCTTGCATCCGGCCCTGGAAGTTGGCAACCTGGCCGAGCAACACGTAACATTCGGCGGTAACCCCGGGAAGTGGCCGTTCACTGGCCAGATTGAGCTGGAGGGCGATCTGATACTCCTCGGCCGCCGCGTCCATCTTCCCGTCCCGCTGCTGAAGCAATGAGCCCCGCAGCATGTGGGCCACCGCGGAGTCGGGTGAGGCCGCGTAGGCCTGGTCCCACAAGGAGACATTATCGTGCCAACTGCGGACCGAACGCACGTCCTGAAAAATCCACAAGGCCATCAGAACCACCACGCCCAGAACCAGGGCAGGAGCGGTATGCGGACGCGCCACGTGGCGTGGTAACCAATCCAAGGCGAAGTATGCGAGGACCAGGCAAGGGCCCACGGTGGGCAGTAACGAGAAGCGGTCCGATACTGCCGAGTTCACTTGGCGAACATCCAGGCAGGGCAACAGTGTCACTCCCCACCAGATGATCAGGAATCCCACCATCGGTTCCCGCTTGCGAAGAAAAAGCCCAATCATGAGAATGAGCAGCGCGACCTCAGGCCAGGCCGAACGCAAGCTTGGCGCCAGGTTAAACGAACGGAACATCGAAAGGTGAACGGGCCAGAAGAAAAGCTTGGCGTGCTGGCCCAGCAAACCCGCGGCTCCGGCCCCCATGCGCCAGGAAGCCTGAAACAAATGCGGCGCTTCCGAAAAGCGGCCCAGCACGGCGATGCGGATGACCGAGTAAACGGCCACGGCGCCCGCGTAGATCATCCAGTGAAAAGCCTTGCCCTTCCAGGAATGGTTTCCAGGAAAGAAAAGCCAGTAGGCCAAAATGAGAAGCGGGAAGCTGAGCGCCATTTCTTTGAAGAACAATGCGGGAAGGAAGCCAGCAGCGGCAAGCAGGTGACGGCCGGCGGGCCGGTCTGCCGATCCTTCGGCGCGGACAAAGAGAAGAAAGCCGAGCAAATAGAAGAACGCCGCGCCCAGGTCAGGGAGCGCCGAAATCCACGCGGCAGTTTCCACGTGCAAGGGGTGCAGCGCCCAGAGCAACGCTCCTGCAAATGCCACCAGGGAGTTCGGTAATAATTGGCAAGCCAGACGGAAAACCAGCCACACCGAGGCGGCATAGAAAAGCAAGAGGAATAGGTGGAAAACAATGGGATTGGGGCCCCCCAGACGGTACAAGGCCCAATAAGTGATGAATTGGAGGGGCCGATACATGTTGTCGTGCTGCGCCGGCCCGCGGAACGACCACACTGATCCCGTAAAGATGCGTGTCCACTGGCCGGCGTTCCGGAGGAAGGGGTTTTCCAGAACCTGGGGAATGTCGTCGTGAACAAACAAGTTGGAAAGGGTGCCGCAGAAGACCACATAGGTAATGAGAAAAAGGACCCCCCCGCCCAGGCGCGGATGATCTTGAAGCCATCGGTTCCACTGTTCGAGCAAGAGCTAGCCTCCCGTCGAAATTGACTGCGGGAATGTCGGCGGGTTTAGACGCTTGGCTGGCCCGCGCGAGATGATCGAAAATCCAGAGTGATTATACCTACAAATGGCGCGGGGGGCATAGCTACTAACCTGGCTTGCCATGTTACTGGCATGGTGAGAGCCCTGCCCGGCATCCTAACGATGTCTTTGACCAAATCAGGTTTGACCGAATGTCGCGCCGGTTATGGTTTCACGCCCGTGATCAGCAGGGCTCCTTCCGCCTTGAAGCGCCGCATCTGAGCTGCGTCGCGGAACCAGCGCCCGGTGTAAACCTCGGGAGTGGGGGAGGGGTCAGGAATGCGGCGATCCTCAACATCTCGAAAACCCGCGGCGCGGAAGTGGCCCTGCCATTCTGCGGCAGATAGGAGATGCGTGGGAATTCGGAAGTGAGGCTTCCACTGATGACAGTCGGGATTCTCGTGGTAGTAATTGATCAAGATCCAGGCGGAGCCGCCGGGCGCGAGCACGCGAAAGATTTCGCCCAAGGCGTGCGCCGGATCATGCCAGTAGTACGCGGATTCGACAGACAGGATCTTGGTGAAAGCGCCCGGCAGCGCGGGGATCTCCTCGGCGGTTCCGTGCAGGAATTGGGCGTTGGGGACGGCCTCGCTCGCGAGCTGCGCACGCCGGATCATCTCATCCGACACGTCAATGCCCACCGCCGAGCCGTTCGGCAAGTACGCCGCGAGCCGCCGGACCAGCCACCCGCTCCCGCAGCCTACATCCAGCACGCGGTCGGCAGGTTGCAAATCCATGAGCGTGAGCGTTGGGGCGACGATGGGAAGATGGCTCTCCTCCATCTCTTCGCCGCGGCCCGCTTCCGCCCAGCGGTTGAATTCATCGCGAAGGAGCTCCTTGCTCGAGGTTTCCGGCGTAGCCATAGGAAGATGTTCAGACATTGTCTAGAAACGACCTCCAGTGAACCGGTCAAGAACCAGGACCCATCAGCCTTTATCTTCGAGACGCCGCTGGGCACCGTGCAAGACCGCCAGGATTGTCAGACGGTTGCCCCGCACCTGGTACGGAACAAGGTAAGGGGTGTCTGTGATGATCAGTTCTCGAGTTCCGGGTTTTCGTCCTGGTCGACCAAGATGCGGATGCGCGGCGAGGTAGGCAACAGTCTTGCGAATGGTGGCCGCGACGCGTTGGGCCGCCTCGGGCTTGTCCTGCTCGATGTAGGCCTGAATGGCAGCAAGGTGCCGCACCGCCGTCTCGGTCCAAACTATTTGCATTTTGGTGGGCGAAGCCTTCGTTTACTGCCCCACGATCGAAGCCAGCGCTCGACTTTTTCATGGGGTATGACCCGACCCTCTTCAGCGTCACGCAACCCCTCTTCGATCTCTGCCATCTGCCATTGCTGATCCTCGACGTAGTGATGCAGGGCATCTGCTGCCACCCAGGAGCGACTCCGGTCCGCCGCCTTGGCTAATTGGTCGAGGCGACGCTTTAGATCCACCGGGACCCGAACAGTGAAAGTCGTGGTTGCGGCCATCCTATGTATTCTCCTGTGTTCATTTTAGCACAAAGAAGCACACCTACACATTACCTCAGCGAAGCCCGGTACGCCGGGCCATCTGCGGCGGAACTGTGCTGTGCCCCCCGGGCTATGCGTAAGAAATGATCACCGACTCCGGCAGCGGGGGTTGCCGGAAGTGTTCACTGCGCGTGAAGCCTGCATGGCTGAACATGCGCTCGAATTCCGCGAAGGTGTAAGCATCCCCGTGGGGGGTTGAACCCAGCATGATCATGCTGAAGGTGGCGGCATCCGGTGGGGTGACGCGGTCGTCGTTGGGCACAAATTCCAGCGTTACCGCGCGGCCGCCGGGCGCGAGGGCGGCGTGGACTTTGCGCAACAGCTCCTCGCAGGTGGGGGGATCAAAATGGTGCAAGAAGTTCGTCAGCAGGACCAGATCGTACCCTTGACCGAATTCAACATCAAAAGCGCTTCCGGCGATGGTGGAGTAGCGGGATTCGACGCCCGACTTCCGCGCATTCGCCTTGGCCACTTCCAGAACATTTTTCCAGTCAACCGCCACAATTTCCGCTTGCGGGTTGTGCCGTGCGATGTTGATGCCGAAAAGCCCGTGGCCGGCGGCGATATCCAGCACCCGGCATTTTCCACCCTTGTCAGCCTCGACCATTTTGGAGATGGCCTCAGCCGGCATCATCATCATCGGAGCCATGGAGTGGGCGAATTCCACCCACATCGGGTTCTCCGTGCCCAGCGTACCCTCTTCGCTCATCACCGTGCCGCCCTTGCGCACCGCATCGGTCAGTCGATCGAAGGCGTTGAGCATCTCGGGCGAGTCCAGGAAGCGCGCGGCACTGCCCATGTAGGCGGGCGAGCCGCGATCGAGAAACATGGCGGCATCGGGAGCCAGCCCGTAGTGAGATTCTTTCTTGGTCAGGAAACCCATCACCGTCAGGAAGTCACAAAGGATGCGAATGCCGCGCTCGGCTGCACCCGCGCGTTGGGCAATCTGCTCAGCCGTGGTTTGCCGGTCACCGATGGCGGTGAAGACATCGAGCTCAATGGCCGCCCGCATGGCGGCGGTCTGCTGGTAGGCGTTAAAAATCTGGAAGAGTCGCCCGGGGTTGGGCATGGCCGCGGCTGCCGGAGGCGCTCCCACCGCTTGCCCCTGTGTTCTCCCTACAACTTCACCTGCTATGGGTTGACTCATCTGGAATCCTCCTTCGGATATGGGTTGCAGGGGTACGGCTTGCCGTACCCTCTTCATTTTTGTAGCGCGACCAAACCAGGAGGGTACGGGAAGCCATACCCTAAAAAAAGACGCAGAGCCCTTTTGGGGCTGCGGCTCAGCCGTGCCAGGAATTTCAATTTGCGATCAAGCCCTGATCGATTGCCGCTCGGAAGGGCCACAGGGCTTCCGAGGGACAAAACTAACTAACGTTCCACGAGAGCAAGCAAATCGCGAGGAATTAGTTTCTGGGCCACTGGGTCGACTAGCAGCCCTAGAATTTCCAACCCAGTCGCTCCCAGAACGGCTTCCTCCCCCGGCTCCCCGAACGCCACCGGTACCGGAGCCTTCCTTCCGTCAATCGTCAACAGTACTGAAGAAACGTCCCTTTCCAATCTTCGTCCATCGGCTAGTGTAAATGGCAGACGTGAAACAGTGGCAATGCCAAGCTTCTCCAGGACATTTCGCGGAACCCAAGACAGCGTCGCCCCGGTATCCACCAGCAGCGAGATTTCCTCGGTCCGCATAGGGGCGGCCAGATTTGCCAGTTTAACCTTTACCTCAAACAAACGCACGGGCAGTTTCCTGCTTCAGCCTTGCACCTTCGTCAACAACTCCACAAACTTCTGCTCGCGATCCTTCTGGTCCATCCCCAGATGCTTTTCCATGACCTGCGTGGTGTTCATGGAGCAAAACTTGGGGCCGCACATGGAGCAGAAGGCGGCTTCCTTATAGTACTCGTCGTGAAGGGTTTCGTCGTGCATGGAGCGCGCCGTTTCCGGATCGAGGGAAAGCTGGAATTGTTTGTTCCAATCGAATAGGAAGCGGGCGTAGCTGAGCGCGTCGTCGCGGTCGCGGGCGCCGGGGCGGTGCCGGGCCACATCCGCGGCATGGGCGGCAATCTTGTAAGCGATGATGCCCTGGCGCACATCATCCTTATTGGGCAGGCCCAGATGTTCCTTGGGCGTCACGTAACAGAGCATGGCCGCCCCGTGCCAGCCAATCATGGCCGCGCCAATTGCCGAGGTGATGTGATCGTAACCGGGAGCGATGTCGGTCACCAGCGGTCCCAAGGTGTAGAAGGGCGCCTCGTGGCAAAGCTCCACTTCCTTGTCCACCTGGAGCTTGATCTGATCCAGGGGAATGTGGCCGGGTCCTTCGATCATCACCTGCACATCATATTCCCAGGCTTTGCGGGTCAACTCGCCGAGCGTTTTCAGTTCCGCGAATTGGGCATCGTCGCTCGCGTCGGCCAGGCAGCCGGGCCGCAGGCCGTCACCGAGCGAGAACGAGACGTCGTATTTCTGGAAAATCCTGCATATATCCTCGAAGTGTGTGTAGAGGAAATTCTCCTGGTTATTTTCCACGCTCCACTGCGCCATGATGGCGCCGCCGCGGCTGACAATGCCCGTAATGCGTTTGCGGGTGAGGGGAATGTGCGCGCGCAGCACGCCGGCGTGGATGGTCATGTAATCCACGCCTTGCGCCGCCTGCTCTTCGATAACTTCCAACATAATTTCCGCGGTAAGGTCACGCACCTTGCTGACTCGGGCGAGGGCCTCGTAGATCGGCACGGTGCCGATGGGGACGGGGCTGGCGCGCAGTATCGCTTCGCGAATTTCGTGAATGTCCCCTCCGGTGGAGAGATCCATCACCGTGTCCGCGCCGTAGTGCACCGAGGTGTGCAGCTTTTCGAGTTCCTGGTCGATGTTTGAGGCGCTGGCGGAATTGCCGATGTTGGAATTGATCTTGCACTTGGCGGCAACGCCGATCGCCATGGGCTCCAGCTCTACGTGGCGGAGGTTGGCGGGAATGATCATGCGGCCACGCGCCACTTCGTCCCGGACGGTTTCCGGCGGCAGGCTCTCGCGCTTCCCCACGTATTCCATTTCTTCGGTAATGATGCCTTGGCGAGCGTAATGCATCTGCGTCACAATGGGACCGGTGCGCTTCTCTACCCACGGCGCGCGAATTGGAGACGACATAAGACGACCTCACTCTCTACTGTATTCACCCTGAAAATTCAGTGTACAACCACGCCGCAGCTTCCGCAAGTTGAGCATCATTGCACGGCCCGCATTTCTCCTCACGGGCAGGGCCGGCACAGGACAACACGTTCCTTGGAAGCCCGCTAAGTTCTATTGCGGCAATACCTGCCTTACCGTATAATAGAAGGAGTTTAAGGGAAAACACATCACCCCCAAATGATAGATCGCACAATTTCTCATTACCGGATTGTCGAGCAACTGGGTGGCGGCGGCATGGGTGTGGTCTACAAAGCCGAGGACACCAAGCTCGGCCGGTTCGTCGCCCTCAAGTTTCTCCCCGAGCAGTTCAGCAAGGACCCGCAGGCTTTGGAGCGATTCAAGCGCGAGGCGCGCACGGCGTCAGCACTCGACCATCCGAACATCTGCACCATTTACGAGATTGACGAGGCGGATGGCCACGCCTTCATTGCCATGCAGTTGCTCGAGGGGCAGACGTTCAAGCATCGCATCGCCGCGGGGCCCATCAAGGCGGAAGATTTGCACGAGTACGCGCTGCAAATCGCCGACGCCCTGGACGCGGCGCACGCCAAGGGAATTGTCCATCGGGACATTAAGCCGGCGAACATTTTCCTGACCAGCCGCGGGCAGACGAAAATCCTGGATTTCGGGCTGGCGAAGGTGGCGCCAGGACGAGAGTACGTGGGAGGGGGGGCGGGTGGCTCCTCCGCGGCGACAATGGCGACCTCCGGGGAACACCTGACCAGCCCCGGGACAGCGATGGGGACCATCGCCTACATGTCGCCGGAGCAGGCGCGGGGGCAGGAGCTG
>JBEKNU010000130.1:0-20484 GCA_049522495.1 Terriglobia bacterium
CGAACTTCCCCCGCGGCGTCCAGGGCGCGTTGAATGGCCTTGGTGTCATCAGTCTTGCCGTCGCCGGTGGCGCCAAACTCGCGCACGCTAATGTATTTCTGGCTGGCGGCCGGCCCTTCCGCCCGCGCGGCGCTCGGCGCGCCAAACAAGAACGAAGCGCCACCGAGCAAAGCGCTCCTGGCTATCTCGCGGCGGCCGAGAAAAGGTGATTCAGCATTCGTCATCTTCATGCTCCTTGTTCAATCCTTGATTGCCTGGTAAGCCAGGGTTATGACCTTGGGGGCAAGATTCAGTCCTTCGGCGGGATTGAGCTGACCCATAAAGATGGCGATCAAATCCTCCTTGGGGTCGATCACGAAAGAGGTGTAATAGAACCCGCCCCAATAGTATGAGCATAACGAACCGAGCTCCTTCAGTTGCTGGGGCTCATTGTAGACTCCAAATCCCAGGCCGTAACCGTTGCCGTCGGGTTTGCCTTGCACGTGATTCTGGCTCATCAACTCGACGGACTTGCGGCTGAGGATGCGCATCCCGTTCAGCTCGCCGCCGTTCAGCATCATTTGGCAGAAATGGTAGTAATCTTCAGCCGTGGAGCAGAGCCCCCCGCCCCCGGAGAAATAAGTGTGCGGGCCGCGGTATGGATAGTCCGCCGTATACGGCAGCCCGCCTTCCTCGAGCACTTGATTGTCAAGAATCGGGTGCAGCCCCTTCTGCGCGTCGTATGCATAGGCGGTGGCCAGCCGTGGGACTTTTTCCGCCGGGGGAAAGAAGTAGGTGTCCTTCATCCCCAGGGGTTGGTAGAGGCGTTCCTGAAGGAACTTGTCGAACGGCATCCCCGAGACCACTTCCACCAGTCGGCCTAGCACATCGTCTGACAAGCTGTATTCCCAATAGTCTCCCGGCTCGAACAGCAGAGGAATGGTTGCCAGCCGCTTCACCGCCTCGCCGATAGTTCCCTCCTGCTGCTTAAGGCCGCTGCCCACGCTCTGTTCGCGGTAGATCTTGCCGACCCGGGGGTTCCACGGGTAGGTGAGCCCGGCGGTGTGCGTCAGGAGTTGAAAGATCGTTATCTGCCGCTTGGCATCCACCAGCTTGCCGGGGGGAGAAGTTTTGTCCTGCGGCCACGGCGGTTCGAGAACTTTCATGTGCTTGAATTCCGGCAGATAGTCGGAGACGGGATCGCCCAGATCGAAGCGTCCTTCTTCGTAAAGGATCATCACCGCAACGCTGGTGATGGGCTTCGACATTGAGCAGATGCGGAAGATGCTGTCCGTCCGCATAGGCTTGCGGGCATCATGATCGGCCATTCCCGCCGCTTGGAAATAAGCAATCTTGCCATGCCGCGCAACCAGGCTGACGCCGCCGGAGATGCGCCCATCATCTACGCTCTTCTGAATGGCGCTGGTAATGCGCTCCAGGCGGTCCGACGACAGGCCAACCTCTTCGGGAGTTGCGATGGAGCTTGCTGCCGCCGGGGCGTGTGATGCGCCCGGGGGATTCGACTTGGGGTGCGTCGGCGTCTGCGGCTGGACGGAGCCCACCAGCAAGATCAGCCAAACTAAGACCACCGAACCTTGGATCCATCGTTTCCTCATGCCCACTCCTTCACCTTGCGAATGCGAACGCGCAGAATGATCACCACCGCCTGCATCCTGGCGCGTCGGCGAAAGTGTACACCGCGGAATCGTATTTTGAAACATTCTGATCAGATCATCACACGGATTTCTCGAACTATGGCGAGCGGACCTTTGCTCGATTATGATGTACAAGCCTTTGCGCGGGCTGGACCAAATTCCATAGGAGCCTTTGGAAACCATCATGATGATCATCGACTCGCACCTCGATTTATCCTGGAACGCCCTTAACTGGCGGCGTGACTTGACCAAGAGCATCGAGGAGGTCCGCCGCGCGGAGGAGGGCACGAACGATCGCAAGCGCGGCCATAACACGGTGTCGTTCCCGGAATTGCAGAAAGCCGATGTGGCCGTGTGTCTGGCGACGGTGTTGGCGCGTTGCGGCCAGCTCAAAGATCCTTTGCTCGATTACCCCAGCCGGGAGATTGCCTCGGCGATGGGCGTGGGCCAGGTGGAGTATTACCGCATTATGGAGTCGCAGGGGCACATGCGCATGTTGCGAGACTGGCCGGCGCTGGAATCGCACGTGGCAGAGTGGAAGCGCGCGGGCGGAAGAGGAACGCCGCTCGGATTCATACTTGCCATGGAGGGCGCCGACCCTATTCTTGAACCCAACCAGGTGGAACTCTGGTGGGAGCGCGGATTGCGCGTCGTTGAACCTGTCCACTATGGTGTGAGCTACTACGCGCACGGAACGGGGGCACCCGGGGGCCTAACTTCCAAAGGGCGTGAATTATTAGCGGCGATGGAAGCGGTGGGAATGATCCTGGACGTCACCCACTTGGCCGATGGAAGCTTCTGGGAAGCCCTGGAGATATACCATGGCCCGGTGTTGGCCAGCCATCATAACTGCCGGGCGCTCGTTCCCGGAGATCGCCAACTTGCCGACGAGCAGATTCGCGCCCTGGTGGACCGCGAAGCTGTGATCGGCGCGGTTTTTGACTCCTGGATGCTCCATCCCAACTATGTGGCCGGCAAGACCGACAATTCCTTGGTGAGCATGGAGCGCGTGATCGACCACATCGACCATGTGTGCCAATTGGCTGGCGATACACTTCATTCGGCGATCGGCAGTGATTTGGATGGGGGGTTCGGTACCGAACAATCGCCACGGGAGTTAAATACCATCGCGGATTTGCAGATGGTCCCGGATCTGCTCAGGAAGCGCGGGTATAAGGAAACCGACATCGAAGGCATTCTACACGGCAACTGGCTGAGATTTTTCCAGAAAGCCTGGGCCAAACCCCAACCTGCCGCCCCCCCGCGCGCAGCCGTTTGAAAGAATCCCTTCCCCCGCCGGCATCCAATAGCCGGATGTCGGCCTGCTCTTCGCAGGAGTTTTGAGGCCAATCCTTACCCGAGCCCTCCTAACGGTCCTGTCGTATAATCAAGGGCCAATGCTGTCCTACACTCTTTGCTTAGAGGAGGCGGCTATGAAATCGTCGCTCATACGATTCGTCATCATCGTGGCGTTTTGGGGATTGGCGCAGGATGTTTCCTCCGCCCAAGGAATTCTGCCAAACGATCCTCACAGGGGATTGATCCCGATGAACGGAAGGGGTGCCCAGGCGGTATGGAGGAAGGGAAAGCCCGGTTGGGAGCAAAATGCCGCACCCTTGCAGGCGGCAAGCGCCGAAAAACCGCAACCGTTGACCAAACAAGAATTGTTGGAACTGGTCGGCGCGCGCCTGCCCAACCAACGCATTGGGGAACTGCTGAGAGCCCGCGGCATTGATTTCGACGTGGACGACGAGTACGTGAGCGCCTTGCGGCGGGCGGGCGCGAGTGACCCGCTCATCGCTCTGGTGCGCGAGGTGAGCGCGAAGACGGCCGAGGTCTTGGTGGAAACCGCTCCGAACGCGCAGGTTTTCCTGGATGGAAACCTCAAGGGCCAAGCGGACGCTCACGGCGTGATGACCCTGCGGGCAAAGCTTGGCGCCCACACGCTGAAAGTCTCGCTGGCGGGTAAGCAGGATTTTACGCAGAGTGTGAAAGTCGTGGAAAAACAATCCACTCGCGTTGTGGCGTCCCTCGTGGACCTCGCAGGTAGCGTGCGGGTGAAAGCCCTCGCCGGAGCCGCCATCTGGCTGGATGATTCCAGCCGCGGAACCATCGACTCGAGTGGTGAGCTTTTTCTCAGCGACATTTCTCCGGGAGCGCATGTACTGCGGGTCACAGCTCTGGGCAAGGTGGATGATTCGCGAAGCATCGCGGTGGCTGCTGGCGCGGAGACTCCGGTGCAAGTGGCGCTGGCCGACGGCGTACGGGTGAACCCGCAGGACGCACTCAAATACGTCTGGCTTGCGCCCGGAAATTTCATGATGGGCTGTTCATTGGGGGATACCGACTGTTCTGATCCCGAAAAACCCCTTCATCAGGTGACCTTGCGGAAGGCCTATTGGATTGGACAGACGGAGGTGACCGTAGGAGCGTACAAACGGTTTGTAGAGGGGGCGAAAGCGAAAATGCCGCCGGTCGCTCCCAAGCTCTACCGCGGTTGGAAGAATGATACCTATCCGATGGTCGACGTGATCTGGGATGAGGCCAACCAATATTGTGCCTGGGCGGGCGGGAGGTTACCGACGGAAGCCGAGTGGGAATACGCGGCGCGCGGCGGAAGCCCCCAGGCGCGCTACGGCGACCTCGGCGCCATCGCATGGTCCAAGGATAACGCCGGAAACCAAACCCACGAAGTCGCGGCCAAACTGGCTAATGGTTTTGGCCTTTACGACACCCTGGGGAATGTGTGGGAGTGGGTGAATGATTGGTACGATCCGAATTCCTATCAAAGCGGCGCCGCCCAAGACCCTGCGGGTCCACCGACCGGCCAGGAAAAGGTCCTGCGTGGCGGGTCATGGATTGTCGATCCCAAAC
This sequence comes from Terriglobia bacterium, assembly GCA_049522495.1. Classification (GTDB taxonomy): domain Bacteria; phylum Acidobacteriota; class Terriglobia; order UBA7540; family UBA7540; genus Bog-366. Next base: position 4,509 of record JBEKNU010000130.1, read on the forward strand.
TGCTCCGTGTTTCCGACCGATACAGCATTAAGCCCGACGCCCGGTCTGACTACTTTGGATTCCGATGCGTGTGGGAGCCGAAAACCCCTTGAGCGACAACTGGGGGCCAGCACGTCGCGCGGACATCGGACTTAGGGGTCCTCAGGAAATGCATAATGGAAATCCTGGGTCCGATGTCAATTCACTAACGGTCGAGATTCCGGTATACTAAGTCCGTTCCAAACTCCCTCCTCCGGAGACTCCTAATTGGTTGTAGCTCCCTCACGCGCGGTCGTGCCCGCCGCGTCAGAAGTTGCGGACCACACGCGACACCACATCGCTGTGCGGCTGCTTCCATTTCTTTTCATCCTTTACATTATCAATTATCTGGACCGCACCAGCGTGGCCTATGCCGCGGTCGGCATGTCTCGCGAAGTGGGATTCAGCGACCGCGTCTTTGGTTTGGGCACCGGCATTTTTTTCATCAGCTATCTGGCCTTGCAGATTCCCGGCGCTCTTTTAGTGGAGCGCTGGAGCGCCCGACGGATGATCTCCGCAACCATGATGATTTGGGGATCGCTCACGGCGTTGACGGGGCTGGTTCACACCCCGGGCCAACTCTATCTTGCGCGCTTCCTCTTAGGCGCGGCAGAAGCAGGTTTCTTCCCGGGCGTGATCGTCTATCTGAGCCACTGGTTTATCCTCGAGGACCGTGCCAAAGCGACCAGCAACTTCATGGGGGCAATTCCGCTTTCATTTGTTATCGGTTCGCCGATCGCGGGCTGGATCCTTGGGCACCCGTGGCTCGGTTTCGCGGGCTGGCGCTGGCTCTTCCTCCTGGAGGGAATACCGGCAATCTTGTTGGGCAGCCTTGCGTTCTTCCTTCTAACTGATTGGCCACGCGAAGCGGCCTGGCTCGCACCCGAGCGAAGGCAATGGATTGAGCAAAAGTTGGAGGAGGAAAAGCCCGTCAACGCCCAAGTGGTCACCATGGGGCAGGCGCTCAGGTCTCGCACCGTTCTGTTGCTCGCCTCACTGACTTTTCTTAACTATATTGTACTTTACTGCTTCGCTTTCTGGTTCCCGACCATACTGAAACGGCAGTCAGGGCTTTCGGACATTCGGGTGGGCCTGCTGGGGGCGGTGCCGTACGCGGTGACCTTCGTGGCGATGCAGGTCAATGGTTGGCATTCCGACAAGGGCGGCGAAAGGCGCTGGCACTCCACGGTCCCCCTGCTCATCGCGGCAGCCGGATCCCTGGGCCTCATCTATCAACCTCACTCCCTTCCACTCTCCATCGTATTGTTCTCCATGGTGGGTATGGCAATTGCCTATCTCCCTACGTTCTGGGCGATTCCGACCGAAATCCTGAGTCAGTCGGCCGCGGCCGCCGCCGTGGGAATGGTCAACACGGTTGGCAGCGCGGCCGGCTTTGCGGGGCCTTACCTGTTCGGTTACCTGAACACTCGAACGGGATCTTTTTCGTACGGTCTGGCCCTGATGATGGTCTCAGCACTTGCCGGAGGGTTGCTCATCCTGTGTACTCCCCGGAGCGCGCGGGCGCTTGTCCGCTGAACATGCAGTTTTGTGAACAGGCGACAGTCAGCGCAGCAGGCGAGGAGTTGGGCGCGCAGTACACTACTCCGCTATATTGATGAAAAGAAAGTAGAAATATGCCACCGCGAGGCTAGCAGTTTCACCACAAAACAGTTCTCCGTTCGTTACCCCAGCACGAAGCGTTCCATTATCAGGAGTGATATTGAACGATTGACTACGGGTAGGAAAAATCTTTTACAAGGGATGGCGAATTGTCCGAAAGCGTCTCCGCAGGCCAGCCCGCGTAGCGCCGTATCGAAGGCTTCCGTGCGCTTCGTAGGGGCGGTTCGCGAACCGCCCCTTCTTCCATATCGAAGCAATCGAACCGCTGGGCTCCCGATAACTGCCCCCGCACCGGTTCGAACACTCGGCACGCAACCCCTGTCACCTAACACCCAACGCCCAGCCTCTAATCCCGAGCCCGGAGTCCAGCCCCCAACCCCTGACGCGGTCAGCGCCACACTTACTGTGCGGGGAAATCGACTTCGATCTTTGCGCAGGCAAAGGATTTTTTGTGACATTTCGTCACTTTGTGTGTTAGCTTACTTGCAAACTCGGAAAATTTATCGGGAGGATGCACCATGCGACGAAACTGTCTTTTGGTTTGGGCGGTGGTAGTGTGTCTTCTTTGCGGCTTGGGGTTACAGGCGCAGCAATCTGATCCTAGCGCCTCGAATGGCACAAACGCCTCGGATAACGCCAATATGTCCCCTTCCTCGCCGCCTGCGACGGGAGCCGTCCCGCGCCTGATCAATTTCGCGGGGACCGTGAAGGACCTTACGCGTAAGGTCCCCACAGGCGTCGTGGGCCTGACGTTCTCCCTCTACGAACTGCCCGAGGGCGGCAGCCCGCTGTGGACGGAGACACAGAGTTTGTCCCTGGACACGTTGGGGCATTACACGGCGCTGTTGGGCGCGAATTCTTCCGAGGGCTTGCCGCTGGAATTGTTCACCAATAGCAAGGCCTTGTGGCTGGGGGTGCAGCCGCAGTTGCCGGGGCAGCCCGAGCAGCCGCGCGTACTGTTGGTGGCAGTGCCCTATGCCTTAAAGTCGTCCGATGCTGACACGCTGGGAGGGCTGCCCGCTTCGGCATACATGCTTTCGCCGAATGCGAGTACGGCGCAGGGTAGCAGCGTTACGTCGCTGATTACTCTCCCGCCCCCGTGCGTGTCTGGCACCACCGCCAGTGCCTCCGCCGTCGGCCTGCCGTGCCCGGTTACCCCCACCCCCAGCAGCGCCATCACGGGCGGGGGCACGCCCAATTTTGCGGCCATGTTCACGGGGAGCTCGACGATTGGGAACTCACCGATCTTTAGCCTCGGCGGTAACGTGGGCATTGGCACCACGAGTCCGGCGGCCACCTTGGACGTGCATGGGACGGGAAACTTCAGCGGCAATGTCACGCTCGGCCCGCTGAACGGAGTGAATCCGACCTTTACGGTGACGGACATGAACGGCTCGAGCTTCAAAGTCTCCAGCAATGTCAGCTTCGATAATGGCGGGTATGGCGGATCCGTTTCTCCAGTTGCCGCTGGCGGTTCAGAGCCACCCGGGCTTGACATTTCAGGGAGTAGCTCGGCGGAAAACGGGTTACCCGGAGCAAGCAATGTAAATATCAATGGCGGGTCCGATGTGAGCGAGTCGCCAGGCGCCGGGGGTAATGTGAGCCTGTACGGGGGAAGTAGTGCAGTGGGCCTTGGCGGAGATGTAAACCTTTCAGGAGGGTCGAGTAACAATACTGGGCAGGGAGGGAACATCAACATCTCAGGAGGTGACAACCAGACCGGGCAGGGAGGAAGCATCAACCTTAATCCGGGAAAGAGCCAAAACCCTTCCCAAAATGGCGTCGTCAACGTGAATGGTGATCTGCAAATCGCTCAGGGCGGGAAGATATCTTTCTACGGCGATAACACGACCCTCACTACGGGCGCTGTCCCCACGCTGACGGCACCCAGCAATATATTTTCTGGCAACATCACAGCGAGCTCGTTCACGGGCAATGGCGCGGGGCTGACCAACGTTAATGCGGCCACAGCGGCGACAGCGACGACGGCGGCTACGGCGACGACGGCCGCCACCGCCAACAACGCTTTGGCGCTGAACGGTTTTTCCGCCAACTCCTTCGCCCAACTCGGCACGGCGACCAATACTGTAACTGAGACTTTCAACGGGACATTCGGCTTTCAGGGCAGTGTAGGGCTTACACCACTCAACGGAGTCAATCCCACGCTCACGGTAACAAACATGAACGGATCCATGGTCAGTATTTCCAACGGCGTGAGCATCAGCATGCCTTCCAGTGACGTGCCCAACGGCGTCGATGGGGGCTTCCTGGGTGTCAACCCCGACGACGAAGCTGACCCGGGAGGATCCATCGACATCAAGGGAATGGATTCCCCCGCCAATGGTTTGCCGAAGGGTGCAGACATCAACCTGATTCCGGGCAAGGGCTCCAACCCCTCTTTGAATGGCGTCATTAATGCCGAGGGTGATCTCCAGATCGGGTCGGGCGGTTACATCTCATTCTCCGATGGCTCGCAGATCTATAGCGGCAAACAATTCGTAACCGGGGTTGCGGCGGGCTCGGGCATATCTGTTACCCCTTCATCAAATGGTCAAGTGACGGTGGCTGTTGACCCCACCGTGGTGGCGACATTCGCAAACTTGTTAGGCAATAATTTCTTGAGCACGATCACTGCGCCTGACATCTTCACCAATTTCTTCGGGTCGCTGACTGGGGACTTGACCATCGGGGCGAATGAAACCGGTAATGGGAGCACGGGGAATATGTCTGTGACCACGGGGCTGACAGGCAATTTCAGTGTTACTTCCTCGGGCACCATCACCGAGACCAGTACCGGAAGCACGACCATCACCGCGGGAACCCTTCAGCTCAATGGAACCAATGGCATCAGCCAAAAGGCGGGGTTGGGGAGTGGCGCCCAACCGGGTTTTGGCGCCAGTTCGAATTTTTTCGCCGGTAGTTCCACGGGAACCGGAGGTGATTTCAGCGTCACCGGCGGAAGCGCATTTGGTACCACCAATTCCGGCGCCAGCTTGGTACTGGGTGGGGCCAACCTTTTTTCCACGGGGAACATCACCGGCGGGTCCGCTTCGGTGACGGCGGCAGGGGGCACAGGAACTGGAAACGGAGGGAGCGTAACGGTAGCCAGCGGAACCAGTGGCACGAATGGTGGTACGCCGGGGGACATAATATTGAATTCGCCTGGAAGAGTTGTTATGAGCTCTTCCGGACCGGTCCTGATTCAATCGCTTGGCGGTCTGACCCTTGGGTCTGACACGTCCATAACATTTTCAAACGGAACCTCCCAAAATACGGCGGCGACCGTCTTTGGCGTCTCCGCCATTCCCAGCGGCGGGCTCGCCGTGAATAATGTGAATGGCATCGCCAACGTGGGGCTCACATCATGCGGCTTCCAGCAGCTCCTTGTCGGCTCGGGCCCCGGGACGTACACTTGCGCCCCGGACTCCATCACCCTTGCCACCGGGCTCGGCCTGACCGGGGGGGCAACCCTCAACTTGGGCGACAGCACCACCCTCGGGTTGGATTGCACTTATGTGCCCTGCTACGGCAATGCGACCAGCATTCTGCCAGGCAGCCTCACCGTGGGGAACGGCTTGAGCGTAACCGGCGCCAGCACTCTTACCACCAACTCGACGAGTGTAACCCCCCTGACCATCGTCAACAATGTCTTGGGCGCCACTGTGCCTGGCTTAACGACAACGATTACCGGCAATGCGGCAGCCGCATCCTTCACTAACAATGACAGCGGGACGGACACCGGCGCCTTCGCCGCAACGTTTTATGGGGAAGGATATGTCGCGCCTGCCGTGCAGATCTTCAACTATAATTCTTTTGGAACAGCCTCTGCCCTCGACGCAGAAAATTACGACAACGGCGTCACCCTAACGTTAAACAATCACAATACCAACCCCGCGAACAACTCCGCCGGGGCTTTGACCGCTGTTAGTAACAGCCTCGGATCGGCTACGGCCTCGATGAGTAATCTCGGCGGAGGCTCGACCCTCCAGCTTAGCTGCACGCCGTTCAGTGCCCAAACCTGTATTCCGTTCAATGTGGTGGACCCGAATGGTAACTCGGTTGCCTCGATCAACTACCAACCGGCGACGGATTCAACAACCCTCTCGATCCTCGGTGGCCTCACTGCCGGCGAGCAGGTTAGCTCAGTTAACAAACCTATATTTGCCGCCGACCCGTTTGCTAACACCGTGACCATCGGCCAGTCCGATAATTCGTCCCATATCGCCATTAATGGAACGGTTGATCTGTTGGGCACGTTTACCAAGCCCAGCGGCTCGTTCAAAATCGACCATCCGCTCGACCCCGAACACAAATTCCTCTACCACTCGTTCGTGGAAAGCCCCGATATGAAGAATATCTACGACGGCACCGTGGTCCTCGATTCCGACGGCCGCGCTTGGATCGAGCTGCCCGCATGGTTCGAGGGGCTCAACTCCGACTTTCGCTACCAGCTCACCTGCATCGGCGGCTATGCCCCGGTGTACATCGCGCAGGAAGTCACCGGAAACCGCTTCCAGATCGCGGGCGGAAAAGCCGGGCTGAAAGTTTCCTGGCAGGTGACGGGAATTCGCAAGGACGCTTACGCGCAGAAACACCGCATCCAGGTGGAAGAAGAGAAGCCAGCCGCCGAGCAGGGCTACTACCTGCATCCGGACGCCTTCGGCCAGCCGCCCGAGCGCGGCATTGCCTGGGCACAGTATCATCGCGACGCGACGGGCGGCTCCAGTTCTTCGGCTGCGGGTGAAGCACCCGCCGTGGCCAATGTCTCCGCTGCCAAGAGCGCACAAGTATCTGCCAGAACTGTGCGGTAGCGGTACACCCATGCGTGCGCCCGTCGTCGCCACGCGCCGCGAAATCGAACGTGGCGTTCGGCTGTCGCATTGTCGCCAGGCGTAAGGGATTAGAGAGCCAGCGCCTGGAGGTGGTTGGCCCTGGCCGCGCTATGGCGGAGGCGATGCGCAAGCAATGGGCGGATCGGCCGTCGCACCCGCAGGTTTTGCGCTCTCGCCACCCCGGCGCCGGAGCCTTGCGGCCGCGAAAAAACGGGCTGACGAAGCCGGGGGCGGCTCTTGCGAATTTGCCTCCACAAATCCTCTTCATAATTCTTGCGTCCTAATTCATAATTCCCCTGACGGCTGGCAAGTGACTCCGAACCCCAGACTCCGGACCATGGGCCACTGGCCACAGACTTCCTGATGAAAAAGAAACCTTCCGCGAACAAGCGCGCAAAACACTTCGTGCTCATCACCGGGCTGAGCGGTTCCGGGAAGGGCTCCGTCCTCAAGACCTTCGAGGATCTTGGCTATCACTGTGTGGACAATCTTCCTTTCGACCTGATCCTGAAGTTCGCCGAGATGTGCGAGCAGCCGGGCAGCCGCATTGACCGCGCCGCGGTGGTCGTAGACAGCCGCGGCGGCGAAGCGTTGAGCCAGCTCCCCACGCATTTTCGCGACCTCGAGCGCAACAAGCTCTTGCGGCCATCCGTGGTCTTCCTGGAAGCTTCGGACAAGGCGCTGATCCGCCGCTTCGAGGAGACGCGCCGCCCGCATCCCCTGGGACGCGACCTGCCCGTGCGCGAGGGCATCCGCCTGGAGCGCATGTTGCTGAAGCCCATGCGCCAACTCGCCAGCGTGGTGATTGACACCACGCGACTGAACGTTCACGAATTGCGCGACTTGATTCAAACCCGCTTCGGGGGCATTGCGGCGCGTCGCTCGATGCTGATTTCCTCGGTTTCCTTCGGCTACCGTTTCGGCGTCCCGGCGGATGCGGACCTGGTGTTCGACGTGCGCTTTCTGCCCAACCCCAACTTTGTTCAGCGATTGAAAAACAAAACCGGACGCGACGTGGGCGTGAAGCGCTTCATGGATTCCTACCCGCAAACGCACGAATTCATGAGCAGGCTGATGAACCTGCTCCTCTACTTGCTGCCCCAGTACGTCCGGGAGGGAAAAAGCTATCTCACCATTGCCATCGGCTGCACGGGGGGCCGGCACCGCTCCGTCTACCTGGCGGAAGAGGTGGCCAATGCGCTGGTGCATGAAGGCTACAAGACCAAGGTATCGCACCGGGACATTGGAAGGACGTGAGAAGTGTAGGTGTCAGGTGCCAGTAGAGGCGGCTACCTGAGGGTTAGGGTTTTGCCCGAATCCCGTATCCCGTGTCCCGTATCCCGAACTTGGAGGTCTACATGAAAAACGTTTTGGCAGTAGACATCGGCGGCACGCATTTTCGCACCGGCTTGTTTGACGAGCAGGGCCGTCGCCTCCTGGTATTGGACGGCGACACCGACCGCGTGGCGGGGCGCGATTGGATGCTCAATCAAATCGCCGCGCGCGTCCGCGACCTGATGGCCCAGACGGACGCACCGGTCAAAGCTTGTGGCCTCAGCTTCGGGGGACCGGTAGATTTCCGGCGCCAGAGTGTGACCTCCGTTCACGCTTCGGGATGGCAGGGTTTCGAACTGGGAAAATGGATGGAGCAAACCCTGGGAATCCCCTGCCGGCTCGATAACGATGCCAACGCCGGAGCGCTGGGCGAATATCACTATGGTGCTGGACGGGGCGCGAAGTCGATGGTCTACATCACCATCAGCACGGGCATTGGCAGCGGCATCGTTTACGAGGGCAAGATCGTGCGGGGCAAGGATTGCGTGGCGGGCGAAATCGGGCACATTCCGGTGTCGGACTCCGGAGCACGCTGCGGCTGCGGCGGCCGAGGGTGTCTGGAAACGTTCAGTTCCGGCGGCGCCATTGAGACGCGCGCGCGGGAATGGGCGCAGCGCCGCCCTGAGCACGTCGCGCGCATGTTGGAGCTCAGCGGCGGTCCGGAAATCACGGCGAAGGGGTTGATGCAGGCGGCGGCAGAAGGTGATATGGTCGCCACGCATATCCTCCACGAGACCACTCGCTGGCTTGCCCGCGGCCTGCTGATGGTCATCCGCATCCTGAATCCTGACATCATCGTTCTGGGCGGAGGAGTGGCGCAGTCCGGGGTTCTGCTCCTTGACACCTTAAATGGCTTTCTTGACGAACTCGCCTCACCGACCATCACCTACTCCACCGAGATCGTTACGGCAGCATTGGGGAATTACTCTCCTCTCTATGGGGCTGCGGCCATGGCCCTTGACAACCCATTAATATGAATCAAAGTTACTCAAGAGCCTTAATTGCCTGGAGAGAACAATTAACTCTAACCATAAGTAAATAAATAAGTTAACATCAAGACGACCCAGCCAATACGCGCCGTTTGTCGCTATTTTCTTGACGAACGCCCCGCCTGCTAACTAACATTCTTATTTTTGAGGGGATTAGGAGTATTTCTGCCGTGGGGGCGGTAGACGGGATGAGTCAAGTTCAACGCCTACTTGGTTTCATACGGCCTTATAGCTTCCGCTTGTTTCTGGCGGTGTGCTTGATGGTCATCGTAGGGGCTTCCCAGGGGATCACCGCACTTCTTATCAAGCCGATTTTCGATCAAGTCCTCACGCCCGACGCCGACACCTCCACCATCATCCTCTTCCAGATACCTTATTTTCATCACGCGGTTTTCCTCCAGGATATTTTTCCTCATCGAATCCACAACGTCTGGACGTTGGTGGCCATCACCATCATCGCCGTGGCGCTGGCCAAAGGCATTTCCGAGTTCTTTGCCACCTATTTCATCAATTACATTGGCCACTCGGTGGTGCGCGACCTCCGCAATCTTCTCTATTCCAAGCTCATCGAGCAGTCCATCTCCTTTTTCCACAGGAACCCCACCGGCCGCCTGATGTCCACGATCACCAGTGACATCGAACGCATTCAATTTGCCGTTTCGCAGACGGCGGCGGACACGCTGAAGCAATCGTTCACCCTGGTGTTTTTGTTGGGGGCGCTCTTTTATTACGATTGGAAGCTGGCGCTCATTTCCATGGTCCTGATTCCGCTGGTGGTTTTCCCCTCGGCGAAGCTGGGACGCTACATTCGGGCTTCCAGCCGCAGCAGCCAGGACAAAATGGGGGAACTCAACAACGTCCTCCAGGAGACCTTCTCGGGCATTCGCATCGTGAAGGCCTTCGCCATGGAATCGTTTGAAATCGAAAAGTTTAAGACCGCCACCCGCCGTCTGCTGCGGGTCAGTCTGCGTTGGGTGCGGGCGCAGGCGGTTTCCTCCCCGCTCATGGAAGTCCTGGGCGCCATCACCATCGCCGGACTGCTCCTCTACGAGCGCAATGAAATCCGGCACCATATGCAAACCATCGGGGGCTTTGTCGGCTTCCTTGTCAACCTGCTGATGGCCTACGAGCCGGTAAAGCGCCTGACGGGGGTCAGCAACTCCTACCAGCAGGCTTTGGGGGCCTCCGAGCAGGTTTTCCATTATCTGGACTCGAAGCCGGAGATGACCGACAAGCCCCGCGCCATCGATCTGCCGCCCTTCCAGCACGAGATTGCCTTCGAACAGGTGGAGTTCGACTACGAGGACGGGGTCCCCCTGTTGCGCGACATCAACCTGCGTATTGCCAAAGGTGAGGTGGCGGCGCTGGTGGGCTCCAGCGGGGCCGGCAAGACCACCCTGGCCAGCCTGATTCCGCGCTTTTTCGATGTTACCCAGGGGCGCATCGCCATTGACGGCCACGACGTTCGCGACGTCAAGATCAATTCCCTCCGCGCCCAGATCGGCATCGTCACTCAGGAGACCGTGCTCTTTAACGACACCGTCTACAACAACATCTGTTATGGCAGCCCATGGCCGACCGAGCAGCAGGTCCGCGAGGCGGCGCGCGTGGCTCTGGCGGAGGACTTCATCCTGGAGATGCCGCAGGGGTACCAGACCATGATCGGCGAACGCGGCCAGCGCCTTTCCGGGGGGCAGCGCCAACGCCTCGCCATCGCCCGGGCTTTGCTCAAGAATCCGCCCATTCTGATTCTGGACGAGGCGACTTCCGAACTCGACACGGAATCCGAGTTGCTTGTGCAGCGTGCCCTGGCCAACCTGATGGCGGGCCGCACCGTGGTGGTGATCGCCCATCGGCTCTCCACCGTGCGCCGCGCGGAGCGCATCGTGGTCATCGACCGCGGCGCCATTTGTGAAATCGGAACCCATGAGGATTTGGTCAGCCGCGGAGGCATTTACCAGCGCTTGCACGATTTGCAATTCGTCGATGTGGAGCCGTAAAGCCAGGTGTCAGGTGTCAGGTGCCAGGTGTCAGGGAAAAACCCTGGAACCGCGTGACTGACACCTGATACCTGGAACCTGATTTTATGATTCGCAGCATGACAGGTTACAGCCGGGTGGAAGCCGAAGAGGGGGGATTCGCCCTCACGGTGAGCATCCGCGGCACCAACCATCGCTTTCTCGATCCCCAGTTGCGTCTATCCTCCAGCCTCGACGGCCTGGAACCCGTCGTGCGCCGTTTGCTCAAGGAGCACGTTTCGCGCGGCCACGTGGAAATCTCGGTGGCGTTGAGCGGCGAGGGGGCTACCGAGTTCGAGATTGACCGTAAGCTGCTGGCGGCGTACCTGAAGGGGTACCAAACGCTGAAGCAGGAATTCGGCGCCGCGGCGGAGCCCGACTTGATGGCCTTGCTGCACGTCCCCGGCATGGTCGTTTCGGGCAACGGCGAGATGGCGCCGGAAGCTCTTGACCGCATCCGCCAGGCGGTGGAGACTGCCGTGGCGCAGGCGTTGGCAAAGCTAAATGAAATGCGCACCCGCGAAGGCGAGTCGCTGGAACGTGATTTATTGTCCCGGTTGGCCCGCCTGGAAACGCTGCGCGGCGCCGTAGCCAACCTCGCGCAGAAGGCGCCGCAATACTACCAACAGCGGCTGGAAGGCCGCATTCGCGATCTTGCCGGCAACGTGGAAGTGGACAGCGGACGCCTGGCGCAGGAGGTGGCGTACCTCGCTTCGCGCTCCGACATCGCGGAGGAGTTGACGCGCTTCCAAAGCCACCTGGACCAGGTTCGTCAACTCTTGGCAGAAAGTTCGGAGGTAGGCAAGAAGCTCGATTTTCTGCTTCAGGAGATGAATCGCGAGGCCAACACTTTGCTTTCCAAGACCACAGACGTCCCGGAAGTGGGCCTGGAGATCACCCGGCAGGCAATCGAGATGAAAACTGAAATCGAAAAACTGCGCGAGCAAGCGCAAAACATAGAATAAAATCCGGAGTCCGAGTTCCGAAGTCCGAAGTCAGTAGACGGCATACGGTAGACAGGGGAAAGGGCGCGGCACCACGGTCCAGTATTCCGTATGACGTCTACCGATTCCTGTCTTTGGACTTCGGACCTCGGACTCCGGACTGTATTTAGCATGGCAAAGAATCACAAATCTCCGCTGGCGCGGGGCAGCATCTTCGTGATTTCGGCCCCCTCGGGCGCGGGGAAATCGACTCTGGTAAAGCGCCTGATGGCCACTTCGCCGGGCCTGCGCTTCTCAATCTCTTACACCACGCGCGCACCGCGGGCGCATGAGAAGCACGGGCGGGATTACTTCTTCGTGTCGCGCCCGGTTTTCGAGCGCATGGCCCGCCGGGGCGAATTCGTGGAATGGGCGGACGTTTACGGGCACCTTTACGGCACGGCGCAAAAGCAATTGCAAGCTGCTCAGGAAGCGGGCCAGGACCTTCTGCTCGATATCGATGTGCAGGGACATCAGCAAGTTCGCCGGCGGCTTCCCGAAGCGGTGAGCGTATTCATCCTGCCACCGTCGTTTCAGGAGTTGTCGCGGCGCCTTCGCGACCGCCACTCCGACGCGCCGAAGGAGATTGAACGCCGGCTCGAAACCGCCCACGAGGAGATTACCCATTGGGCTGAATACGATTACCTGGTGGTGAACGAGCACCTGAAGGATGCCACCCAGGCGCTGCGGGATATTGTTCGAGCGGCGCGTTTCCGCCGTTCCAGCCAGGCGGGGCGGGTGGAGAAAATTCTTGGAACATTTGGAGGATGATGACGAATGGAAATACCTCAGAACCTGGATAGCAAATTCCGTTTCATTCTGGTGGCCGCCCGGCGGGCAAGGCAACTACAGGCGGGGGCCAAACCCCTGATTCAGGCTTCTACGAAGAGGTCGACGCGGGTGGCGCAGCAGGAGGTTGGCGCGGGACTGGTGCCAATCGAAATCCTGCCCTTGGCGAACCTCGATAAGAACCAAAAGAAGAAGGCGGGAAAGTAAGAGGAGTCAGGAGCCAGAAGTGAGAAGTCATCTGTCAGGGCACGGCATACAGTAGACAGGGTTGAGGATACGATACTCTAGCCGCAGTCTGTCTCCCGTTCACGTATTCTATCTCCTGACTCCAGACTCCTGTCTTCAAACGGCGGACATCATGCGCATCGCCCTCGGCATCTCGGGAGGAATCGCTGCTTATAAAGCGGCGGAGTTGGTGCGCCTTCTCCAGGACAAAGGCCTGGACGTGCAGGTGGTGATGACCCGCAGCGCACATGAATTCATCACCCCCCTCACCTTCGCCGCGCTCTCCGGGCACAAGGTCATCACCGGGATGTTCGGCGAGGCGCAGGGCTCGAGCAACGTGGAGAGCGCCATCGAGCATATCGCGGTGGCGCAATCGATCGACGCCTTGGTGATCGCTCCCGCCACGGCCAACGTGCTGGCCAAGATGGCGCACGGCATCGCAGACGATTTCCTGACCACCCTTTGCCTGGCCACTAAGGCGCCGCTGATTGTCGCTCCTGCCATGAACGTCAACATGTGGGAGCACACGGCCACCCAACAAAACCTGGAGACCCTCCGCCGCCGTGGCATGCACGTGGTGAATCCCGATGAAGGTTACCTGGCTTGCGGCATGACCGGCCCCGGCCGTTTGGCTTCACCGGAGTGCATCGCGCAAGCCGTGTTCGAAATCCTCGGCCTCCGCGAGGATTTGGCGGGCGAAGTGGTTTTGGTGACCGCGGGCCCGACGGAAGAGCCTCTCGACGCGGTTCGTTACATCAGCAATCGCTCGAGCGGAAAAATGGGTTACGCCCTTGCCGAGGCCAGCCGCCGCCGCGGCGCGCGGGTTCTGCTGGTCGCGGGACCCACACACACGGAACCGCCCGCCGCCCACATCTTCGAGCGGGTGCGAACGGCCGGGGAAATGGCGGAAGCGGTGTTCCGCCACGCCGATTCGGCCACCGTGGTATTGATGGCCGCCGCCGTCGCCGATTTCCGCCCCACCACCGCCCACGCCGGAAAAATCAAGAAGCAGCGCGGCGCCCCCGCCGTGAAGCTTGAACCCACGGCTGATATCCTTGCCGAACTTTCGCGCCGGCGGCGAAATGGGCAAATCATTGTCGGTTTTGCCGCGGAGACCGAGCATTTGCTTGAAAATGCTGCGGCCAAGCTTCGCGCCAAACGCCTGGACCTCCTCGTGGCGAATGACGTCAGCCAGGAAGGCGCGGGCTTCGACGTGGACACGAACATCGTTACTTTGCTATTCCCCGACGGCAGGAAGAAAGCCCTGGAGAAGATGAGCAAGTTGGAGGTTGCCGGCCGCGTACTCGACGAGGTGGTGGAATTGCGCAAACAGCGGGAGAGCCGCTGATTGCGGAACCCTGAAGCTCAAAATGGAAATCCCGGATGGAAGCCTATGCTAAAACGATTTGTTGCGCTCGCATATCTCTTGCCCGTGGTGGTGCTGGCACAAGGCCCGCTCACTCCCGGAGTCAAGCCGTTCGTCACAGTGGACGCACCGGTGGTAGCGCTCGAGCACGTGCGCGTCATTGACGGCACCGGCGCGGCGCCACTCGAGGATCAGACGATGGTGATCGACGGCGGGCGTATTGAATCCATTGGTTCCAGCGGCCAGGTGCGAATCCCGGACGCCGCGCGCCGGCTGAACCTGCCGGACCACACGGTGATTCCCGGCCTGGTGGGCATGCACGAACACCTGTTCTACCCCTCCGGCGGCGGCGTGCCGCTCTATATAGAGCACGGCATGAGTTTCCCGCGCCTTTATCTGGCGTGCGGCGTGACCACGGCGCGCACGGCCGGCACGCTCGAACCCTACACTGACTTCAATATCAAGAAGATGATTGAGGCGGGGCGGATGCCGGGTCCCAAGATGCACATTACGGTGGGGTATTTGGAGGGCAAAGGAAGCTTCACGCCGCAGATGCCCGAGCTTACGGGCCCGGAAGACGCGCGCCTGTTTGTCAACTACTGGGCCAGCCAGGGCGCCGAATCTTTCAAGGCCTATATGCATATCACCCGCGCGGAGTTAGAGGCGGCTCTTACCGCCGCGCATAGCCATGGGCTGAAGCTCACCGGGCACCTCTGCTCAATCGGGTTTCGCGAGGCCGCCGCAATGGGCATCGACAATCTGGAGCACGGCATCGTGGTCGATACCGAATTCTTTCCGGGTAAGCAGCCTGACGTTTGCCCGCCCGTCCCAACCGCGGAGGATCTGTCAAAGCTCGATATGAACAGCGAGCCCCTCCAGGAGACGATTCGCGAACTGGTGCGCCACAACGTGGCGGTCACCTCCACGCTCGCGGTCTTCGAGGTGGCGCCGCCGCTTGCCCAGCGATTCATCGACTCGCTGGCCCCGGACGCTCTGCGCAATTACCTGCTCGGCCGGGAGAGACTTCCTGAGACCGCGCGCCGGAACAGCGCGATGCGCATTCAGAAGGAACTCGAATTCGAACGCGCCTTCTTCAAGGCCGGCGGCCTGCTGATGGCGGGATGCGATCCGACCGGGAACGGCACCGCGGTGGCGGGATTCGGCGATCAGCGCAACCTGGAATTGCTGGTCTCCGGCGGCTTCACACCGGAGGAGGCGATTCGCATTGCCACGCTGAACGGCGCGAAGTTTCTGGGTCTGGACGGCCGAATCGGTTCGATTGCCGCGGGCAAGCAGGCCGATCTGGTGGTCATCGATGGAAATCCGGCCACCCGGATCGCGGATATCGAGAAAGTGGAGCTCGTGTTCAAAGACGGTGTCGGATACGATTCGGAAAAGCTGATCCAATCGGTTCGGTCCCAGGTAGGTGCGCACTGATATTCGTACCATTGCCAAGGTCCGGAGACTCAGGAGGGGTAGCGCGGACCCGCGTCTTTGGGGTCCGCGGCTCTTACGTTGCAGGATACACAAATCTCGAAGACGCACCTCGAGTTCGGGAGCGCGAGCCGAAGTAAGAACCGCCCCGATGCATCGGGGCGCTACGGTGGCTTGCATGGACGACGCAACACGCCAAGAATTGACGGCCTGGCTGGAGTTCTATCGCGAACTCGGCATTGAGGATTTCTACCGGCGCGAGCCGGGCTCGGTGAAGTTGCCGGCCGGCTTCGATACCGCACGGCCCGCGTCCGCGACAGCCGCGCCTGCACCGCAGCAGATGGCGTCGCCTTCCTTGCCGCCTAAG
>JBEKNU010000131.1:0-20463 GCA_049522495.1 Terriglobia bacterium
AATTAAAAGGTTTAGTGACGAACAGCGAAAACTCTGCAAAAATCTATATTATTGAAACTAAAATAGTTAGTTCATTCTTGTTGGCCCGGCAGAGAAAAAAGGCGGGGGTAAAAAACGAAGGATAGAGCCATTATGTTATTGAAAACAAATGGAGAAAAATTGTCCGATTCATGCCTAGCCATTATGTTAATGAAAATAAGCGAGTTATAGCATCCTTGCCATTATGTTTATGAAAATAAAGGAGAAAGTCCATTGGCGCGAGGAAGAGCCGCAGAAATACAGGCCAGGTGTCTGCGGCTCTTCACTGTCCCAATTCCCGTAACAACTTTAAATCTGGGAGTACGGTGCGGGCGTGAGAATCACATTCGTAATGTTTGAGACGGTCTCGGCGTCCGTGTAGCCCGGCGTTGTGGACAGCTTCTTCCACTCGGGATCGGCGACGAAGGCGGCCCAGTTACGGGTGCGCTCCTCCATGTCCGCGAAGGTGAGCATGTAGGTCAGGCTGGGCAAGCCGGCGCCCACCATTGTCTCGCCAAAGAACACCGGTCGCAAACCGGTTCGCCGGAAGATAGCGATTTCGGCGCTATTAAACATCCCGATCTTGGTGCGATTAGCTTTCTTGCTGTGACTCTCGTAAGTGCGAAGTTCAAAGATGCGCGGCTTCTTTTCGGCCGTGCCGGACGGCAATTCCAGTTTCGGCATACCCGTGAAGGATGCGAGCAAAAAGCTTTCCACACGCACGTAGGCAGGTTCGGTGGCGGTGGCATTGATGAAAGCGGCGCCGGCTTTCGAATACTCCGGGTCGGCCGCCACGCGATCGTGTATGGTGACCGCGGACTCAAGCGAAGAGTGTGGCGAAAGCACATAAAGCGTGGGACTGCCCGGTCCGACGGTGGTATTGAAAACACCCACCGGCTTGATCCCGAGGCGGTTGAGCGCCGGGAGGGCGGCGTCGCGAAAGTAATCGTTGATCGTTTGTTGCTGAGGGCCGCGTCGCAGCAGATATCTTCGTAATTCGTAGTATTCGCGGCCGGCCGCGGCCGGCACGGCCCCGGCGGTGGTGGCATCAACCGGCGGCGTCGCACCCGCAAGCGCCGAGGCAGCAAGCGAGGAAACCAGGAATCCGCGTCTTTTCATGTCGTTTCTCCAGAATGAATGCTCGCTGTAAGTACTGCAGCATTGTATGTCATGCGGCGCGCCAGACAAGCAGGAAATTGGAGCTGATGTGGCTGTTACGAGTGCACGACGGCCACAGAAGCAAAGCCGGTGGGTCGCCCGCAAAATTCGGGTTTGCTTTGTGCGAGGGGAATTCACTAGAATCGTTTGAGGGGCATGAGCGAAGCCATTTCTGAGGGAAGGTAGGGGTCACTTGAACGGAAAAAATTATAAAGTTGGGTTGCTAGCGACAATGCTCATTCTCGTGCTGTGCGGGGGAGTCCCCTGGGTGGTGACACGGGCGGCGCCGGCCGCGCAAGGCACGGCGCTCAGTGGCACCATGAGCGATAAAATCGTGACCTACATCCGGGAACGCTTTGGCGTGCCCGTTACCGTAAAGCTCTCCCTTGGCGAGTTGCACCCGTCGTCCTTGGCCCCCAGCTTCAATGAGGGCGCGGTGATTGTGGACGACGGCAAGAAGCAGGGCGCGCAACCCGTGTTGGTTTCCAAGGACTCGCGCTACCTGATCGTGATCCCGGGCAGCATGATTGAACTCCACCAAAATTCCCCTGCTGAGATGCTGCAGCGCCTTCAGGAAGCCTTTAAGCCCCCTGCCAATGTGAAACTCTCATTGGGAGGGTTCAAGCATTCGCCTTATCCGGATTTTGAGGAAGGGACCCTCATCCTGGATGATGGTCGGGGCAAGACGGAGAAGGCGTTGCTTCTCACCCGGGATGGCAAACACTTGATCGTGAGTGAGCTGTACAGTTTGGCCGTGGATCCCCGGCAGCAAGCGCTGCGCACCATTACACTCCGCGACGAACCCACGCAGGGGCCGGCCACCGCCCCCGTTACCATTGTCGAGTACGCCGACCTGGAATGCCCGACGTGTGCTCGCGTGCACGAGTTCCTGGAGACTCGGGTGGTGCCGCGTTACGGCAATAAGGTGCGAGTCGTCTTCAAGGAGTTCCCCCTACCGTTCCATGACTGGTCGTTGACCGCGGCGATCGCTTGCCAGTGCGCTTATGAACTCAATCCTCCCTCCTATGTGCCCTTGCGGACCGCCATCTTCCGCAACCAGCAACTCATCAACATTACCAGCCTCCGGGAAACGCTTTTGAGTTACGGCGAACAGGCAGGGCTGGACCGCGTGAAACTGGCGGGTTGCATCGACGCCAAATCCTCACTCCCCCGTGTGCAACGCGATTTGGCCGAAGGCAAGCGCGTCAACGTGAATCAAACGCCCACCTTGTTCATCAATGGGAGATTGCTGATCGGCTTACCCTCCGAGGACGCTTATTTTCAAACCATCGACGAGGCCCTGCGCGGCGACAAGTGATGGTTGGCACCGCCCACAGCAAGGGGCGGTCAGCACTCGCCCCGCCCCAAATGTTCGAGGTGGCACAGGCCCTGTCTCACAAGAGTTGCTGGTCTTGCTGCAATGGACGTATCTCTTCTATAATAAAAAGGTTTTGGCCAAGTCGCAGGAGCAATCATGTTTCTCTTCTTTCGGAAAAACAAAGAGGCAGTAAAGAAATACCTGCTCATCTTCTTCCTGGGCATCGTTTCGCTGAGTATGGTGGTGGTGATGGCGCCCCTTCCGAGTGGCGACACCTCTCGCCCCGAAGGCAATGCGCTGGCCTCGATCGGCGGCAACACTATTACCAGTGCGGACCTGGATCAAATGATCCGCGACCAGTCCAGGAACTTTCCCACGGGCTTCGACAGGCGCATGGTGCCGATCATCGCACCGAGCGTTCTTGACCGGATGGTGACCGATCAGATCTTATTACAGCAGGCCCGGAAAATGGGTGTGGAGGTTTCCGATCAGGAGTTGCTGAAGGCCTTCCAGAATGACATGCCTTCGTTGTTTCCGGATGGAAATTTCGTGGGCGCTGACCGCGCGGCGGACCTGGTGGCGCAAAACACCGGCAAGACGCTTGCCCAGTTTGAAGGTATGATGCGCGACAGCCTGCTGGAGGAAAAGGTTCGTTACATCGTCACGGACGGAGTGCAGGTAACGCCCGCGGAGGTTCTGGCGCAGTTCCGCCATCGCAACACCAAAACCAAGATCGACTATGTGCTCTTCGATCCCAGCCAGTTCATCAAGGACGTCAAGGTGACGCCGGAAGCTTTGGAAGCGTTCTTCAAGAAAGACCCTGCTCATTACAAGCTTCCCGAGCAGCGCCAGGTGCGCTATGTGCTGATCGATCCCGATCAGGTGCGAGCGCAAGTGAAGGTGGATGAGGCGGAATTGCGCGAATATTATGCCCAGCACCTCTCCGATTACCGTGTGCCCGACCGCGTCAAGGTCGCCCACATCCTTTTTAAGACCACCGGCAAGACGCCGGCGGAAGTGGCAACCATTGAGAAGACCGCGGCCGATGTGCTGAATCAGGTCCGGGCAGGCGGTGACTTTGGCGACCTCGCCAAGAAATACTCTGAAGACTCCACCGCCCAGGCGGGCGGCGAACTCGGATGGCTCGTTCACGGGCAGACTGTGCCGGAGTTCGACGCCGTGGCATTTTCTCTGAAGCCTGGCGACGTGAGCAGCTTGGTTAAGACCGAGTACGGCATCCACATCCTCAAGGTCGAAGACAAGCAGATTGCCCACTTGCAGTCCTTTGATGAGGTCAAGAATTCCATTCGCGTTGATATAGAGAAGCAGCGGGTTGCCGACGCACAGGAAAAATTGGCCGGCAAACTCGGATCGCAGCTTAAAGCGAATCCGCAGCAGTTTGAGGACATCGTCCGCGCGGCGGGACTGGTGCCCAGACAGACGCCGCTGTTCAAATACAACCAGCCGGTTCCCGACCTCGGCAAATCCGACGGGTTGGAGAACCTGACATTCCAGCTTCGCCTGAACGAAGTGGGCACGCCCGTATCCGTTCCCAGGGGAGAAGCGATTATCCAGTTGGTCCAAATCGCTCCCGAGCACGTTCCCGCGCTCGACGAAGTGCGTGCGCAGGTGGAAGAGGACTATCGCCATGAGCAGTCCATTGCCCTGGCTCAGGACAAAGCCAAGAAACTCGCGGAGTTGGTGAAGACGCAGGATTTTGACAAGGCGGCGAAGTCCCTGGGCCTTACTGCCAAAGAGAGCAACGACTTCAGTGAAAACGAGTACGTGGAAGGCGTGGGCAGTGGCTCTCAGCTGAGTGAAGCCTTTACGCTGGACCCCGGGCAGGTGAGTGGCGTCACTTCCGTTGGCGCCAACCAAGTGTTGTTCAAGGTGGTCTCGCACACGCCCGCTAATGAAGCGGATTTTGACGCCCAGCGTGACCAGAT
Source organism: Terriglobia bacterium (assembly GCA_049522495.1). Taxonomy (GTDB): domain Bacteria; phylum Acidobacteriota; class Terriglobia; order UBA7540; family UBA7540; genus Bog-366. The sequence continues at coordinate 4,441 of JBEKNU010000131.1, forward strand.
CCGCGAGGAGTTGTTAAGCCAGAAACGCGACCTGCAATTTGAGATCTATCGCCAGAACCTTAAAGACCAGTACATCCGCTCCGGCCAATTGAAGATCAACGACGCCGTTATGAAACAGTTTTTGGCATCCTACCAAGCGGAGTAGCTCTGGCGAAGGGAAGATTTCGCCCCGTGGTTCCGTTGCCCCACCAGCCGAGTGCCGCCCGCCGTAATCAAGCTTCGGAGAGGATCATCGACCCCCCCTGCGTGGTGGTTCCCGCGGGGGATTTCCTGATGGGTTGTGAGCAGGGTCGCGATGAGGAGCGTCCCGTGCATCGCGTTTGGGTGGAGGCTTTTGAGATGGCGATTCACCAGGTGCCCAACCGGGACTTCGCCGTTTTCATGCAGGCCACCAGGCATCCGGCGCCGCCCAAGTGGGAGCAGGCCGGCTTCGATGATCCCGATCATCCGGTGGTATCCGTCAGCTGGTTCGAAGCGCAGAAATACTGCCAGTGGCTGGAGGACTTGACCGGCCACCAATATCGTCTGCCCACCGAGGCGGAATGGGAACGCGCCGCGCGCGGCGGCGACGAGGGCTGGCTTTATCCCTGGGGTGACGACGCGCCTCAGGCGCGCGCCGATTATCATCAGCGCTGGGGCGGCGACGTGCTCGGACCGCTGCCGGTGGGGCGAGGCACGCCGAATCCCTATGGCCTTTACGATCTCTGTGAAAACGTGCATGAATGGTGCGCGGATTGGTACAAGATGGATTACTACGCGCAGTCGCCCGGGCACAATCCTCCGGGACCCGCGGCGGGCGAGCGCCGAGCCTCGCGGGGCGGCTCCTGGCGGCACCACGTCAAGGTAAGCCGCGTGGCCGCCCGCTCCAGCATTCCCCCGGCCTTTCAGTATGCGGACTACGGATTCCGAGTTGTCCGCGAACACCGTGCGCAGTAGGCAGTGTGCAGTAAGCAGAAGGCAGTAAGCAGAAAGCGCAGGGGGCGGAGTCTTAAGAGGAAGTCAGAAGACAAAGTGCAAAAGGCAAAAGTGAAAGGCCGTACGCTCAAAAACCCTTGCCAGGGAAAATAATGAATTCTGTATTTGCGATGCGGAGCGGGAGGCAGAAGGCTGATTAACTTGTGCCTACTGCTTACTGCCTTATGTTTGGTGCGACGGGTAGACGTGATGTTGCGGCGTGATTTCCTTGCACGACTCGCTGGGGGCGCCCCGTTGGTGGGACTCGGACGCGGTGGAAGCCCGTTCGCCTATGGCGCGCAGACCCGCGAAGCCGCCAGCGCTTCCGCCAAGCTGGATCGAATTGCCATTTCCACCTGGAGTCTCCACAACTACTTTCGGGCGACGCGCCGCAGCGATTTCAGCCTACCCGGCCCGATGCTGGCGCTGCTCGATTTCCCCGACATGATCGTTGACAAGTACAAGGTGCATCACTTTGAATTTTGCACCCCGCACTTTGCCTCCACCGAGCCGGCCTATTTGCGGGAGATCACGTACGCCCTTGTGCGCACGCGTTCGACCATCGTAAATATCCCTGTGGATATTAAGGAGTGTGGGCGCGAGGGAACATTTTCCGACCCGGACCGGAAGAAGCGCGCGGCGGCCCTCACCGCCGTGAAACAATGGGTGGACGTTGCGCACACGCTGGGGGTGAGATCGGTGCGTGTCGGTCCCGGCGAGGTTGACCCCCAGAACTTGGCGCGCACAGCGGAATCTTACCAGGCGCTCGCGGCTTACGCGCAAGCCAGGGGCGTTCGCGTGATTGTGGAAAATCACAGGGGCTTCGGAATGGAACACCCGGAAGAATTGGTGATGCTCTTCAAACTCGTCGGCCTCGGGCGCATCGGAGCGCTGCCGGACTTCGCCAACTTTCCCGATGAACCCACCCGCGAAAAGGGATTGAAGATACTCTTCCCATACGCGCCAACAGTGTGTCACGCCAAAGGCCTGGAATTTGACGCGGAAGGAACTGAGAAGCGGTACGACTTCCCCAAAGCGATGGAGATTGCAAAGAAAGCCGGCTTCCGCGGAGTGTACTCGATTGAATTCGACGGACCCGGCGATCCTAATGCCGGCATCCAGAAAACCTTAGATGAACTGCTGAAGTATTTGTAAGGATATCAATGCCCGGAATTAATCGTCGCAGTTTTCTCGGAGCGGCTTCGCTTGTGGGGTTGGCTCTCCCGCCGAGAGCGGCATTCCCCGCCGCGGAAGAGCCTGTGTCTCAGACCTCTGTCAAGTTAGCGCCCTTGTCGGAATGGGATGCGCAACTCGGGTTTGCATTGGATCCCCAGGTTGAGGAATGGCGGTTTATGCCTTCCGGCAACAAGAATCAATCTGTATACGTGGGCGGCGGCTATCGCCTCATCGTCGATTTCGCGTACCCGGAACCGCAACTCATTACCATTCGCTTTCGTTTACGCCGCGAAGACGGCCAATCGTTTGTAGTCCATGCCTACTCTCTGAAATCTCGAAAGGTCTTCACGGACATTTATCAGTTTTGGAGCTATCGGCAAGGCCCACCGGAAACTTTGGGCGAGTTTGATGTTTATACGCGGGGACTGGCGTCGGGAGACAACTTTGCCCGGACTTACGCGGCGAACACCGGAATTCCTCTGGCCCTCTGCGCCAACCGGGAAGGGCGAACCCGTTTTGCCTTCGGCTTGCTCGATCAAATTGAAGCCGCTGGCCTGCGCATCAAGGACTATTCGCTCGGCATTTCCGAGAGGGGCGAAGGCCTGAATTACGAGTTCGAGTTTGTAAAGCCGGTTGGCTATTCCCTGCAACCCTCCGAACTGATCGACGGCGCTTATTTCGATACGCGGGGAAAGGGCTGGTTTGCCACCCTCCGGCAGTACAGCGAGTGGGCAGAGCGCGACGGTAACATCGCTGTGGTGAAGCCTCCACCGGTTGCCTTTGAGCCGATTTGGAATTCCTGGTATCCCTTCGGTTTCAACATCACCCAGGAGAGCATCGAGAAGAATGCTGAGTTTTGCCACAAAGTCGGGATCAAGAATATATCGATTGACGCCGGCTACCAGGAGCAGCTTACCGGCGGTTTGGGAACCGCGCAGGATTTTGCGAAGTTCGAGGACTACACCGGCGACTGGACGGCAGACCAGAAGAAATTTCCGGATTTTCGCGGATTAGTGGAGCGCATTCACCAGCAGGACCAGATCGTCACGGTATGGGTTGCGCTCTTCATGGTGGGAAAGAAAACCGCAGCCTATCAACAGGTGCGCGGAATGTTGCGGCAAGACACTCCCGGCGTGGAGCGCAGCTATCTTTGCCCTTGCCACCCGGAAACTCCCGCCTATCTGGCACGAACTTTCTCGAAGCTGGCACGCGACTACAACCTGGACGGCTTCTGGCTCGACTTCATGGACGGCACTCACACTCCTTGTCACGGTTCGCACCCGCACTTCACCTCCTCGACGGGGGAAGGCTATAACGCCTGCCTCGGCGCGGTTCGGGAGGCGCTGGTGAAGTTCAATCCCAACTTCCTGATGGAAACCCGCATGCCGATGGCCAACCTCAACGGCAAGCGGTTTTACAACGTCATGGAAACCACGGACATGCCCTTTGATTTGGATCTGAATCGTAGCCTGGGGGTTGTGGTGCGCTCTTACGCACAGGGATTGGCATGCAAGATCGATCCCGTGCAATGGCACATTCGCGAATCCGATGAGAACGTCGGGGTGTGCTGCGCCACAACCACGCTCAGCGGCGTGCCGGTGTTCGGCGTCGACTTCCGCCTGTTGCCCGCGTCGCACCTGCGCGTGGTGGCAGCGTGGATGAAATTCTACCGCGAGCATCAGAGTGAACTTTGGCAGGGCCATTTCCAGCCGGTGGGCTTTGGCCACTTGTCTCCTCAAGTGCAGATTCAGGCAGGCAAATCAACGCTTGTGTATATGGGTTCTTCCGCGACGGCGCCTGTCAGCGTGGGAGGTTGCGGCTCCCTCCACCTTATCAACGCCTCTGACCAGGAACGCGTGGCCCTCTATCTCGACAACATGAGCCCAGGCCGATGGCAGGTTGCCCTGCGAAACTGCTATTTGGAGAAGGTATCGGAATCCTTGCTGGAAGTGAAAGCAAGCACCTACGCATTCGATATGCCGATTCCCCGAGGCGGACTGGCAGAGTTGCGCAAGCAGGTCTGAAATTGGCTTCCCCTTTATTCCGAAATAAGGCGATGGAATCAAGCCGAAGGGGAGGTTCGTGAACCGCCCCTGCTTCTGGCCACATTTTTGTTCGGGAGTGTTTCATGATTCGTTTGAGATACGCCCTCATCCTTAGTGTCTTGCTTTTGGGCTTGCCCGCGCACTTGCCCTGCGCCGATCTTTATGTTTCTCCCCAGGGTTCGGATCGTAACCCTGGCAGCAAGGAAAAACCGTTTGCCACGCTGGAACGCGCGCGCGACGCAGCTCGCTCCACCAAGCATGAATCCACGGTCACCATTTGGTTGAGGGGCGGAACTTATACGCGGTCCAGCACCTTCGTCCTCAGCGCTGCGGATAGCGGGACGGCGTCCGCGCCCGTGGTCTACCGGGCTATTTCCGGTGAGACCGCGCGGATTTTTGGCGGCAAGTCCATACGCGGATTCAAAAAGTGGCGCGGATCGATTCTCCAGGTAAGCCTGCCGCGGCAGGGTGTGACCGACTTTGGGGAGATGACTTCGCGCGGCTTCGGCCGGTCCCACGTTGCAGGGCTCGAACTCTTTTTCGCGGGGCGCCCCATGACTCTGGCGCGCTGGCCCAACCGGGGTTGGGCTCATATCAATGCCACAACACCCGAGAAGGCCACTGACCGATTCGCCTTTGACGGCGACCGCCCGACGCGCTGGGTAAAGTCCCCAGACGTTTGGGTTCAAGGCTACTGGACTTACGACTGGGCCGATAGTTACGAGCACGTGGCTTCCATCGACATGGCCACGCACACCCTCCGCACCGATCCACCCACGCCCTCTTATGGGTACAGGGCAGGACAGCGCTGGCGGGTGGTGAATGTTCTGGAAGAGTTGGACGAGCCCGGCGAGTGGTACCTCGATCGCGCCCCGGGGATTTTGTATTTCTGGCCTCCGGCTCCCATCCGCTCGGCGGAGGCGGCGATATCTTTGCTTGACAAGCCATTAATAGCCATTAATGGGGCCTCCTACGTAGAGTTCCGCGATCTACATTTCGAAGTCATGCGCGGGGATGCCATCGTCATCACCGGCGGATCGCATGACATTATTTCCCACTGCCAAATTGTCAACATCGGGAAACGCGCCGTTACGATCGAGGGAGGTTCGGAGAATGGCGTGGAGGACTCCGAGATCAGCGATGCGGGTGACGGAGGCATTCTGCTAGAAGGTGGCGACCGGAAAACCCTGACTCCCGGTGGACATTTTGCCCTCCGCAATCACATCCATGATTTCGGCCGTTGGTCGCGCACTTACACTCCGGCAATTCTGTTGCAGGGCGTAGGCAATCGCGCCGTCGGAAACACCATTGACCATGCTCCTCACAACGCCATTCTGGTCAACGGGAACGACCACCTGATCGAGGGCAACGACCTGCACAGCGTCGCCATGGAGACGGGTGACGTGGGCGCTTACTACCTGGGCCGAGATTGGACCGAGCGCGGCAATACCGTCCGGGACAATTTCTTTCACAATTTGGGCATCGGTGATGTGAATGCCGTCTATCTGGATGACTGCGCGAGCGGCTCGATCATCACCGGCAACGTCATCCGAGGGGCGCATCGCGGCGTGATGATCGGCGGCGGCAGGGACAATTTGATTGCCGGCAACAGGTTTTTGGATTGCGATATCGGTGTTCACTTTGATGCGCGAGGCCTGGGCTGGGCGCACACTTGGTTTGACGGCAGCGACCCGACCCTTTTCGACCGCCTCCGCGCGATGCCCTATCAGCAGGAGCCGTGGCGAAGCCGTTATCCGCAGTTGCTGAATCTCGCCAGCGATGACCCGGCGATTCCGAAGGGCAATGTCATTCGCGATAACCGGGCGTGGTGCCAAACCTGGATCGCCTATTACGACCACCGGACGGAACGCGATCTTACCCTCAGCAATAACTCGGCAAGCCCGCCGCCCGCGCCGTGGGATCCCGCCTGGGTGAAGGGAATCGGACTGGACATCGACACGCCGGTTATCGTCCGCCGCTTGACTCGTCTGAGCCCCACGAGCGCGAAACTGACAATGGAGAACCAGGGGCGGAGCGCCGCGTCGGGCGTTTTTGACGTTTGGATCAATCCGGAGGCCGCTGCTACGGTGCGCACCCCGGCGGCCATTCCGTTCAATCTCCAGCCCGGCGAGCGGCGCGAGGTGGTGATTGAAATTGATCGCCCCGCGCCCATTGTGCTGGGAGTGGAATTGCGCGGTGAGGGCCTGGCGCCGGAAGGAATCCGGATGGAAGAGCATCATCCCCGCCACCATTAGGCAGAACGGGTAATCGCAGCATTCATAGCAAGGAGGCATTCATGTTGACGAGACGTAGGCTGCTGGACCTGACGGCCCGAGGGTTGGTGATGGCGGGGCCCGCGGGCACATTGGCAAGGGACGCCGCGCGGGCTTCTTCCCTCACCGGGGGCCACGCCGAACCTGCCAAACCGCAGGAATCCACTTCCACCGGCGCAGCAGGAGAGAATCACTCCCGCCGTCCCCCGCGCTTCAACGATGGCCGCGACTGGTTTCTGCAAAAGCGCTTTGGATTGTTCACCCACTGGGGCATTTTCTCCGTGGCCGGATGGGATTCCGAGGAGATGTACCTGAAGGGGATGAAGCGCGCCGAGTACGAACCGTACATGCACAAATTCAATCCCGTCAAGTTTGACCCTGACGCCTGGCTGGATTTGGCCGAGCAAGCGGGAATGGAGTACATCACCATCACCACCAAGCACATTGATGGTTTCTGCATGTGGAACACGCGGGAGACCAGCTACAACGTGATGAACACGCCCTATGGCAAAGACACGCTAAAGATGCTGGCTGACGCCTGCCATCGCCGGAACTTTCCCCTTTGCCTCTATCATTCGATCGTTGATGAGCACAACCCAATCTACCCCAATGCCGGACGGCCATACGAGTTGCCGGCCCCCCAGCCGGGAGATGAACCCAGCCAGGAAAAATACCTGGCCTTGTTGAAACGCCAGGTGAAGGAACTGTGCACCAACTACGGTGAGATCCACGGCTTCTGGTGGGATGTGAATGTAATGGGTGCCAAGGATCCTTCCTTCAACGATTTGATTCGCTCGCTTCAGCCCAATGCCGTGATCAACAACCGGGGATTCGACGACGGCGACTACGGAACGCCGGAGCGCGACTGGGACAACTCGGTGAACACCGAATTGTATTTCCAAAAGAGGGTCGAGGCGTGCCAGTCCGTGGGGTATCAGGGATGGGGCTACCGCGCCAACGAGGACTACTACTCGCTTCCCTACTTGATTCGCAGCATTCACAAGATCATGGCCAAGGGCGGGAACTATCTGCTCGACGTGGGTCCCAAACCCGACGGAACGATAACCGAGGAAGCCGCCTCCCTCCTGCGGCAGATTGGCAAGTGGTACAAGTCCGTAAAAGAGTCTTTCGTGGATGTGGAAGTCGCCAGCATGCTGACGAAGAATCGCAACGTGCTGCTGACCCAGCGCGGCAACACGCTGTATGTGCATCTTTTCAAAGAACAGGAGACTCCCGCTGTCTATCTGCCCCTTATTACCACCCTGCCGCAGAGGGCGACGCTGCTGAATACGGAGGAGAAAGTGGAATTCGAGGTCCTCGCCACGCCCCGGCTGGCCCGGCAAAAACCGAATCGCTGCCTGCGATTGAAGGACCTGCCAGTGAGCGGGCCCGCCAGCGTGGGGTTGGTGGTAAAGCTCGAGTTTGATCGCCTTCTGGCGTAGCGCGGATCCCTGTTCTTGGGGTCCGCGGCCATTCTCTTGCTGTGCATATGAATGCGCGAAGCACCTTGGACTGCGACGGCTAGACGCCGCCTTAAAATGACGGCGAGGACGATTACCAAGGCGGCGTCGAGCCGCCGCAGTCCAAAGCCGACGTGCGCCAATACGTCAGGCAAAATTCTGGGTTTGCTGAAGTTGGAGAGCGGATGCTCGAGGAATGGGAGAAAGGCGCATCTCTCTCGCTACGGCCCAGTTCATAATAGAAACTCACGACGTTTCCTGTTTGGTGAAAAAGATGTTCACACAGAGGGCACGGAGAAAATCCGAGGTCCTCCCCGTGTTCTCTGTGCTCAGTGATTTACCCTCCGTGAAACTCTGTGCGAAACGCTCTTAAGACTTCCTTGGAGCGCCCGTGTCTCGCAAAGGGCACCACTACCTTCTGCCCTCGGGGTTTTGACTTCGGTGCATGCACCCTCTAGAATGGTCCTGACCGGGGCAAGTTTGCCACGCAAGCCATGAAAATTGCGATTTTGCATCCATCGTATGAAGGTTCGAATGCGCCCTTTAGCAAACTCGATCCGCCCTGCGATCCGTCGTTCTACGTTCCGGACTGGAATTGCGCCAACTTCCAAATCCTTAAAGCCACGGCTGTGCAGCAGGTGATCCAGATCGCCCGCGAGGGCTTTGAAGTGGCGATCAACCTCTGCGACGGCTCGTGGGATCAGGACACGGCGGGCATTGAAGTGGTTCAGGCGCTGGAACGGATGAACATCGCCTTTACTGGTGCGGGATCGTCGTTTTACGATCCCTCGCGCGAAGCCATGAAGATGGCGTGCCACTCCGTGGGGGTTAAGTTCCCGGCCTATGTGATGGCGCGCCACCTCCCCGACGCGCATCGCGCCGCGCGCGAGCTGTGCTTTCCCATGCTGGTGAAACACCCACAGGGATATGCGAGCGCGGGAATCTACCGCAGCTCCCGCGTGACCGGCGCGGAAGCGCTTCTGCGGGAGACGGAACGGACCATCGCCGAATATGGCGCCGCGCTGATCGAGGAGTTCATCGAAGGGCGGGAGTTTACGGTGCTGGTGGCTGAACCGCGCCACGCGGACGAAGAGGCCTGGGTTCTGGAACCCGTGGAGTTTCTTTTTCCACCGGGGGAATCCTTCAAGCACTTCGACCTGAAGTGGAAGGATTACGAATTGATGGAGGCGCGCAGGGTCTCTGACCCCGCCCTGGCGACGCGCCTGCGGGAGGCTTCGGCCTTGACGTTCGCAGCGCTGGGGGGCTCCGGGTATGAAAGGTGCGATATCCGCATGGATGGAGCGGGAACAATCTACATGCTGGAGATCAACCCCAATTGCGAAGTCTTCTGTCCGCAGGGCCAGTTCGGCAGCGCCGATTTCATTCTCGCCAACGACCCCGCGGGGCATCGCGGATTTCTCGACCATCTCGTGGCCTGCGCCCTCCGCCGGCGCGACCGCGCCTGCCGGGTATGGGAATTGCAATTCCGACCCGCGCGCGGCTTTGGCATGTTCGCCCGCCGGCCGATTCGTGAGGGTGAGGTTGTGGAGCGTTACGAAGAGCGTCCGCACACTCTGGTCTCCCGGCAGCACGTGGAGCGGCACTGGCGCGGATTGCGGCGGCAGTGGTTCGACCAATACGCCTGGCCGGTGACGGCAGACCTGCACGTTCTCTGGAGTGAGAATCCGGACGATTGGCGTCCCCTCAATCACGCCTGCGATCCCAACACGTGGCTGGAAGGTTTGAATCTGGTGGCGCGCCGAGACATCGCGGAAGGCGAGGAATTGACTGCCGAATATGCCACCTTCTGTGGACCTGCGATGGCGGGGTTCGAGTGCCAGTGCGGGGCGCCCGATTGCCGCGGGGTAATACTCGGCACCGACTACCTGCTGCCGGAAATCCGCCGGCGCTACAGCGGCCATGTTTCGGATTTCGTGCGGGCGGCCTGGCTCAACCCTGCGCCGCTCAACCCATCACCGGATGGGCGGCGGCCCTTAAACGTGGCCCGTTGATGGGCGGAACCCTTTTGGCGGGCCGAAGACAACGGCCAGCACAAGAACTTGTTGCGCGCGGGAATAAAGCGGGCGAGCCCGATACCCCGAAGTGGATGGCGCAGATTTATCCGGCTCCCAGCCTGATTACTCTGCGCTCCATGCGCTGTAAGACCCCGCGTTGCCAGGGCGTTAGCGGTCTGGCCCTGGGTGTGGTCCCTGAAATTCGGAGCAACACGGTTTTTGCGCCGGCCGGAATTCCATCAACTCCACCCGAGAGAGGTCGGGATCGAACAAATTAAGCTGCCATTTGCCGTCCCTCCCAATCTTGGGTTGCCCGGTGCCTTGTTGTTGCCAGCCGTTCGATACCAGCTTGGCTGCGGTTTGTTGCATGTTCTCCACGCCGAGGGAGATGTGATTCAACACTCCCATCCGCCGCTGGTCGGGTTGGGCGGGAGCGCTAAGCATGTATTCCAGCCAATCGGTGCCATCGGGAACTTGCATCGAGCACCAGTCGGTGCGGTCGGGTTGCATCCCCCCCTGCCAGTAGACATGGAATCCCAGGATGTCGCGATAGAAAGCGTCTTCAATTCCCCGGTCGCGAACCACGAATCCGGCGTGGATCACGCGGCGGGACACGCCTTCCGCATCGGCCTTTCCACCTTTTTTCGCGCGCTCGACGAACTCAATGCTATGGCCCTCGGGATCCTTCATCCGAAAGCTGCGGCTTCCATCCGGCCAGCGCTCGATGCCCTCCGGCACCGTCACTCCCTTTCTCGTGAGATACCCTAGCAACGCCGCGATGTGGTCCGTGGCAAACGCCACGTGGTCCATCTTGTTGAGGGCTTGAGGGTCAGGAGCAGCGCTGTACCCCACCCACTGCTTGCCGACCACGTACCGCAAGGTCTCTCCCGGCTCAAATGGCTTAGCGTCAGAGAGACCCAACAGGCCGTGGTAAAGGCGGGCGACTCCTCCCGGCGCGGTCGTGTAGAACGCCACATGATCGATGCCGGTAATCTTCGGCCGATCTCGCGCGTCTTGCGCGCCGAGGGCCAGGCTAGCAATCCCCAACAGTGCCAATACCAGTGTGCTTCTCATGGAATCCTCTTTTCCTCCTGCGCCGCTGGCTCCCGGGACAAGGCCATTCTCTGCTTTTCCGTCAGCGCCTCGTGGGGGTGGTAATGGTGCAGCCCGCGGATCACTTTGCCCTGCGGGTGGTGTCGCAGTTGGTAAATATGAGGCCGGGGCGGGACGCCCTTTTTTTCTTCGAATATTTCGTATAGTTGGTCTTCATACTCGATGGTGATCAAGCGGTCCCAGCCCCGCTTAGGCCGGCAGGAAGCGATAACCAGGTCATAACTGATGCCCTTGCAATGCTGGACCTCATCGGGCACGCGCGGGCCAAGCTGGCGTTCCTTACGGGCCTCTCCGGCCCGGTCGAGCCCCCATGCTATCAGGTAAAGCGGCATCGTTCCCGCACATTCGTCGACGCTCAGCGCAGCGAAAAGGCGCACCACGCCTTCGATCGAGAAGTAGACGAGCAGCAGGGTCAGCGGGCTGAACGCGTACTCCACGAGTACTGTGAATCCCATTCCAAACTGTCCGGCCGTATTGGCCAGCGCCTCGTCCCCCGCATGGCCCTTGAGGGCGGCATCGGCGATGGTTCCCATCCGCCATTGGAAGAACACGAAGTAGCGAAGGATGACGATCGCCAGGCTGATCACAGCCTCGGCGAGTCCGGAGACAATGGCGGGGCCTCGAAGAGTCGCCTCCGTCGCCCACGCCCAACGGCTTCGGAACTGCCGGGGCAACAGGGCAACCACCATTCCCGCCATGAACCGCATCAGGCTTGCCATTGAGGTTTCCCGCGTAGCTGCGAGTGTACACCTGAAAAGTGGTTGATACACAATTTTCCCCCAATTTGTCGTATGCTATCTCACCCTGGGGCTGATGCAATCAGCAGTGCGTTTTCAGAGGGATTCTGCGAGGGGGACTGCCATCGATGTTGGAAATCATCCGCACGGGAAAAGTGTATGACGTGTGCATTATCGGCTCGGGGGCGGCGGGCGGGGCGGCTGCCAAGGTGTTGACGGAAGGCGGGCTAAGCGTGGTGATGCTCGAGGCCGGACCCATGGTGCATCCCGCGACGGACTACAAGGAGCACGTCTGGCCGTACGAGCTCGCGCATCGCGGGGCGGGGATTGGCGGCGCGGGCTTCAATAATTTTGCCGAGACAGAATTCCTTGCCCCCAACGGTTACTGGAGCATCGAGGGCGAACCGTACACCAAAGCCCCGGGCTCCGATTTCATGTGGTTCCGCTCGCGCATTGTGGGCGGGCGCTCGAATCATTGGGGCCGCATCGCGCTGCGCTTTGCCGAGGCGGATTTCCGCGCGCACTCCCTCGACGGCCGCGGCGACGATTGGCCGCTCACTTACCAGGACCTGGCGCCCTATTACGACAAAGTCGACCGCTACATCGGCGTTTTCGGGTCCAAGGAGAACATCCCCAGCGCCCCCGACGGGATTTTCCAGCCGCCGCCCAAGCCTCGCTGCTCCGACCTGGTGGTGAAGCGCGCCTGCGATAAGCTGGGAATTCTCTGCGTGCCGGCCCGCAAAGCCATCCTGACGCAGCCGCTGAACGGCCGCCCGCCGTGCCACTACTGCGACCAGTGCGGGCGTGGATGCAAGACGGCATCGAACTTCAGTTCCAGCCAGGTTTTGATTCCCCCGGCGATGGACACGGGACGCCTGACGCTGGTGACCGGCGCCATGGCCCGTGAAATCCTGGTGAATGACGAAGGCAAGGCCACGGGCGTCTCCTATGTCGACAAGGCCACGCGCCGCGACCAGCAAGTCCGCGCCCGGGCGGTGGTGGTGGCGGGGAGCTCGTGTGAATCCGCGCGCTTGCTGCTGAATTCCCGCTCGCGGCGCTTCCCCCAGGGCCTTGCCAATTCCTCCGGCGTGGTGGGGCGCTATCTGATGGATTCGATACACAGTGGGGGCACGGGGTATATCCCGGTGCTGGAAAAAATGCCTCCGCACAATCACGACGGCGTCGGCGGGATGCACCTTTACATCCCCTGGTGGAAATTTGACCGGAAGAACGAGTTTCTGCGCGGCTACCACATCGAGTTCGGCGGCGGGCGGCACATGCCCTCGGCGGGCCAGTTCCACGGCATCTGCCGGCAGTACGAGGGTTACGGGCTGGGACTGAAGCGGCAGTGCAAGGAAAAATATGGCGCGTTCATCGGCCTTTCCGGCCGCGGGGAGATGATTCCCAACGAAAACTCCTACTGCGAAATTGATCCCAACGTCGTCGACGAGTGGGGAATTCCCGTCCTGCGCTTCCATTTCCAATGGGGGGACAACGAAATCAAGATGGCGCGCGATATGCAGGAAACCTTCCGCGCTATCATCGAGGCGGTGGGTGGCACCTATCAGACGGAAGTCAAGACGACCGGGGAGTTTCCGTATGGTCTTCTGCCCGGCGGCCAGGTGATCCACGAATCAGGAACCGTGCGCATGGGGAAGGATCCCCAAACCTCGGCCCTCAATCAATTCTGCCAGGCCCACGACGTGAAAAATCTGTTCGTGACCGACGCCGCGTGCTTCGTGACCAATCCGGACAAGAATCCGACGCTCTCCATTCTGGCGTTTTCCTGGCGAGCGTCAGAATATTTGCTGGACGAGACGAGGAAAGGAAACATCTAAAAGACGTCCTTGGTCTGTTGTCCGTTGCCAGTTGTCCGTCGTCAGTTGACAGTCGTAAGTAAGAGGTTGAAGGCCCATTGGCCTTAGGGCTTACTGATTACTGAAAACTGAGGACGGACCACGGACAACGGACAATGTACCCTGAGGAGAAATGACCATGCCAACTAACCTCTCCCGTCGTGATGTACTAAGGAACCTAGCGGTGGGGGTCTCGGCGGGGTCGATGCTGCAGATGATTCCTCTCGAGGCGGCGGAGCACGTGCACCGCATGGTGAGGGAGGAGCAGGCTCAAGCCTCGGGCGGCGCTTACGCGCCCAAGTTCTTCCCCGCGCACGCGTACCAGACGCTGCGGTCAATCTGCCAGACGATTATTCCCCCCGACGAGCAGGCCGGAGGCGCGCTGGAAGCGGGCGCGCCGGAGTTCATTGACCTGCTGACCAGTGAGAACCGGGAATATCAGATGACCCTGGGCGGCGGCCTCGCCTGGCTGGACTTGACTTGCAACGACCGTTACGGAAAGGTCTTCCTGGAATGCGCGGGGGTGGAGCAGAAAGAACTGCTCGACCAGATCGCTTACCGCGAAAATGCGGCGAAGGATGCGGCGCTGGGGCCGGGCGTCAAGTTTTTCTCCCTCCTGCGCGACCTCACCACAGATGGATTCTTCACCAGCGAAATCGGCATCAAGTACCTGGAGTATATCGGGAACACCTACCTGGCGGAATTCCCCGGCTGCCCTCCGCTCCCGGAAAGTTAGCGCGCGCCTCCCAGGATTACGGAGCGAAGCTTTGGAGTGCGGCAGCTTGCTGCTGCTTTCCTCCACGCGAGCTTGCTCGCGGGGATTTCGAGCGCACGCACGAATCCTCTGTAGCACCGACCTTTAGGTCGGCACGTGCTGACCTAAAGGTCGGCGTTACAAACCAGCCAGCAAGCTGGCTGGTGAAAAAGCGGCAGCAAGCTGCCGCACTCCAAAGCTTCGCAACTTGCGCGGGGCAGGTCCCTCCCGCGGAAAATCTTGGCACGCCGGGGCAATTGCATCTAAAATTCCCCCATGTCAAAAGTCCACAACCTTCTCTTACTCACTTTACTGCTGGCCTGCTCCGGCGGACTGTGGGCGCAGGATAATCCGGTGACAGCCACGCCCGCCACGGTCAAGCCGCCCGCCCAATCCAAGACCCAGCCGCACAAGTTCTGGGACCGGGAGAACATCTACCTTTTCACCGGCGTCGGCGGGGCGCGCATGCTGGACTACGCTTCCACCCGGCACCTGCGCAATCAGGGGAACGAAGAATGGCTGCTTTCCAACTCGATTGTCGATAACCGGCCGCTTTTTGTGGGAATCGAACTCGCCGGGACGGCGGCCTCCATCGGCGGTTCCTACCTCTGCCATCGCACCGGCCACCATAGCCTGGAGCGCTGGGTTTCCATTGTACACATCGGCGTGGGCGTGGGCGGGTCGATTCACAACTACGCTTTGAAGCCCCCGCAACCGGCGCGCTAATGCCTGGTCGCATTGATAAGCGATATTAGTCATTGCCCTCGGAAGGGCGGGGCTTCAGCCCCGCCGTCCCAGGGCCGCTGGTTGAAGGGGCCTTCAGGCCCTGAAGCCACGTTTCTTCAGGGGTGAAATCCCTAAATCCCTGCCGAGTTCTGCGGCGGGGCTAAAGCCCCGCCCTTCTGCCCCGATCTGTCGCCATATTCCCATCAAGTTCTCACGCAATCTGCCGAAAAAATAGAGGAAGCCCATCTGCGGGCCGAAGGAGATTTTGCCCCCATGATGTTTGACAAAGCCGGTTTCCTTTCCCGATTAGAAGGCGACGAAGGATTGGGGAGGGAGATTATCGCAATCTTTCTTCAGGAGTGGCCCAAACTTCTGGAAGACGTGCGCGGAGCCACGGAGCGGCGGGACGCCTCCGGATTGGAGCGGGCCGCGCACACGCTGAAGGGTTCCGTGGGAGTTATCGCCGCGCCCCAGGCGTTCGATGCCGCGCATACCCTGGAGCAGATGGCCAGGGAAGGGAAGGTCGAGGACGCCGACGCCGCGCTGATGCGCCTGGAAGCCGCTCTCCATCAGTTGCTGCAAGAACTGGGCAAATATGAGACAGAACTGCCCCAAGTGGACCTGAGCCCCCGAGCCTGAGGAGGGATGTTAGCTCCGCTTCAATGCACCCGCCTTCTGGAAGAACTGCAATTCGTGCGCAAGGCGCTGAGTGACCAACCGCAATAAACCAAACACGCATCATTTGTAATGACCTCTCTGCAAAAGTGACGCTGTAGCGGCGGTCGGAGACCGAGCTTGTCCAAATTAGGTTTTTGCAACCGCACGCACGGCAGTGTTCCTTCCGCCCTCCCCGCAGGGGAGGACCGTGAGTAGCCGTAGGTGAAACCTACGGTGGGAAGGGCATGGAGAAGATT
>JBEKNU010000132.1:0-19905 GCA_049522495.1 Terriglobia bacterium
GAGCAAGGCGTCCCTTCCCTCATCCCAAGGCGTGGTAGTTGAGGAGTGGTGCAGCAGTTCACCCTGGTTGGAAACCAGGCCGAATTTGGTGCGCGTCCCGCCCATGTCAATGCCCACGAAAACGCGCTCGGGATCGTGGGCGCGTTGCCAACTTTGTGCAGCGGCGGCGAATCCCCGGGTGATCAACTCTGGCCGCGTGATGGCGGTCCCCACAATGACCGCGTAGGCGCCCGCATCAAGGGCGGCGCGCACTTGCCCGGGCGTTTGAATGTGCCCCTCGGCGATGACGAGTACGTCCACGGCGCGGATCAGTTGAGCGATAAAAGAAGGCTCGAAGGCCAGCACATGACGGGTTTCCGGCGTATACCCGCGCAGGGTGGAAAGAACCGCGTCGGCGCCCGCTTTCGCGGCTTGGACGGCTTCCTCGACCGTGGCAATGTCGGCCAGGACCGGAACTCCCAGTTCTTCTCTGATGCGCTTCATCCTGTCGAACGCGCCATATTTCTGACCACGACCGGTGCAATCCATCGCCACCAGGCCGGCGCCAGCTTCCACCACCTTCTGCGCGGCTTCGAAGGAGGGCGTAATCAGGATCTCTCCGTCATCCTTTAGAGCTTTCCAGATTCCGATGATGGGAACTCCGACAACCTGCCGAATCGCCCGGATGTCCTCCGGACCATTAGCGCGGATGCCCACCGCCCCACCCTGGACGGCGGCCTGCGCGAAGCGTGCTGTGGATTCCGGATTCCGGAACGGGCTGCCCTCTAGAGACTGGCAGGATACGATTAGTTTTCCGCGAAGCTCAGCTTGTAGCTTGGTTGCAGATTTCATGTGGCCCCCTGGCCGGACGCCGCTTCACGTAGTTCGTCAATTGCTGACTGGCTGCAGGGCCGCATAATCTATCCGGCCAAGGCGGCTTCCAAATCCGCGATCAGGTCGCGGACATCCTCCAGGCCGACGGAAATGCGAATAAGATCCGGCGTGATGCCCATTTTCAACTGGACGTCGCGAGGCACGGAGGAGTGAGTCATGGTGGGAGGGTGCTCGATGAGCGATTCCACTCCGCCCAGCGACTCCGCCAAAGCGAAAATCTGGCATTTTGCCAAGAAGCGGTTGACCGCCGCTTCTCCGCCGCGCAGGCGGAAGGAAAATGTTCCGCCCGACCCCCGCGTCTGGCGCAGCGCCAACTCGTGCTGAGGATGGCTTTCGAGCCCGGGATGCCGCACGGCCGCCACCTCGGGATGTTTTTCCAACCGGCGCGCAATGGCGAGCGCGTTGCGGTTGTGCTCCTCCATGCGGATGGCCAAGGTTTTAGCGCCACGCAGAACCAGGAAGCAGTCCTGGGGGCCTGCGCAGGTGCCCATGGCGTTCTGGAGAAAACCAATCTTTTCAGCCAGGGCAGGGTCTTTGACTATGAGCGCCCCACCCACCACGTCGGAATGGCCGTTAATATATTTGGTTGTCGAATGCACAACGACGTCGGCGCCCAACTCGAGCGGCGACTGGAAATAAGGCGAGAGAAAAGTGTTGTCACAGACCACCAGCGCCCCATGTGCGTGCGACAAGTCCGATACCGCCCGGATATCCACGAGATTCATCAGGGGGTTGGTGGGCGACTCAATCCAAACCGCCTTGGGCCCGGCCGCGAGCGCGGAACGGAGCTTGGTGGTGTCGCGCAAATCAACGTAGTTGGCGCGAATCTGCTTGGTGGCAAAAACCGTCTCGAACAGGCGATAGGTGCCGGCATAAAGGTCGTCGTGGACAACGATGTTATCACCCGATGAAAACATCATGAGCAAAGTGGTTTCCGCGGCCATGCCCGTCGCAAAAGCGAATCCCGCCGTCCCGCCCTCCAACTGCGCCAGGCAGGATTCCAACGCCTTGCGCGTGGGATTGCCGCTGCGGGAGTAGTCAAACGGCCCCGGCTCACCCACGCCGCGGAAAGCAAAAGTGGAGGTCTGGTAAATGGGCGGCATCACCGAGCCGAAATGTTCCTTGGGGTCGTGCCCAGCATGGATTGCCAATGTTTTGAAATTCATAGAACCTCGGAAAAACGGAAATACCCTCAGCCCCGGGTGGACACTGCGCAGCGTCATCCGCAGAAGCTTCGAAAGGCTGGATGGGATTCAGCAATTCTCAATCAAAAATGATGCCCGCTTTTTCAGGATAGGTACCCGCCGCACTACTGTCAATTGCAAATCCGCGGCTATACCAATCACCCCAATTCACATCGCAGCCGCCTGCTGCTTCTCACATTGAAGCCCCTTCCCATATGTGCTATGTTTCTCCAAAATTCGTTAGGGAGCCATTATCATGAACCGGCTTCTAGCGGTATGCCCGGCATTTGCCCTCTTTGTACTCTTGCGATTTTCTGAGCTAAACCACGTTCAGGAGGTATTCCCATGGTAAATCGGATTCTGGCAGTTGCCTTCTTGGCATTTTCCCTCATTCCCTTCTCCACGCTCTTTGCTCAAAACCGGAGCCCGCTTGAAACCCAGGTGGACTCGGAAGCAGTGGAAGCAAAGTCTCACGTCATTTCCGTCGGGCGGAGCGGTTCAACGTTTGCCAAGCCCGACGTGGGGATTCTGACCATGTCTATTCACTCGACCTCGCCCATTGCCGAAGAAGCGGTGGCGGAAAACGAGCGGAAGGCCAAAGAAGTGGCATCGGCCCTTGCCGCGCAAGGATTCTCGCCCACCAGCTACAAGATTACCTCGGTCATCTTTGGGCAGGCTGGGCGCGCCGCCATGTATGACCAAAACCAGCCGGAGATTGCCGCGTACCAGGCATCTCAATACGTCTACGTCTTCTTCGAAGGGGCCGACCTCAGCGACCCGGCAAAGCTGGCGGCGAAGTCGGCCTCGGTCATGGAAGCTCTCCGCAAGGCCGGAGCGGTTCCTGCCAGTGCACCAAATGCGCGCATGGCTCCCCAAGGGCAGGGGGGAATGATCGTGTATGCGGTCAAGAATTCCGACGAATACGAGAACGATGCGGTGCGGAAAGGCTTCGACCGGGCGCGCGGTGCTGCTTACGCCCTCGCCAAGGCCATGGAAGTGCAGATTACCGGCGTGCGGTACGTCAAGATTGGCTTCCTCGCCGGCGGCTACCTGCCGTATTCCGGCATGCCATATCTTGAGAGCCTGCCCTACCACTTCTACTCCACCAGAAGCGATCAAGTGGAGATTTCCGCAAGCACCGTCGTGCAGTACGACTTCAAGTAACCGGCGCGGCGCGGTTTTCGCCAGAACAACGGTGCTCTCACTCGGGTGCGAACCGGAGCGTACACGTGTGCTATGATTTCTGGAAATTTGTCCGGCGAGGTGCCTTATGACCCGGATCCTGGCAGCAGCGATCTTTGCGTCTTCATTCATCTTGCTCCCGATCATGGGTGCTCAACCCCAGCGTGCAGCTCAACCACAAAGCTCCGAGGACCACGTGATTAAGGTCCGCGGGGACGGCGTCGTCAACGCCAAGCCCGACCTGGGAATTCTGGTGATGTCCATCCAATCATCCTCGCCCATTTCCGAGGAAGCCGTCGCGGCAAACGCGGAGAAAGCGAAGGCCGTTGATTCCGCCCTCGCCAAGATGGGGATTGCTCCCACTGGATACAAAATTGGGTCGGTGGTTCTTGGACACGGCGGAGGCCCGATGTTCGGGCCCAGCCCGTCGGGGATAACCGTGTACAATGCGACCCAGTCAATCTATGTGTTCATCGAAGGCGCCGACCTGAGCGACATGACGAAGTTGACCAAGAAGTCGGCCGCCGTGATTGAAGCTCTCCGCAAGGCAGGCGCCGTCCCGGGCATGGCCCCAGGGCCCCGTATGATGCCGCAAATGATGGGAGGGCTGATTATTTACACAATTAAGGACCCCGATCAGTACGAAAGAAAGGCCTTACAGCAGGCGATTGCCCGCGCCCGTCAGGCTGCCCATGATATCGCGGCGGGACTGAACGTCCAGATTACTGGCGTGAGGAATGTCCAGTCCACCTTCATTAGTGGCGCGGACACGCCGCGGGGCCAAATCTCATTGGAGGGCCTACCCTACCGCTTTTATTCCACGGAAAGTGGGGAAGTGGAGATCACCGGATACGCCACCGTGGATTTCGAATACAGGTAACGAACCTCCGGCGGCTTCCGCAGAAGGACCGGGCTCCCCTCCTTATCTCTCCAGCAACCCCAGGCCGCGCAGCCAATTGATGAGCAGCTTGGGCCATTCGCCCAAGGCGGGATCACCCAAATCCAATCCCACCCCGTGCGGGCCGTGTTGGAAGATGTGCAGCTCCGCGGGCACATGCGCCTTGTGCAACGCCAAATAGAATGCCACGCTGTTTTCCGCCGGGACGCCGGTATCCTCACTGGTGCTGAAGAGGAACGTCGGAGGTGTCTGGAGGGTGACGCGGAGATCGTTGGAAAGGTCTTCGAGCAGTTTGGGGTCAGGTGAATCGCCCAGCAGCGCATGGGCGGAACCCTTGTGCATATAAGGCTCCGTGAAGGAAATAACCGCGTAACCGAGGATCGCGAAATCCGGCCGCGAGCTTGCGTGGTCGATGGGATCAGAAGCGTTGGGGTCCCCACTGTCGAAATGGGCTTCGGCGGTGGAAGTCAGGTGGCCGCCCGCCGAAAAGCCCATCATGCCGATGCGGTCAGGTTTCACGCCGAACTCCGCCGCGCGTGCCCGCACCGTGCGGATGGCGCGTTGCGCGTCCCCTAATTCGATGGGATGGTGGTAGCGAGGCCCCAGCCGGTACTTCAGCACGAAGGCCGATACCCCCGCCGCATTGAGCCAATACGCCACCTGCCAACCCTCGTGATTCATCGCCAGGGCGCGATAGCCGCCGCCCGGGGCGACGATAACCGCCGTGGGAGATCCCCGCAAGGCCGGGTAGTAGGTTAATGTAGGGATGTCCTCTTCCTCATGGCCCAGAGCCCCTGGAGCACCGTTCTCCCAAAGGGGAAACGTCGTGGGCTCCTGCGCTGACGCCGGCTTGGGGGGCTTGGCGGTGGGCTGTTGAGAAAAGACCAACGGGGTGGCAAGGAAAGCCAGCCACAATAATAGGATGATGCGAATCAACCTCTTCATAGAGCCTCCTCATTCTGTACCGTCGATCTCCGATCGACGATTCGGCGGTCGGAGACCGCCGCTACAACCGCACGCTTTAGTTCGAACCCCCGGCAGCGCCGCCGGCATCCCAACCTTCAATGTTGAAATACGGCGTCCGCAAGAGAAAATTCGGGTAGTTCGCCGCGTTGCCGTCTTCGTCCACGGCTTCAAAGTAGTACAGAATTCCTTCCGGAGTAAGTGGAACCGCGGCGCTAAACTGGCCTTGCCCCGAAGGGGACATCTCCATGCTCACCCAATCGTCGTAGGCAGGCATGCGCTTGTAGTACACGCGAACGGAGGATAGCTTCCCCGGAGACTTTACTCCCACGGTTAATGCGACCGAGGCTCCACGCACCGCCCCCTCGGGAGGCTGATGGGTGATAACCGGCGCCACATCGTTGTTCGTGACGAACACGCGGTAAGGAGGATGATTCTCCAGCGTCCCTCCATAGCTGCCGCCGACACCGAGATTTTCTTCAAAGTAGTACTCGAACCGCCCGGGAACCATCTCTTCCGAGGGAACGACCACTGACCAAGTGCGTTCCACAGAACTCACCGGTTGCAGGGGAAGCTTCTTGTATCCCGTTTCCTGAGCGTTCTTGTAAAAGACAAAAACGTGACCTTTTCGGTCGGCGCTCACGTAGGTGACCGTGAGCGGCAAGGGTTTGCCGGGCCGGGCTTTGAAAGGAGGAAGGTGGCCGAGAACATCGCGACGCCGATCCGCCATCCCTTGAAATTCAAATTCCAGGTTGTTGATCTGGTCCATATCCGCGCCCAAAGTTCTGCCTTCATCGCGCCAGCGGAATTGGTTCACGCCCATGCGGATGAGCTCCGGGACGTATCCAAAATGTTGTTCGGTGGCCGCCGAGAGGTTGTCCCAATCGGCCACCGCCTTATACAGGTCGTCATAAGCCGCGGTCAGCTCGGAGTGCTGGAAGGTGCGCCGGTAAAACTCCAGATGGGTCACGGAACGAATGCGCTCAGCGTAATAGCGCGCCAGCCAGTCCAAGGCTTGGACGTCCCGCGCGATGCAGTCGAATTCTTTGGGTGAATCGGGATGGAGATTCCCGGCGGCCTCGATCGCCTGCTCGCTGCCGTCGGCGGCGGCATCAAGATAACGGGCGGCGTCAAAGGGCTTCATTTGACCCGTAACAACTCGGTTCAAAAAATCATCGACGTAATGCGCAGGATCCACCATAGCCGTGCGATCTAAGGGAGTCACTCGCAGGAAGTCATCGTTGTTACCGCCATAAGGCACTTCCCGGCTCCCTTGCCACAGCCGGTGCCGCGAGTCGAGCGCATGGTCCCCGGTTTCGAATTCCGGAGCGAAGTTCTGATGGTCCAATCCCACGCTGTGGTAGGAATAAATGAAGGGCACAATCTTGCTGCTATCCACCACGGCTTTGTACACAAGAGGACCGGCTTGCGGCCCGAACCGGCGAGCGAACTCGCGGGTCCAAACCGTTTCGGGCACTTCGGGATCATAGGCCGCGCGTCCCCAAGTGAGATGCCATAGCCACTCGCGCTCGAACATCCACTTGTAAATGTCGTGATGGACCTGGGGGTTGTGGTGAAGGTATTCGGCGGCCGGCAAGTAGGCTTCCATCGGCTCCATGGAGAACCCCACTCCCTGGCCGAATTTGCAGGATCGGACGGTGCGGCGCGCAAAGTCCGGGTCGCCCCAGAAGAAGACCCGCGTCGTCCCGTGCGCGCGAATCTGCCAGAGGATGGAATAATTCTTCGGATAGTTGGTGTAATCCTCGTAGGAGCCGCTGGGGGGATAGTGCCGCCCGCCTAATGCCGCCTGATAAGGCAATCCCAGTTGTTCCCCATTGTACTTGGGCTCGATGTAGAGATGATGCCGCGTGGAACTCGCGAGCTCCCGAATTTTCTCGGGATCGGCAATCCAAGTGCGCACGTACACATTTAAACTGTCGGGCAACTCCGCGAGCGCCGCGAGGTAGGTCTTCTTGTAAAAGTCCTCAGGCTGGCCGGATTCACCTACGCGGAAACCGAACATCCATAGTTCCGGCACCTGCTTCAAAAAGCTGAGGACCGCCTGCCGCGTGTATTCCTCCAGCCGGGAGCTCTCCAGATACTCTTGCGGGCGCGCCACCCACCGCTCGTCAACACCCCAGGTGCGGGTCTTCCATGGGCCGATGGGCGCGGAGGCTTCGTAATTCATATACGCGACCTTGATGCCGCGATCTGCCGCCATGCGGATGACCTGGCGGAAGCGCGCCAGATTCTTGGCGGCCTTCTCCGGCCCCACTCCCACTTGGGGGAAATCCGGGAGGTTTACAAAATAGGCAAACCCGTTGGGAAAGGTCAACGTGACCGCGTCGCAAGGTCCGTGGATATCGAGAAGGTTGTAGCGATTCCTGGCCATCATGTCGAGATAGCCGTGCCAATATTCATCGGACCAGAACGCGCCGTCGGGGTTATCGATATCCTGTGTGGTCACGAACATGTTCACGCCGCGCAGGACCAGGAAGGGAGACTTGGTGACGGCGTGGACCTGGCGGAAGTACGCGGCGTCGCTTGCCCCATCCACTTGCTCCGCCAAATCCATGGCGCCGTACATCGCGCCCACCGCGTCGCTGCCCTCGACGATAATCGTCTCAGGTGAGACCACGGAAACAGCATACGACTCCGGGCCAGAGGGGGCGTGAGTCGCGTCGGGACCCTGCAACTCGCGCTCCGCTGCGGTTTGTATGATGACCTGCACACCCTGGGTGGACGGCTTACCGGAAACGCTCACGCTTACGCCCTTCAGTTTCAGAACTCGTTGCAACTCTTGAATCCCGAAGGTAACGGGGGCCGGAGCATTCGGTGATGCGACGATGTTGGTACTCTCCGTTTCGGCGAGGCACGGGGTAGGACAAGTCGATACCAAAAAACCGATCACTGCGATGAGAACGGAAAATGCTTTCCAGGAAGCTAAAATTTTGCGCTGAAACATATGACCCCTCCATGACGAGAACCATTGTGGATAAACCACAAATCCCCGAAGTTGCCTGCAAATGCGCGATGGCCGGCGGCTATCTTCACACGCTTCCCTTTTGTTTTCAACGACTCATCTGGCCAGCCGGAATTTTCAGACAAATTTACCGTGACCCTGCTTTCCGCCTACTGCCGTGCACCTTGTGCTGGCCACCAGTTTCGTATGGGTTGCGCCCGTTGAATAAGGTCTATCTCGTAGCAGCGATTCGGGCACGCCTGTGGGGTGCGCATTTACATCCAGACACAGTTCCGCCCCTTATTCCAAGATTACGGGGAATGCGGCGGCCCCACAGCAATTCCCCCGGTTCTCTCCAAGAATAGCGGACAGCCATGCTTGACTCCCCCGCCAAGTAGCCTCAAAATAGCACTTTTGACAGGGCATACTCTGCGTCCACACTCGTCTATGCGCCCACCGCACCTGACCACCGGCTGCCTCCGACGGCTCGCAGGCCTGGCCCTCATGTTATTCGCGGGAGTCTTTTGCGCGGCGCCTGTCTTTGCGCAAACCGGCGCGGCGCGTGTCGATTGCGAGTCTATTTCCAGCGCCATCCTGGGCCGCGCGGTGGATTACTGCATCGCGCTGCCTCCCGGTTACGATGCCGGCGCCGAAAAATACCCGGTGCTTTACTACCTCCACGGGCTCTTCGAACATGCCACGAGTTGGAGAGACCACAGCGGGCAGCAAACCTGGGAAAACCTGATGAGCCAGGGGAAGATCGGCAAGTTCATCGTGGTGATGCCGGAAGGCGGCAGAAGCTTTTATGTGAATTCCTTTGACGGCAAGGAGCGCTACGAAGATTTTTTCATCCAGGAACTCATTCCGGCGATCGACCACAAGTACCGGACCATCGCCACGCGTGAGGCGCGGGGAATCACGGGCGTCTCCATGGGCGGCTATGGAGCGCTGCACATTGGCATGCAGCATCCGGATGTTTTCGGGTCGGCCAGCGCGCACAGCGCCGCGCTGATTCCGAAATTCCCCAATCCCCTTCCCACCGAGGGCCGCTGGGGAAGGTACGCACAGATTTTGCAGGGATCTTTTGGCTCGCCTCTGAATGAGGCCTATTTCGATGCC
This sequence comes from Terriglobia bacterium, assembly GCA_049522495.1. Taxonomy (GTDB): domain Bacteria; phylum Acidobacteriota; class Terriglobia; order UBA7540; family UBA7540; genus Bog-366. The sequence goes on from JBEKNU010000132.1 coordinate 9,182, forward strand.
AACAACCCGCTGACCTTTGCGGAGCATCCGGATCGATTTGCCAACCTGAAGCTCTACTTCGATTGTGGCGATCAGGACCGCTACGGTTTTGACGCCGGCGCCAAGGAGTTGGATCAAATCCTCACTTCCAAAGGGTTCCCGCACACTTTCGTTTTGCGTCCGGGCGGCCACGGCTGGGACTACCTGGACCAGTACCTGCATTTTTCCCTGGAATTTCACTGGCAGATTTTCGCCCAGGCGGGAAAATCAGTATCTCCGTGAACTCTGCGGCCGGCGAAGATTTAACACAGAGGTCACAGAGGCTCCGTGAACTCAGTGAGAAATCTTTCGGGGCACAGAGGACACACCGCGGCTGCCGGCCGCAACCAAAGATGGATTTCACCACAGAGGCCACAGAGATCACGGAGGACAGACAGAGAAAAAACTGTGGGTCGACGAACGAGGAAGCATGATCTGTCCCCGCGCAAGCAGAAGTGCTTTTCTCTGTGGTCTCTGTGCCCTCTGTGGTGAATCTTTTCTTCGTGGCGCTCGAAGAAGTTGGCTCTTAGTCCTCCAGCGGGATGACGGCCCAAGAATGTTTCCGCCCGGAGAAAAATGACCGCTATGCGGGGACAGAGAAAGCCAGGCTGAATCCATGAACCACCTTCGCTACCTCATCTTTTTGCTCGCCATTTTCGCCGCAAGCGCTGCGCCCGCGCCGGCTTCCTCCGACGCGGAGGCACGCGTGCTCGATTACATCCGCACGCACCTCCAACCCGGCCAACCCTTGATCGTCACTGACCTCTACAACCGGGTCTTTACCCAGCCGGAGGAAAGACAAGCGCTTACAAAGCTTTATAATGCTTTTTTCCGGATTCCTCTGGTTGTGGCCGATTATCAGGAAAAGTTCAAATCCCCCCCATCGCTCGCGGTGATTGCCGAACAATTTGACCTCCCTTCCCCCGCTGCCGCCGACGTCCTGCTGCGGGTCATGGAATCCGATCCCCGGGTGCCGCGATTTCTCACCCGCGATCCGAAGACGGGCGAAATCACTCACGTGGACGTGGAGAAAATCAGGGCCGACCCGAAATTCGGCCAGGCCATGGCGCGCGAGATTGGCGGTTGGGAAGGCAAACCCGCCGCGGACATAACCCTGACGCGCATGGGCGGCGGGGACCTTCACGCCGCGGACTTCCATGGCAAGGTGCTGCTCCTGGAAATCTGGTTCACCGGCTGCCCGCCCTGCATGCAGGAAGCGCCCGCGCTCGTGTCCCTTGACCAGGAGCTCTCCGCGCGCGGCCTGATGATTGTCGGCGCCAACGCCGACCGCTTGCTGGGCCTCAATTACGACGATTCCGTGCGCCAACGGTATATTCAGGAACACCACATCTCCTACCCCATCGTGACCTGGACAATCGAAGGCGATCGCGCCTATGGGGGCATCGCTATTTTCCCGACCCTCTTTTTGATTGATCGAAAAGGGGTGATAAGAGACCACTGGATCGGATACGTCCAGCTCGAAACGCTTCAGAAGGCGATAACAGGAATCTTAAGCGAGAAGTAAAGTGTTGTAGCGGCAATCGGCGATTCGGCGGTCTCCGACCGCCGATGTCCAAATTAGCCGCTTCGCATCCTCTGATTCGGACGGGCGGGGTCAACGATTATGGTGTAGCGAGGGGTTTGTAAATAAGACCGATGACTATTCCGATGATAGTCCACTGGACGAAGTAAGACACAGCCTGTCCCAGAGCGAGTTTCAGCCCGATGTTCAGGTTCACGTAGTTGTGCAGCACAAATGCGCAAACCACGAAAATGCCAATGAGAACGCCGAAGCGCGCACCTTCCGTAGTGCCCGATCCGCCCCGATGCATCATTGCGAAAATTATGGCGACAACCAGGATCGATAGGAAAGTTGCGACGAATCCAATTGGCATAACAGTCATCATTTCTTCCTTAGGTCGGAATACGGCCGGGTACTTGTGGGCTTCATTGATAAGACCTGGCACCAGCCAAAACACCAAGAAACCAAAGGCAAAAGACGCGACCGTGCCACCCAGCGCCGCCAGCCCGAGACTTGAATAGTTCATTTGCTCTCCTTTACCAATTGCGGATCAAAATCACAGCCGGTTCGGCAGGACTGGTTCGCCCAAACAATGATGATTTTGGTAGGGCGAGATATTGAGACTGCTCTTTGCATTAGATTTCGAATATTGCTCAATAATATCTGACCCCGGACTCACATAGAATTTACGCGAGAAAACTCGATGCTTAGCTTATTAAGCGACCGAGCAAGTGGGTGCCAAATATTACACCAGTCACGGCTCTGATCGCAAGGAAATGGGGAATCCGGGACATGAACATGTGAAAAAATTCACTCTCAAACAAGGGTATCTCGCGCAGAGACGCAGAGGCGCGGAGTCGACAAAGATAATAAAGCAGTTATTTAATTCGAACCTCTGCGCCTCTGCGTCTCTGCGCGAGATTGTTCATTTTTTCACACGTTCCAGGCACGATATTTCCTATTTTCTGGGGCCATCCTTCAGGATTCTTGGCTTAACGCGGGGTCGCCCCTTGCTCCCCGTCCGCACTCCAAAAGCCGGTAAGGCTGAGTCTCAAGGCGTGGGCAGGTGAACCCCAAAGGGGCGACCCAACGAAGCCCAGGTTTTGAGCCCCAAGGGGGCGACCTAACGAAACCCAGGCAAACGGCCCATAAGCGTTAACCTAAGGGTTGGAAGCGCCCTAAAGCCCGCAAAGCGGGCGTCGTCATTTAGCCCACGGCGAGCCAGCCGTGGGGCAGAACGCGACCGAAAGCATGGATAAGCCCCGTAGGCGGCGACATCCGGCTCCGTTGGCCGGGAGTCAAGGACGATGCGCGAAAGGTATTTGCCGTAGGAAATCCCGGATGCCGCCCCTACGGGGCTCGCGAGGTTCGTATGCCATTAGCATCCCACGGTTGGCTCGCCGTGGGCTACAGGATGTCGCCACTGCCGTGGCTTCAGGTAAGGCAGTTTCCCTTAGGTTAACGCCAATGGGCCAACGGCCTGGGTCAACGGAACCCCCATCAACCCCCGAGCCCTGAAAGGGCGGCCAATCCCCCAAACCAACCTTCACTGTTCTTTCTCGCTGGCCACACGTCCCCGATTTCTGGGGTCCGATGGACCCCATCGCGGTCCGCAAATCGGACACATGTCACTCGTCACTGCCTTTGCAACCGGCGGATTCTCCGCCCCACAGGCTGCCAGGGCGGACGGACGGGCGGACGGGCTCCCCTCCTGATTCAGGAGGGGGCAGAGCGCTCAGCGACGGGGGTGGTTACGAGGCTCAGGAGGGGGCGGCTTCCCGTCGGGGGGTGGTTAAAGGACCCCAATTCCCAATCCTTAACTCCTAGTGGGGAGCGGCTGAAGCCATGATATCGGTAAATGGGAAATGTGGTGCCCGGTATTCCCTTTCTCAACCGCAACCCTGACCATGACCTTCACTTTATGTCACGGGAAACCTCGGCAACGGGGTGCCTGTCCCCCTCCCCTCGGATGCCTCCGCGCTACCCCGCTCTTGATTTGTTAGTTACTTGCGCGTATAAGTGTCCTTAAACCGGGGTGCCGAGAGGGAGATCTTTCCTGATGGATCGGGCCAGACCGGGCCGAGGTGAACAATGGAATTAATTCTGAAAAGTCATTTTAATAAATTTAAGAAATCCTTTGAGATAGAGACGGGTGAAAAATCCGAGAACGAGTCGCGGGCTTTCGAACAGTTCGTGAACTACGTTCTTTTTAGCATGGATTATCCCGACGTTTTCACTGCGGACGCTGACTTGCTTGACTTCGTCAGCGTCGGGGGAGCTGACGACATTTTCATAGACGGGATTGGAATTAAAATTAACGACCGACTAGTTCAAAGCATCCAGGAGGTGGCTGAAATTACGCGGGCCAGCAAGAAACTGGATGTCGAATTTGTGTTCATTCAGGCCAAGATGCGGCATGGATTTGAGATGTCGGAGCTCATCAATCTTGGAGCGGGAGTGAGGATGTTCTTTTCGGCAAAGGCGCTTCCTGAAAATGATAAGGTCGCAGAATTCCGACAAATAAAGGATTACGTTTATTCGGACGACCAGGTCATTTCAAAACTAAAAAACAACCCAAGCCTTTCAATTTTCTATGTGACGACGGGAACAGAGCCGGCGGACGAACATTTCTCAGCATCTCGAGAGACCATAGCGCGTGATCTTTCAGATTTGGCGGATTGCTGCTTTGATCATGTCGACGTGCGACTGGTGGGCGGGAAACAGCTCATCAAGTATTGCCGAGAGCTCGAAAATACCTTCGAAGTTCAGATTAACATAAAAGATATTTTCCCCCTCTTTGTAGACCCAAAAGCTGATATTAAAAAGGCGTATGCCTTCACATGTGGCGCTCCTGAGTTTTTGAAGGTTCTTCAGAAGGAAGACGGGCTCCTTCGCCGCGCACTATTCAATGACAATGTTCGCGACTACCTGGGTAATCAGGGTGCCATAAACGGCGAGATGGAAACCACGATCATCGGCAACCCCGAGATGTTCCTCCTCTGTAATAACGGGATTACCATTGTATGTACGGGGTTCGAGCAGGTTCGCGACAAGTTAGTTAAGATCGAGAACCCCCAAATCGTCAACGGATGTCAGACGAGCAGCACCATTTTCGCCCTACGAGAACACCGCAACATGGCCAAGATTCAGCTGTTGGTGAGGGTGATCTCCACTGAGAACCACGCCGTTTCAAACAGCATTGTCAGGGGTACAAATCGACAAAATCAGGTCCTGGAGGAGGCTTTTGAGGCAACTTTGCCCTTTCACCAGGACACGCTTGAGCCTTATTTTGCAGCGGTCGAGGCTGAGGAGAAGATCTACTACGAGCGGCGCGCAAGGCAATATAACAACGACCCCCTCGTAAAGAAGACCCAAATTGTAAATCTGAGGATCTTGACTCAGACATTTGTCGGGATGTTCCTAGACGCCCCTCACGAATCTCATAGACACGAGGCGAAGCTACTTGAACAGTACGCCGGGGATAACGGGACAAGGAGATTATTCAGAGAAGACCACAGCCCCGCTCCCTACTATGCCTGTGCTCGTGCTTGGTACATGTTTGAAAAATACTTTAGAGAAGGACGCATCGAGAGGAGGTACACTCCGTATAAGGTGCATCTCCTCCTAATCTTCAGATACAGCGTCGGCGAGCCCCCGCCGAGGCTCACGAGATCCAAGGCTCTCGATTCTTATTGTGAAAAGGTTTTGGCGATGCTGAAACAACCGGAGTTTGATAGGCAGGCGAAGGCGGTATTAGAAGTCTTCGACAAGGCACATAGGTTATGGACTCAAAAGGGCGGGAGCCGATTCGGCATCAAAGATAACAAGGAGTTCACAGATCTCCTTATCCAACAAACGGCCAGACATTTCGCGCACCAATTACGACCCGCACCCCGTGAAGAGACCCGGGAGCAGTCGGAGGGCCAGATTCTTAGGATAATATATCGGAACGGGGTTTGGTTCGGTTTCATAAAGCGGCGTGCCGAGCAAGAGAACATTTACTTTGACGGGCGCGGTTACAAGGGGGATCCTGCAGAACTAGTGGTCGGCAGGAAAGTAACGTTCGAGGTCGGGCGGAGCGAGAAGGCACTTTTCGCAAGGAACGTTACCCTACCTGGGCCGGGGCGCGCGGCCGCCCCATAGCATCTGCGGTGCGAAATGCCGCGACGGGTCAGAAACGGTGTCAGGTCAGAAACGGTGTCAGAGAAACGGTGTCAGGTACCCTCGGGCTGGAAAAAGAGATCGACACCTGCCAACTAGATATTGAAAATTTGCGCCCACAAAACCGCTGATGCTTGTCAGGGAAAACGTTGGGAAAACGGTGTCAGGGGGCATTTCGGCGACCTCCCGATAGATCCTGGAGCTGCTCGTGAAGCGTTGACCACTTATTGAGCAGCCTGTTCACTTGCCAGTGAAGCTCTGATAGGAGGACTAGGACCCAAATTATGGAAGGAACGATACACCACCACTGTCGAACGCTGGGCACCAGAATGGCACTAATCAACACGTACAGCGCGGCAGCCTCTAAATTGTAATAGAGCCCATTTTGGACATGCCAAACAAAGTCTTGGTCCCTGGGAAACAACACAATCCGATGGTAGTGCTCATACCATTCCGCCCAGCGTTCGTCATCCTTCACGGCGTCGAGCCTTTCCTTCGCCAATTCCTCAAGCGCAAACGGCCGCTGCTCCTCCGGCAGGTCTTCCGATATTACCTTCTTGCGAAGGTCGAAAGCCTCCTCCGACATCAGGTGAGTGTCGCTCGGAGCCTGAGTGCCGAGCCGATTCCTCGCAAGGGTACGCCACGTCGGGTCTCGCCATGGAGCGGTGAGATAAATGTGCGACGGCTTGCTGTCGAGGAGTCCTAGAACGAATCCGACGGGTCCCGCAACCCAACGAAGGACCGAGGTCAAGAACGCAGTCAGGGTGTTTCCAATGACCAAAGCAGCAAGGACAATGAGGCTGAGTTTTGTCCTATATCCGAGAAAACCAAGAGCGAAGAACCAGCCTAACGAGCCAGGGGCCGCCTGGTTGAAAACCAGAAGTGCAACCATTCCCGGGAAGACGCCAGCAGCGTATTGGACTAACTTTTCGAGAGGGAATTTCGAGAAGTCCATCGTTGAGTCCATCCTTTCGCCTGCAGGCACTGGTGGAAAGATACCCCTCAATGGCGATGCTTGCAAATCCTATAGCTCAACTTTGGATGTCCGGAGCTATCGACATCACAATCTGACACTTGGGGAATAGCGACAGGCACGATATTTTCGATTTTTCTGGCTATCCGTCAGAATTCTGACCTTCACGCGGCGTCGCCCCCACCTCCCCGTCCGCACTCCAGAAGCCGGTAAGGCTGAGTCTCGAGGTGTGGGCAGGTGAGCCCCAAAGGGGCGATCTAACGAAGCCCAGGCTGAAGGCCTGGGTCAGCAAAACCACCAACAACCCCCGAGCCCTGAAGGGGCGGGACAATCCTTTTCAATCCCACACGTACCGCTCGTCACAGGCGATTCCGTGCGCGTCCAGCGGTATCCCGCCCTTTCAGGGCTGGGGGGAAATCGCGATGTAATCTAACCCCAGGCCGTTGGCCTGGGCTTCGTTATTTTGCCCCTTTGGGGCTAAATCAACGGGACCCAAACCGATACCCGAGCCCTGAAAGGGCGGGACAATCCTTTTCAATCCCACACGTACCGCTCGTCGTAGGCGACTCCGTGCGCGGGCACACGGTGGTGGGTTTGTTGATGTGCGGTGCAGGTAGAGGTGCGAATGCGATTGCGGGAACACGTATCTCGCCCTTTCAGGGCTGGGGGCGAAATGGGGCGCATCTGAACCCAGGCCGCTGGCCTGGGCTTCGTTATTCCGCCCCTTTGGGGCTCTTGAAATTGCATGGGGGTGGTACCCGAACCCAGGCCTGGGCTTCGTTATTTCGCCCCTTTGGGGCTAAATCAACGGCCCTCTGGAGCTTAAAATATTGGCAGGCTTCTCCGCGACCAGCAAGTACCTGGACGTATAGTCGCGTAACCAGCGAAAGGCGAGCGACGGCATCGAAAGCCGTCTGCGGATCAGGTTGGTACAGCTCGGAAGGGATGGCCTGGGGAGCGGCCTTTCCACCCGCTGGGGATAGAGTCCGCACCTCGCCGGGCTGGTTTGGGGCACCGAAAATGTAGAAACTCCAGACGGCGGCCTCGGACCGCCGCTCCAAATTATGTCGCTGGGTTTAATTTGCACAGCCTACAATAGGACCTATGCCTCCATCGATCCGTGTTTTAGCTCTTTTCGCTCACCCGGATGACGCGGAGTTCCTTTGCGCGGGGACTTTGGCGCATCTCGCCGAGCGCGGCGACTCTCTGCACATTGCCAGCATGACGGCGGGTGACTGTGGCAGTTCCATCCTGTCGTCGGCAAAGATTTCGCGCATCCGCCGGCAGGAAGCGCAACGCGGCGCGGCCTTGCTGCACGCACCTTATACCTGCCTGGGAGAACGTGATCTTCTGGTTGCCTACGATCGCCCCACCCTCCGCAAGGTGATGGAGTTGGTGCGGCGAGTCGATCCCGCCCTGGTTTTCACCCACTCGCCGCAGGATTACATGGCCGATCACGAAACCACCAGCCGGCTATGCCAGACGGCGTGCTTTGGGGCTTCGGCGCCCAACTTCCGCACCGGAGCCCCCCGCCCCGCGCCGGCCGTGCGGACCATCCCGCACCTCTACTACGCTCAACCCTACGGCAACCGCGACATCCTGGGTAATGAAATTCTCCCTCGCCTGGTCGTGGATATCAGCGCCACGCTCGAGCAGAAGGAAAAAATGCTGGCTTGCCACGAAAGCCAGCGCGCCTGGCTGCAGTTTCAGCAGGCCCTCCGCAAGATCGAGGATCCGCTGCGACAAATGGCCGCGCGCGCCGGTGAACTGGCGAGCTTCCCCTGGGGAGAGGGCTTCCGCCAGCACCTGGGCGCGGCGTTTCCACAGGAAAACTTGCTCGGTTCTTTGCTTGGCGACTTGGTGCACCCGGCTATTCACATGGATGGACAGGATAGACAGGATAAAAAGACGGAATAAACCCGAGTTTCGACGTAGGGGCGCATGGCCATGCGCCCCTACGACGTCCAAAGTTTCGCCCCGGAAGCAGGAACGGATAGCGTACGGGTACGCGCTACCGCTACCTCCTGGCTACCCGCTGTTGATCTCAGAAATCAACCCATTCTTCCTTTGCATCCTTCCCATGTTCGGCAGGCCCCCCTTGGTGACCATATCTGAAATGGCCAGGGAACGCAAACCAAGGGAGCAAGGTAGCGCGGACCTGTGCGATAGGTCCGCGGCTTTTTGTTGTCATTGGCGGATGAACCGCGGAGCTCAAGAACGGGTCCGCGCTACCGCTACCTCCGGGCTGCCCGCTCTCAACGCCCGTTGTAACGGACCGCCTATCGGGTGAGGCTTCGCAAGTGGTCTACGCTGTAAAGTTTCGCCGCCAAATCGCAATCTTGAACTGGCCGGCCCATCGCGGGAGGAACATAGAGAGTAAAACCCCCATGAATCTCTTCTGCGTATCGTCCCATATCCTCGAGGGCAAACCGCAAGATGGTCGGAGGCAGGAGGGGGTGGGGCGAGGAGTAGATGGCCACCACCTGGTGCTGCGGCGGGTAATATTGTCGCAGGTGGGCAATGAAGCGTGCAAACCGCTCCGGCCTCGACACTCGTTGGCTGTGCAGCCCGGTTTCGAGCGTACCGATTTGCCAGATGATGGTGGGCACGTCGTTGTGCAGGGGCCGCCGCCGCAACAACAGATCGGTGGCTTCGTACATCTGAACGCCGTGTACCACCGGGTCAATCCGCAGGTCGGCGAGAAGCGTGTCGATGGCGGAGATGCCGGGCAGGACCTCAACTCGCAGACCGAGCGCGTTCGCCAGTTCCAGCACCAGAAATGGCGGATGTACGGCAATCAAAGGATGCCCGTGGATCGCGAAGGTAACCGGCGGATGATTCAGAGCAGCTTCTAGGACACGGATCGCCATATGTTCGTAAGCGTTGAGGCGCGGACGATCCTCGCCGTAACTCTGCTCAAAAAGCGAGGTGACCCGCGGGCACAGCCCCTCCAGGTAACGCTTCGTGGCCGCTCCCGTGTCCAGGTAAAGTATTTCACGCGAGGCGCGGAGCGCTTGCTCGACTTCGCGCGTAACCTGATTAACCGTCTGAATACCCAGCCCGGCGATCCACAGTTCGGTCATCGCACGTCTCCACTGCGCAGGACGCGCATGAGGTCAATCAGCCGGCCGTATCTCTCTTCGCGAGAAGCCTTACGCACCGCGGCGACGGCGGCTTGTACCGGCCCGGAATCGAGGCGACTTCCAAACGGCGAATCCTCAGGTACTCCGGCGGTCTCCGGCGGAGGCGGTGCGGCGACGTTGGAGGGTCGTTGAAGCCACGCCCATAACCCTACCTGGGGGTTGCCCGCCGCATCTTGAGTCTGCACCGCGGAGAGTTGGATCACCGCATATAAGGGAGCCAGGGGCCGACCGGGGAGCACCACACCGGCCGGCGGCGGCAGACTGGCAGGATCGCCTCCCTCGGGCATTGGATTCGCCCAGACAACATAGTTGATCCCTTTGAGCTGCCCGTTCTCGTACAGCGCGCAGGGGACCACGGTCAAAGCAATAGAGGTGTCGGGCAGCGTGCGGGCTTCGATCAGGGCGGGAGGTGAGGGCGCGCCTGAGGGCACTTCCCCCGCGGGGCCAGCGGATTCCATCTGGCGCGCAAGGGTTGCCCCCAACAACTCAAGCAGTCGATGATCGGGCCGCCGGAGAATGTCCTTCTCCTCTTCGGTGAGATCAAAATCCCTGAAGACCTCCTCCGGAGATTCGAGGAGACGCCGGCGCAGGTCCAGTTGAAGCGCCGATTCGATGAGCAACTGGTCTATTCCAGGTTTCGACACGTTGGTTACAGCCTCAGGCAGACGGCCTTCCCACCTCAAGGGCAGATTCGCGATTCCTCTCGGTGTCTCCGACAATTGCCATAAGGGGGGATGGCATGATTTGCTCGCGTGGCCGCTTAGGATAGCACGGTGGAGTGAGCATCAGGAAGGCGAAAAGAATTCCCAAGGCCGGCTGCACAATGACCTTTCTCTCCCCAAGTCGTTCTCACGCCGTAGGGTAGAACGAAGTTCCTCGACTAAGGCGTTTCTTTGCCGATAGAAGG
>JBEKNU010000133.1:0-19849 GCA_049522495.1 Terriglobia bacterium
TCGTCACCCTGCTGCGCAAAGAAATGGTCGACCATCCCGAAAGCCCCCAATCCTTGGGCTTCCAACTCACCGACCGCGCCCTCACCCAGGCCGCCGACGCATGAAAATGTAGAAACTCCAGGGGCACGCCATGGCGTGCCCTTACGACCAGCCAGCAAGCTGGCTGGGGAAAAGGCGGCAGCAAGCTGCCGCACTCCAAAGCTTCGCACCGATTGCCTTACCTTGGGGCACCTGTGCAGTTTAACCGGGAAGGCGTGGGTAACATAAGTGAAAAATCAAGTTTAATGCGAGGAGTCGCCGCGAACAATTCATGGCACTCTAGCCGCTAGGGTCGCAGACGCGGCGGTGGCGATTGCGCCGTCGGGCATATTGGCGTAACCGCCGATGTACTTCCCCTTGCGAAATAAGCTGACACCACCCAGATATTTGTCCTGCCACTGGAGGGCTTCGTCGGCGACCTGCGCGGCTTGGGCAGCGGGGTAGCGCTGGCGGAGTTTGGTCATGACCGCCGCCGCGGATTGGGGTGAGGTTTCGAGCACCAGGAAAGCCTTGCCTTTGTCGTACTGCGCCACGTAGCCGCGCTTGAGCAGGCGGATGCCCAGAACGCTTTGCGGAATCAGGCGAGCGCTCACCAGCTTTTCCGGCGGAAACCATGCCAGTGCTTCCGGTAGCGTGCTGCTTCCCTCCAGGAGCCTCTCCAGGGCGGCGGTGAAAGCGCGTAAGGCCGGGGTGTGATCGATTTCGGGTGTAGCGGAGATCTCAACGTAGTAATTCCCCTTCGCGAAAGTGCCCCGGCGCGGCATGACCTGTCCCCCCATGCCAATCTTCTCAAGGGGATGGCCGGGGTCGCGGTTGGCGCTGAATATTCCGTAGGCGGCGTCAGCATCCACCATCTCCGAGATGTCGATCACCAGGGTATTTTCGCCGGATTTGCACGTTACTCCCTGCATTTGGGTGAATCCATACGCCAGGTAGCTTTCCGAATTGCCGTCCATGTATTCGTAAAGGTTGTCGGCCGTGAAGTGACGCAGTGCGCCCGCCTGTTGCCATCCGGGCACAAGCGAACAATTGGCGACGCTATCAGCCGGAACAACTGGCGCAGCGACTGCGGCACAAATCAGCAGCGAGAATGCGAAGCGAAAGGTTTTCCAAGGAATTTTCATGGTCGGAACAGAAGAGGTGTCAGGTGCCAGGTATCAGGTGTCAGTATCATGGATTGTGTTTTTACTGGCACCGGGAACCTGACACCTCACTTTTGCTGGCACCTGACACCTGATACCTGACACCTGCTCTTACCCAAACATCTCCTGTGCACGCATGAGCCGTTGTGGCACCTTCACGCCAAAGCGGCACTTCACGGTACACGTGGGGCAATCGCCGCAGCGCACGGAAGCCAATTGCGCCGGCAATTGCTTAAAGTGGTCGCGGCCCAATTCGAACTGGCCATAGCCGTCGGCATACATGACGTAGCGGAGCACATCCGCCACGGGCAGCCCCTTCGCGCAATGGCCATCGCACTCCCCGCACATGCGGCAATAGAGCGGGGTGATGAAATCCAATTGTTGGGCCAGGAGCCGTTCTTCCCGGGGCGAGTAGGGCTCGGTCATCGCCTTCAGGTTTTCGTCGAGCTGATCCATATCGGTCATGCCCGGAATCGTGGTGTTGATATGAGTATCCTTCAGCACCCATTTGAGCGCCGCTAGCATGGCGCCATCGCGCTTCAGTTTGGCGCCATTTGGATCGTCCGGCTTTACCCTGCGGAACCCGCCCGCCATTACCTTCATGGCCACCACGCCCAGGCCCGCGGCGCTGGCTTGCGCCATAGCATCTGAAAAAGCTTTGTCCATGGTGAAGTTGAAAGTGGCCAGCACCACATCCGTCGCACCCTTTTGTACCAGGAAAGGGACCATGTCTTTGGAGTTGTGCGTACTCACCCCGGCATAACGAATCTTCCCCTGTTGCCGGGCGATCTGCTGCGCCTCGAAGAGTTCATCCGGCAAATCGCTCGGACTGTTCTTCAGGTGGAGGTACCAAATATCCAGATGGTCGGTGCCCAGTTCACTGAGTGAGGTGTCAAGCTCTTGCAACGCCGTTTCCTTCGTCTTGCCATCGGTTTTGCTGGAAAGATAGATTCTCTGCCGCTTGCCTTTCAAGCCAGTGGCAACCAGCCGCTCGTTGTTCCCATGCTGGTAACCGCGCGAGGTATCGAAATAATTGATGCCGACGTCCGCCGCGCGCTCAATCACGCTGGCGTCAGAAGTAACCATGCATCCAAATCCCACGCTGGTCACCTTGAAACCGGTTTTCCCCAAAATGCGATAGCTGAGGCCCTTGGAGGACGGCAAGTCCGGCCGCGCCCAGGCGCCGGGAGCAGAAGCAAGCCCGGCCACGGAGGTAAGAAGCCCTGTGGATAAGAAGTCTCGTCGAGTAGACATTTTGTCTATATCCTTCCTGTAAGCATTGACGACTGTCATAACCTTCGAGCGGTGCTATCATAGGACCCGCGGAGGTATTAATCCAGTGCTTTTCTCACGTCGCAGATTCCTGCAAGCCACCGGAACCGGCCTGCTTTTTTCACCTGCCCGCCGGCTGAGTTCGCAGGCCCCACCCGCGCTTTCGGTCGCGCCCCTGGTGAGGGAGTTCCCGGGGATTTCGCAAGTCTCCATCGTGCAGGGTGTCGACCGCCGCAAGAATGTTTGCGCGGCGCTGGCGGCGATCGATGACCAGATCCTGCCCAGGCTGCGGCAGAAAAAGTATGTAGTCATCAAACCGAACATCGTGAACACGGTGAATCAGCTTGCCTCCACGCATGCCGACGCGTTGCGCGGAATCGTCGACTACCTGGCGCCGCGCTTTCGCGGGCCCATCGTCATTGCCGAGTCCTCTGCGGGCGACACGCTGGAGGGCTACGAAAGCTTCCTTTACACGCGCTTGCCCGGCGAGTATCGCGAGCAGAAGATCAGTCTGGTGGACCTGAACCGCGAAGGAAAGTTCGAGGTCATTCCGCTGATCGATTTTGACCTGCACGTGACGCCCGTTCGCCTGGCGGCGCGACTTCTCGATCCTGATGCATTCGTGATTTGCTCGGCCGTCATGAAGACGCATAACGCCGTGGTGGCGACGCTTTCCGTGAAGAACCTGACCCTGGGCGCGCCGCTGCACAACCCGCCGGGGGAGAAATCCTGGAGCGACAAGCGGAAGTATCACGTGGGCGTGCGCCAGAACCACTACAACATGCTGCTGACCGCGCAGAAGCTTCAGCCCCGCTGGGGCGCCACGGTGATCGACGGCTACGAGGGCATGGAAGGCGATGGCCCTAATTCCGGCAATCCCGTACCTTCCCGCATCGCCATTGCCTCAACCGATTACATTGCGGCGGATCGCGTGGGGCTCGAGGCCATGAGCATTGACCCGTCGTGGGTGGGCTACCTTGTGTATTGCGGGCAGGTGGGGCTGGGAAACTACGACCTGAAGAAGATCCGGATTCGGGGCGTGGCGCTCGAGGCCGTGCGCAAAAAGTATCGCCTGCACCCCGACATAGACCGCGAGTTGCAATGGATGGGGCCGATGGAAGATTTGCCGCCCAAGCTGGGTTTCCAACGGAGCGGCGAGGCCAAGAGCTACAGTTGAATCTGGGTTGTACTCGAAACGCCCTCTGCCCACAGGTGGCAAGTATACAGGCCGGACGGCCGTTGCTCCGTCACCCAATCCACTGCGTGCACGCCACGGCGCATTAAGCCCTGACCCAGCACGCCCACCCGTTCGCCAGACGCATTGTACATTTCCAGTCGCGCCTGCGTGTCCCGCGGCAGGTTGAATTCCAGAGCGAGCGATGCGCCGCCATATCCAGACGGTGTTTGGCCCAACAATCGCAGGCCTGGCGACTCGCCCCCCCGAAGACAGGCGGCTTGTGGTTCTGTGGGGTAGGCATACGGTTCATTGCACAGATGAAAGCGCGGTTCGCTCTCTCTCCCCAGGTAGGGGCTGGCCAGCGGCGTGCGCGCCACCTGATCGAGCGCAATGAGCTGAGGCCCGGTGTCTTCCCAGCGATAGACCGGAATATTGTGAGGATTGAGAGCCGTGGAAACCCCGCGCTCTTTGCCGATGTGGAAGAGGCCGAAATTGCCGGGCTCATGACCTCCCAACCAATGCCCGATGATATCGACGCGGAAAGCATCCTTGCCGAAAATCAGAACATTGGTCGGGAAGATTTCCGGCACCCCGCCTTGTCCCGGGCCGGTGGTGAACCCGTCACCGTTCTGGGCATAGATGCCGTCAATGACATTCAGCAGGACGGACGAGCGCAGGAGCGAGTAGGAATCGATGGTGCGCTGGATCCACATTTCCATCCAACCAGCCTTTGCAGTATCCCAACGCCGGAGCCCCGCCTGCTGGTGCTTGTCCTGAAGGTCGTCCACGTGGCTTTGGGCGTCGGGCTGGAAATCCTGCGCGATCGCCTTCTGAAGGCCGCCACAAAACTGGATGTAAGGAGGGATGTTGGTGCCTTGCAGGTTTTTGACGCAGAGCGTCAGGCCCATCGCATGGCTTTTCAGTTTCGCCACATTAATCAGGTGAGTATCCGGATAGCTGAACGGGCCGAGGTATTTCGTGCGGCGAAAAACCACACCCTGCTCGCACTCCCTAGTTATCGGTGAGCGGCCTTCGGTGTCACTATAGTGCACGCCGGAGCGCTGGGACATTTCCTGATAACCCACGCCGGGTTGGTCCACATTCAAAGCGTCGCGAGCAAAGATGTTCCCGGCCCTGATGCCCGCCTGACGCAGCCCATCGACGAGGCCTTCGACAACGTAGGGGTCGGTGATGATCGCGAAATTGTGCCCTTTGCCCAGCGTCGAGGTGATGTTGGGCTTGATGGCAAATTTATCGGAGGGATCCTGACCGGGTGAGTCGCGCCGGGCAAAAATTCGCCGCGCCAACTCGAACGCCTCTCGCCGCTTGGCCGCCGAATCATTTCTCGCGAACACATGGGTCGGGCGGATGAAGACCGCTTCCGGGTGCGCCTCAATGAAGGGGTGAAGCCCGAAATAAGCAGGAGCGGGCCCCTCATGTCCAATCAGGCGGAGGTTAGGCCATGCATGGGAAGCAAGACCCACACCTGCCGCGGTTTTCAGAAAGGCTCTGCGGTCCATAACCAGCTCTCTCCGGAAAGCGCCTTCAGTGAAGAACCGACATCACCTCGGCGCATCACCTTCCGTTGGGCAGTAATATACGCGTGTAGGGCTGCGCGCACAAGCCCCGTCATGCCACTGCTCGCCATCCTCAACGCAACCTTTCCGCCCCGCAAGGGTTAATGATCTTAGGCGGATGGCCATCGCACGTGAAGGCTCTGCCCAAGCTGGTGATGGGTAATCCCCAGGAGCTTTCCCAGCATCTAATGCCTTGGGATTAGTTGTAAAATCATCTGACGATGCCAAGGGTGCGCACAATTCGGGTCATAGTGCTCGTAGCTTCGCTGTTGGGCATGCTGGGCGCGGTTCTCTTCCCCACCCCGCTCGCGGCAGATCAAGTGCCCGGAGAGGCGCTCAATACTTTTCCCGCCGATACCCTTCAGGTGGCCTTCACCAATCTCGCCGAGCTGCGTTCACTTTCCATTTACCCGCAAATCCGCCAGCGAATTCTGAATCGCCAACTGCGCGCCTTCGAGGATTTCTTGCGCCCGATGGGGATTGAGCCGGAGAAGGACATCGATGAGGTAATGTTAGGATGGCGCGGTGAAACGGTGGGCCCCTCAGGTTTTCTGGGGTTGGCCGGGGGGCGCTTCCAGCCCGCCCTCATCCAGCAGTACTTTGAGCGCACCGGGCTACCGGTCCGCCAGTATGATGGGGCCAACCTCTACGCGTTTGGCTCCGGCAGCGACCCGAACGACCTCTTTTTCACTTTCTTCGACAACTCCCTCGCGGCCTTCGGACGGCTGGGCGACGTAAAAGCCATGCTCGACGCGCGGCAAGGTTCGGCGAATGCGCTCAGTGTGAATTCCGACTATGTGAGTTGGCAAGGCGAACTCGACGGCACCGCCCCCCAGTGGGGCATTTTGAACGGCAAGTCCGCTGCCAATCTGGCGGGTGGTTGGCTGGCCCCCAGCGGCTCGAAAAATGTGGATGTCAGCTCTCTGGGGCGCTCCGTGCGCGCCCTCCTCTACCGCGTTCAATGGGACGCGGGCTTTTCCAGTCAGCTTTTTATGGTGTGTGACAAGCCGGAAAGCGCGGCGGGCTTTGCCACCCTCCTCGGCCTTTTGCAGCAAGCCGCCCAGAAGCCCGCTCCGGCAGGCGGCGTGGCCCTTCCTCCCATCCTTCAGAGTATTGAGACCCACCGCGACGGCGCTCGGCTGGAATTGGATGTCACCGGCCCCCCGGAATTGCTCGACCAAATCTTGCCGCAGGGCGGAAGCTGAAACTTCTCGCTAACTGACTCGCGCCAAGCCTTGGTACTCCGCTTCGGCGCCCTGCGGGGTCAGCACCCAGAGTGTGTAGATGCCGAGAGCCGTCCCGAATGGGAACTCAATCAGCTTCAGGCAGCCGACGACAATGGCGAGCATCCGAGCCCAAGGCTGGTGGCTGATCAAGGCCCAGCCCACGAGGATCCCTACCGCCGCGGTAATGGCGAGGAAAGCGCCCAACGCACCGAGGACGGGGATGTCCTCGTGATCTAAGAATCCTCGCATGGGTATCCCCATAAATGGAAAACGGGTGCTGCCTAAGCACAGCAGCACAACAGCGGGGATGGCGCGGAGACCCGAAATGATAAGCCAAAAAATGCCCAGGATTTGGAGGTGCTTTGCCACCCGCGACGGTTGGGGGAAGCTGCTGTATTGCGCCGCAGCTACGGGTGCCCCTACTGGCGCTGTCGCATTCAGGGTTGGGGTAGGTGGAGATGGGGCTGGCGTCGCGGACGTGGTTGGAGTCGTCGCCTGGCCGCAACGATTGCAGAAATTCTGGCCCGGCTGAATGGTGCCGCCGCATTTTGCACAGTACATGCTTTCCTCCTTCGGAGGAGCGTTTCTATCTTAATAGTACGCCAAAGGCGACTGCGAAGTTCCCTTAAATGGCCTGCTCGGTCGCGCCCCGAAAGAGACAAAACGTCCCCGGCGGAAGATAGGCGTTGGCTTCTAGGTTTCTTTCACAAGGTGAGAGGGCAGTGAAATGGGCTGGCATAGCGGACAGGCGCCAAAAACGCTTTCTTGGTTACTTCAAATTCGGATACCTCTCCAGCATTTCCACCAAATCGCGCGCGCCCAGGGCTTCCGCCGCGCGAGCGTGCTTCCAGGCGAGTTTGTATTCGCGGCGAACGGCATAGAGGCGGCCTAGACTCAAGTGGGGGGCGGCGTTGGCAGGATCAAGTTCGATGGACTTCTGGAAGTATCGAAGGGCTTGCTCGATCTCGCCCTGGAAATGGCTGAGCGTCCCCAGGGCAAAATAGGCTTTGGCATTATTCGGGTCTTTCGCCAGGATGGATTGCTGTTCGGCGACGGCCTCTTCCACATCATTGTTGAGGGCGGGTTGGATGACTTGCTTTCGCCAAAAGTGGCCGGACATAGCTCATAGCTCACAGTTGACAGCTCACAGTTAGCAGCTAACACCAGCCACCTATGCCGTTACTGTTAGCTGCGAGCTGTGAGCTGTCAGCTTAACTCGGGATAAAAGCCCTAATCTCTGCTTCAACCTGGGCAGGGCTCAATTTCTCCCCCTCATTCATGCGCGCCAGGATTTTCTCAATCATTTCTTTTGCCTGATCCTTCCGGTAGGCGCGAATGAAGCCGTCGTAAAAATGCTCGCCCGCCATGGCCCGGCTGATCTCGGTTTCCTTGTTGTGATCCTGCAATTCCGTGAAATAGACCACGCGGTACTTCCCTGTGTAGGTCGTCTCCCGGTAAATCTCAAACATGATCTTGTCAGATTCGAATGGCATGAAAGTCCCCAGACTTCAGAACAGGAAATTAGTTTTTAATCGTCGCCCCAGCAGATGCGCAGCCTCGAACGCGGCCGCTATATTAATCAATACCAGAGGCAGGGACTCGCGTCAATCCTTTGCGGCGACTTGCGGCAAGCAGTCATTTATTCGGGTTCAGGAATTTCGAGATCCCGGCAGATCTTGCGTGCCAGGATAGAGTTGATCTCGGTGTGGCGGGGCACTGCTGAAACCTTCTTCTGGCGCCGATTCACGTACATGGTGTGCCGGCTGCCTTCTCGCAATTGTTGGCAGCCGTGCTGCTCTAAATGCCGGACCAATTCCCGGCGCTTCACAGGGTTGCCACGGAAACGGATTCCCTATGGACTTCCCCGCCCTCCAGGTCTCGCTCCGTCAGCTCGCGGTTTGCCTCGAATACAAGCCGGATGGCTTCTTGAAGATTTTCACGGGTTTCTTCCAGAGTCCGGCCTTGGGTGTTGGCGCCAGGTAACTCTTCAACCCAGGCGATATAACCCTCTGGCACTTTCTTGAATACTGCAGTCAAATCCATGTACCCTCCGCTCGATCCCAACTGCAATGCTACCATGCTCTTTCTGCATCCAGCCACACATCTTTGTGCGGTCGGAAACGTCGAGACCCGGCGGCAGCCCCCCTGCCGACGTTACCCAACGAATCCGGCGAGGACGGCGTGCCGGACGGCCGCCAGCCTGCCTCAATTCCCGCCGCAAGGCGCGCTCCAGGATGTCGCGGAATGTCGTCCTGGTTTCGAGTGCCTTCCGCTTGGCTTCGAGCAGAAGGCTCTCGGGAAGTTCAACTGTGATTTTCATACAGTTTCCCGTATTACCATATTTATGGGGCCGTCAGCAGCCGCTTTACGGAAAGACGTCAAATGCGGCCACGTTTCGAGGCCGGTAAAGCAGAAAGTCGCGCCGGTCGAGTGTGAAAACGCGCCGCAGGTTGAGGCGTTCTGCCGCAACCACCAATGATGCGTCGGCGAAATCCATCGGTAAATCAGCGTATTGGGCCATCAACGCACGAATTCGCCGCAAATCACCTTCGACCGGTTCCGCGATGTCTACCCCGCCATCGAAGACAAACTGCCAAAGCAGTTCGCGCAAATGCTGTTTTGTGAGCAAGTAGAAGCTTTCCGAAAGAACCGGCCATGTGGTAACCAGAACACCCGAGTAGCGGCCGAATTCGACACGGCATTTCGCATACGACGAGTCATTACTATCGAAAAGCGCGACTAAGGGACCCGTGTCACAAAGTACCGTTTCGCCGTTTGGCAAGGAGCATCTCCCGGATCAACGTTTTCGCGTTGCGAGCTCGGTCATGCTTCGGCCCCCGGGGCGGAGGAATATCGAGTTTCGAGTAAATTTCCCAAGCAGACGGCCGGGAGTTCTTTTCAAGGGACGCCCAACGTGCGTGCAGGGCCTCTTTGATGACTTGAGATGTGGTCCCTGGGTTGTGCTTCGTGAGGTTTCGTAGAACGCGGCGCGTCTCTGCATCCACTCGAAATGTGATCGTATCGCCCATGTGCTACATCGTAAGACACCAGCGCGTGAGTGTCAAGTTGCGTTGCCTCCTCAGCGCTTGGCAATCAACTTCTCCTTTACAATGCGTTTAACATGCCGGGCCCGGTCGTGGAGCGGTTGTCCCTCCTTGGGTGCAGGCAAAAGATGATACAATTCCTGATAGATTTCCCAAGAGGTAGGGCGATTCGCCTCGCTGACAGCGGTCCAGTGGGTGCGAATTGCATCTCGCATGAGCTCCGAGGTCGAAACCTTATCGCGTTTCCGAAGTTCAGGAAGCATCCGTTGGGTTTCGGAGTCCGCCCGAAATGTGATTGTCCGGCTCATGTATTACATTGTAAGACTATTCGGTCTGAGGGTCAATCGATGTGCCGTAGGCATCACAAAGTGCGCGCACGACGCTTGGCAAGGAGTATCTCCTTCAACAAGCGGCTGGGGTTTCGCGCGCGGTCACGCTTTGGACCCGGAGGTGGTGGTTCAAGTTTGGTGAGCAGGCGTGAGTACACTTCCCAAAGCGGTTTGGTGTGGCTCGTCCGCGCTTGTCTTTAACTCGTTACGCAGAGCGTTCTTAATAACGGCCGACTTCGTGCTCTTTCTGCGCCGTACCACCTTGCGAAGAGCACGCCCCATTTCCGCGTCCAGCCGGATTGTAACCGTTTCACTCATGTCGTACATCGTAAGACACTGGCCTATTTGTGTCAAGCGGGCGAGCCGCGGACCTGCAAAAGCGGTTCGGGCTCGCTGAGCTCAATTTTCTTCTTGACAGGACCAAACCTTTAGGCTACAATTGGGGTGTCGGTGGAAGCAGCATGCGCCGGCAGGTTAGCGTCCAGTCCATCTGCCGCACATGGGCGGAGCAAGATCGGCGGAAGGAACTGGCTGACAAAATGTACCAAGGCTCATACGACAGAATGTCCGTAAGTGGACATTTTATCCTAAGCTGAGAACTTATTGAAAACAAAGGCTCAGAAGACCGGTTTTCTCTCCTCACAAAGCTGATAACATATTGAAAACAAACCAACTTACAAGAAATTAGGCGAAAGGCGAAAGTGGCGTGATATATTGCCCGATACGGGGGTCGCCAAATTGTCGGTGGTAGACGGTAGAAAAGCGGGCGCAGCGCTGCCCTGTTTTGTAGACCCGCGGTCCGTCCCCCCATACGCAAGAAAGAACCGAGGACCAATAAAACAGGTCGCGCTACAGTACTCCTCGGGATTTTCTATTCATCTTTACGGATCGCATTGATGCCGACGGGCGTTTCGATTTCGTACGGCGCCGGCGGCGGGCTGGGCATAACGGTATCAAGTTCGGCGCGGAGTTTCGCCTCGAATTCGCGCATCTTGGCGTCGACATCCGCCTGCTTCGTCTTGTTGCGTACCATGTCTTCGCGATAGCGCTTCAAGAAGTAGCTGATGGTCTCGACGCGAATCTTGATGGACCCGGTGGGCTTGTTCTCGTCGATGTCCTTGAAGGAAAAGTACGGGGTGCCGGACTTGGTCACGGTTTCTTCCACGGCCGTGTAAATGGGCGCGTCGTGGCCGCACTTGAAGCTGGACAGTTCCAGCGCTACCAGGTTCGGGTGCCGAGCCGTATACTTGGCAGCCCAAATCTTCTGCGTGGTGTTCTCGCTATAGCTGTTCTTCCACGCATCACTCACATCCATGGGGTCTTTGATGATCCCCGCTTGGACGTCCTCACCGAAGAGCCGCCACAGGATGTCCTCATCGATCGGCAGCGAGGCCAATGTCAGCACCGGGTAACCAATCTTCTGGAACTCTTCCATGATTTCGTGGTTGATGCCCGGGTCGTTGTGGTACGGCCGGCCCAGCATCACGATGCCAATGCGATCTTCCGCTTCCAGCTTCTTCAGGATTTCGCGGCCCTGGGCGCGCATAATCTTATTCTCGAAATCATGCTGGGCTTGCAAACCCGCCTGCACGGCGCGGGCATTCTCCTCCCAGGAGAGACCGAAAATATCCACAAACTGCTCGTACATCTGCTTGGCGAGCAGCGCGGGATTGCCGGGATTCACGAAGGTGTCGAGGAAAATCAGGTTGTTCTCCTTGAAAATATCCCCTTCCTTGGTGAAGGCGGCCTTCACGGCTTCCGGCGTGCTAGCGACGGTGGGGCAGGAGCGATGGGATTGCGCGTGCTTCATGTCGCTCGGTAGGTCGTCAATCATCGGGCAGAAGATGATGTCGAGCGGCTTCTTCTTGTGGTGCACGGCAAGCATGTTGTGGACGTGGGGAATGCCCACTTTCGACGGGAAGCAGGGATCGATGGCCCCGCGCTTGGCGCCTTCCTTGTAAAGCTGCTCGTTGGTATAGTCGGAGTAAATCAGGTTCTCGGCGGGAATCCCCAGCGCTTCAAAGTAGGCGCTGAAAATGGGGTTCACGGTATACATATTGAGGATGCGCGGAATGCCGATGCGCAGGCTGGCGCGCTTTTTCATCAACTCCACGCGCTTCTTTTGCTTGGCGGTCAGCGCATATTTGGGCAGCGGGTCCGCCACTACCTTTGGCGCGTAAGATTTGAACGCTGCCCTGGCGGCTACTTCCACCATGTTGGGGTTTTCCTTCTTGGCCGCGTCCAGGCCCTTCTTGATCTCGCGCATGTCGGCGACGTCTTCCACCAGGCCCTTTTCGCAACTGTTGCCCACAATCAGGCGCTTCACTCCGGCAGGTATGGGAATCTTCGACTTCTTCCAGGATTCATCGGAGCTGGCGATCTGCACGTCAATGAAGGTCCGCATGCACTTGTTCTTGCAGAAATAGCAGCGGGTGTTCTCATTTCGATGCGTGACGTAGGTGATCTTTTCGACGGCTTCGAAGCCGACAAAGCTGGTTCGATGGCCGTTATTGTACAGGCGGCGCGCTTCGATGGCCGAGCCGATGGCGCCAGCTTCGCCGCAGTGTTCGTGTACGATGACGTTGGGCTTTTGCCCCTTGTCCTTAAAGCGTGATTCGATGAAATCCACCTGCGATTTCACTGCCGCCAGGTTGTGCTGCGTGCCGCCTTGCAGGATAAAGGTGTTGCCCAGCGAAGCCAGGTTGGGAATCTGCGAAACGTACAGCCAGATGTTCTTCGGCAGCACATTGGCCAGGCCCGCCATGATCTCCTCGGGCTTCCAACCCTGGCGCTGGAAATCGACGATGTCCGATTGCATGAACACCGCGCAGCCGTAACCGAACATGGGCATGGCTTTGGCGCTGAACGCCAGGTCAGCGTAGTTCATGACGTCATGGCCAAAGCCCACGCAAGTGGATTGCAGGAAATACCCGTTGCCGGCGGAGCACTGCGTATTGAGCTTGAAGTCTTTAACCCGGCCGTCTTGCAGGATGATGAGCTTGATGTCCTGGCCGCCTACGTCGCAAATGACGTCTGCTTGCGGATAGAAGTGCAGCGCCGCCTGGGTGTGGGCCACGGTCTCGACCAGCGCCACATCCGCATTCAGCACATCCTTCAGAATGTCCTTGGCGTAACCCGTCGAGCCCACGCCCAACAACTCCACCGTGGCGCCCTGCGATTCCACTTGCTTCTTCAGGTTCGCAAACATCTCCATGGTGTCTTCCAGGGGATTGCCCTTGGAAAGCTGGTAGCACTTCACCATGACCTCGCCCTGGTGGTTCACCAGGACGGCTTTGGTGGAAGTGGAGCCACCGTCAATACCAATGAAGGCTTCAACGTGTTGGCCGGGCTGGAAGGTGTGGGGAACAAACTTTTTCGGCTTGTAGCGGTCTTTGAATCCGCTCAGCTCGTCTTCCGTTTTGTACAATCCGCTGCCGCCTTTTTTCTGCTTCTCTTCCAGGCGGCCATAGTTGATGTACCACTCGAGCTTCTCGTAGCCCTTGTAGATGCCGATGTTCGAGTCCTCATCCATGGCGAATCGCACGCATCCCAGAGCCGCAAAGTATTGGGCGTTGTCCGGGACCATGATGAGGTCCTTGGGGTCCTTGCCCTCCGGCAGCGGGAAGTTGCGCTCCTCCCAAACTTTCGGGATGTTGAACTTCCAGCAATCCTGCATGCCTTTGATGTAGGTGTTGGGGCCGCCCAGCAGCAGCACCGTGGGACGCAAGGTGTTGCCGCGCGTCAGCACTGCCAGGTTCTGCTGGATGATCGCCTCGAACAACGACGCCATGAGTTCGCTGGGGGGAACGCCGCTCTTCTGCAAGCCGTTGATATCCGTTTCCGCGAACACGCCGCACTTCCCTGCTACGGGGTGCAGCTTGAGGCCCAGGTACCCCATGTTGCAAAGCTCTTCGGCAGGAATCCGCACCTTGGCATTGATCTTGTCAATGACCGCGCCCGTGCCTCCCGCGCACTTGTCGTTCATCGAGGGAATTTTCTTTTTGCGCCCGGTCTCCGGGTCTTCCTTGAAGATGATAATCTTGGCATCCTGCCCGCCCAATTCCACCACCGAACCGCATTCGGGATAAAGCTTCTCGACCGCAAGCGAAACAGCGTTCACTTCCTGCACAAATTTGGCGCCAATGTGGCTGCCCACCGGACCGCCCCCGCTGCCCGTCACGAAAACGCGGCTCTCCCCCGCCTTGATGCCGGCCTCGGCTTCCATGCGCTTGAGGAATTCCAAGCACTTCTCCGGCTGCTTGGTGTCGTGCCGCTGGTAGTCGCTCCAGAGGATCTGGTCCGTCGTCGCGTCTACCACCACGGATTTCACCGTGGTCGAGCCGACATCAAAACCGACGATCAAGTTCTTGGGATCTGCTTCGGGCATCATTTCACTCCTCAATGGAAGTCAGCAGCAAGCTCTGCAGTCAGTGGGCAGGTAGGCAGGTGGCAATCGGGAATCGCCTTTACCACCTGCCCATCTGCCCACTGCCTGCTTGTCACTCGTCACTTGTCACTCGTCACTGCTTTTTCGCCATCTCCGCGAAAATGGCATTGGCCCGGCGTTCCATCTCTTTCGGTTTGACATCCTCTACGTGGGAACCCAGCGCCCACGAGTGGCCAAAGGGGTCAACGATCTGGCCGTAACGATCACCCCAGAATTGGTTTGCCAGGGGCATGGTCACCTTGGCTCCAGCATCGACCGCTTTCTTAAACAAGGCATCTACGTCTTTAACATAAATGTTGAGCAGGACCGGGCTGCCGCCGAGACTCTGGGGAGCAGGCGTGCCCATTCCCGGAAACTCGTCAGCGAGCATCAGCCTTGAATCGCCGATCTTCAGTGTGGCGTGCATAACTTTGCCGTCGGGAGTTTTGTGCACACCCAGCACCTTCGCCCCAAAGGCTTTTTGGTAAAACTCAATCGCTTTGGGCGCTTCGCGCACCGACAGGTGAGGCGTGATGGTGTGTGTACCTACCGGGACTGCTTTCACTTTTTTTGCCATGCCCGCTACCTCGCCACTTAATCATTAGGTATCAAGTGTCACGAGCCGCGGACTTACAAAACAGCTCCGCGCTACCCTTCTGACACCTGACACCTGATACCTGGCACCTGCTCTTCAATTCACCGCCACCAACTCGCGGCTCTCGGCCTTCATTCGCTCGGCGGCGTGGAGCACAAAGTTTGCCGCCACTCCGACTACGCCCTTCTTGTGCCCGTACTTGTACGTGGCCTGCTGCATTTCAGGATGGTCCTGCACGAAGGCGCGCACATCTTCGAGGGTCGTGCCCGTCTCGTCGAGTACCCGCTTGATTTCGTTCTTGGCGCGAACCTTCGCTTCGCCCAACGCCATTTGCACGCGGCTGTGGGCGTTCACATCGCCTTCGCCCGAGGTCTCCACCGGGATAAAGATCATATCCTTGTAAGTTGAAACCACCGCCGACTGCGCGCCGTCCGACTGCGTGGAGGGCATGCAGCCGAAGGGCTTCAGGCTGAGGACCATGTGGGCAAGATCTTTGTTGGAGTAGTAAATGTTCTTGGCGACTTCCAAATGGCCTTCGCCCCCGCCCGCCCGCGAATTGTAGAAGGGATGGCCGAGGCGTTGGAGTTCGTACTGGTCGGTCAAGTGATGCGCAATACCGCCCAGGGCGTCAATCAAGCGGTGGTATTCGCGCTTGAAGATTCCTTCCGCCACGGTCAACTTGGCCAGCCGTTGCTGGGTGTTCAAGTGGCTGCCGAAAAGCTCCTTAAGGTTCCACTTGGGAACGTTTTTCTTGATCAAATCCAACCCGCGCTCATCGCGAATCTGTTGCTTAGCCTGGTGAATCATGTACATGATCCAGGTGCCGATGGGCTCCACCAAGACTTGGGCGCCTTCCTTTTCAAGAAACTTGAACATGTTGAAATTGCCGTCGCCTTCGGTGGTCTGCGCCCAGAATTCGCCGGTGATCTTGACGATGGGCTTCACGCGCGTGCGGTCAATGGGGATGGCGTTAAATCGGTCACGCACTTCATTGAGAGCCACGGTGTAATCGTCGCCGTAAAGCTGGTTAAGGAACTTGCCGAGGTATTCGGCGGTTCCAGCGAAGTTTGTTTTGCTCACCAAGGAAGCGAGCTTTCCTTCCAGCGTCCAGGGCCGCTTGCGACGCATAACCTCTTGCAACATGTCCATGCACTCGTCCAGGACGCGATCGGTTTCGCCGGCATTCACCTCGAAGGGACGAATCTGATAGGCCACGTCGTTAAGGACATCTCCGATGTTCAGGGCATTGAGGATGTTCAGGAAGAAGTCGAGGTTCATTTCCAGGCCGGCTTCCGCCTCGGCTTGATTCAACCCGCCCGATTGCTGGAATAGCAGCACGCGGAAGCCGTCAAAGCCCGCGTTGCGCAGCGCCAGGCGATACTCGGCCTCGTACATTCCAAAGCGGCAGGGCCCGCAGGCGCCGGCCGTGAAGAAGACGTAACGGTCAATGATTTCCTGCTTGCTCAGGCCTTTCTCCTCCAGGCTCTGCACGAATTGCACGAGGTTGCCGACGGTGAAGTACGTGGGGTTGCACTGGCCATTGTTGCCATATTCCTTGCCCAACTGGAATGCCCGCTTGTTGGGAACTGGAACCGCCTCGCACTTGTAGCCGAGGCCTTCCAGGGCGCCATGGAGAAGCTTTTCGTGCTTCCAGGTGAGGCCGCCGAAGAGAATGGTGGTGTGATCGCGCTGGGATTTGGTAAAAGCGCGCTCGATAGGTTTGTGGAACTGCTGCACGGCCCGCTTCTCGAGCCCCGCCTCTTTTTCGAGGCGCCGTCTTTCGTCTTCAAGCTTTTGGCGGATCAATTCCTCTTTCGAGGAAATCTGAATCAAGCCCCCGCTACCTTGGGGTGCTTCATTGAAGGGAACAGTACTCATGCGTCACCTCTCTGGGAATCAAAGATGGGAACTCCTGGCCGGAATACACGAACGCGCCTTTGGCTTCGGCGTTCAACACTCCTCCGCGCAATCAAAGGTTTAATCAAAATCAAATCTAGGTCGTTAGAATCGCCCTATAATACATTTCACCCTGAAGCCCTCAGGGCATGGATATCCTCGCCTGACGCCCGGCATAATGCTATTTGACGCGTGGCCATGTAAATTCCATTTCAGTGAACGGTGAATTTCTCGGCCCCAAGTGGTTAGAGCATGAGTCGAAGGGTAACTTCTGATTATTCAAATTGTTAGGGGAGATTAGAGACCTCGTAGGCCGATAATTCAGTAAATGGGGCGAACATTCTGCCCCCTGATAATTTGACATCTATCATTTTCGGTGAATTTCACCTACATTCGAAGGGCGTTTTCAGTCGCTCCTCGACCCACTGTTTGTTTATAAGCAAGTTGTATTGGTCGTGCCGCACACTCGGTGAACCCGGCGCCTTGAGCGCTGCCTGGTAGCGCGCCACCCGCCCTCTGGCCTTGTTGCCCAGTCAATGGGATTCGGCCGGCCGAATCAAAAGGAATCTATTGAAGCCGGTTCAGGTCTGAGGTTTCGACGAATCACGCCTTCCCTCGGCGGAGTCCGAGACACGGTTGCGGCCGCCCCGTTTTGCCTCGTACAACGCTGCGTCCGCGGCTGCCACTAACTTCTGGGCCGACGCGCCTTCGTCGGGGCAAATAGCGATCCCGACGCTCACAGTTATCGCGACGTTCCCGCCTCCCTCCAGCGGGACCTTCAGACCCTCCACCCCTTGGCGCACCCGCTCGGCAACTCCCCTGGCGGCTGCGAGGTCCTTCTCGGGAACCAAGATAGCAAACTCATCACCCCCATAGCGGTAAGCGCTGTCAACGCCCCGGATGGTACGGGCCAGGAGCCGAGCTACCTGCCGCAGGACCTCATCCCCGGCAAGATGTCCCCACTGGTCGTTGACGGCCTTGAAATGATCGATGTCGAGCATCAGCAGGCCGAACTTCTGCTGGCGGCGCTCCCATTCCAAGACGCCTTCCTCAATCCGATTGTGGAAATGACGCACAGTGAAGAGTTGAGTCAGTTCGTCGGTGACGGCCAGTCTGTAAAGTAGAGCGTTGTGGAAGGTGACGCCGATATGTTCCGCCAGCGCCCCCAGGAGCATCGGATTTGCCTCCGAGTGTTCGAAGGGGCGTTCCCGCTTGACCAGCAAGAGCGCCAACTTCCTGCCGCGGGCCTGGATGGGGATCGCCGCTACTCGCCCGTCGGGCCACACCAATGGTTCTTGCAGTTCTCCCCGCACCCAGCGGCTGGCGATCTCTGGCGGGAACCCCTCAAGCTGCACCCCCCTGCCCTCCGCGGTCGGGCCGATGCGATGCAGTCGGCGGTCGCCACGCGTCCGGATCAGGGTTTCTCCGGGCTCTTGCGGCATCATATTACTCAGAAGCAGGACTCGATCCGCATCGAGGACCTCCATCAGGGTTCGTAGGCTGATCTCCTTCAACTCTCTGAGGTTGAGGGTCTTTGTCAACCGCTCCACCACGGAGTAGACCACCGAGAGCTCGGTGTTTTTGTTGCGAACGTCCTTCAGGCTGCGGCCCAGTTTTTCGGCCATCACATTGAAACTGCTGGCTAGCTCCACCAGTTCGTCACGCCCGCGGAGCGGGACCCGCACCGTCAATTCCCCGGCCCCCACCTGGCGCACGCCAGCCATGAGGCGATGCACGGGTCGCTCCACGAGAACGGTCGTCAGGAAGAATGTCATGGCGATAAGGACGGCCAGGGTGAGCCCCCCGGTTGCACCCAAGCGGCGCTGAATGGTCCCGATCGCCTCTTGATCTTCCTGGGTGGATTCCTCCAGCAACAGGACACCGTTCAGACGTACCTTGGGATCGTGGCATCCCCAACAGACTTTCTCGTTCACGATGGGGTTCACGTAACGGAGGATAGGCGTGCCGGTCTCGTCCCGAGTGAAGAGCGTCCGGGCTCCCGGAGTGACCCCGCCGGCGTGGCAGACGGTGCAGACCGGGTCCCGGCTCTTGTCCAGCACTCGTCCAATCATGGACCGGTCGGTGGCGTGGGCCACGCGTCCATTCTTGTCAATGATCCAAACCCGCCGGAGGCCTGGAATCTTCTCCAAATCCGCCAGGTTGTCGCTGAGGGGGTGTTCAGACCCCCTCAACATTGACTGCCGCAGAGCCGACGTGACCGTCTGGCCGAGCTGTGCTGTCTCAGCCTCCGCGCTGTGATGGAAGAACTCCTGAAGAAACTTGCTGAGCCCCACCATGGCCACCAACATGCAGATTCCCATTAATGGAATTAGGACAGCTAGGAGCTTTACCCTCAGCGAGAAGAGCCAGCCTCCGCGAGACTCTATGGACATGCTTGTTCTCCGCGATATGCCTTGGGAGCCCTAGGTAGAACAAAAGGGGGAGTGGCCCCGGCTCCTGCATCAGGCGAGCAACTGCGTTGCCACACCTGCATGCCTTTCTAGGCCCGGCGGGTGGCGCCTACATTACATTTTATGTCGGCGACCGTTAGGAAGCCAGAACAGGCCACGGATGAGATGCGGGGACAGACATATTGCCCGTGTTCGTGCGGCGCATACATGAAAAGGCAATGTTGCGCCACGCGCTAGCCTGTTCGTGTAGCGCGGCCCCCGTTTTTGGGGTCCGCGGTTCTTCCGTAGGAAAAACCACTAATCTCAAAAATAGGAGCCTGCCCTCGGGTTCGGGAGCGTGCATCTAAGGAAGAACCACAGACCGCATAGCCGGCGGTCCGCGCTACACCGTCAGCCCGCGCTCGCTCCAGGAATGGGAGCAAGGGCGCAGGCGTCCGGAAAGCTCCGTCCACGCCTCGTCCGTCAATCGGCAATCGAAAATCGTCAATCGAAAATTCCTTGCGCGCCTACTTGACGGTGATGGATAGAAACCCGAAAGCTGTGGAAAAAGCGCTCATGAACAAGTCATGGGTGGCACAGGCACTCTTGCCTGTGTCTGGAGTTTCTACATTTTTCACGCGTCGGCGGCCTGGGTGAGGGCGCGGTCGGTGAGTTGGAAGCCCAAGGATTGGGGGCTTTCGGGGTGGTCGACCATTTCTTTGCGCAGCAGGGTGAC
>JBEKNU010000134.1:0-19562 GCA_049522495.1 Terriglobia bacterium
TGGTGGAGCGGGTTATGGACTCCAATGAACTTGAGCGCGAGCGCGGCATCACCATCCTGGCCAAAAACACCGCCATCACCTATCACGGCACGCGCATCAACATTGTGGACACGCCCGGCCACAGCGACTTTGGCGGCGAGGTGGAGCGCGCCCTGAAACTTGTGGACGGCGTGCTGCTGCTGGTGGACGCGAGTGAGGGCCCCCTGCCGCAGACTCGTTATGTCTTGCGCAAAGCGCTGGAGGCCAAGCTGCCTCCCATCGTGGTGATCAACAAGATCGACCGCAGCGACGCGCGCCCGCAGGAAGTCTTGAACGAAGTCTACGATCTGTTCATCGATCTCGACGCCACCGAGGACCAACTCGAATTTCCCGTCCTTTATTCCATCTCCAAGGACGGCATCGCCCGTGAGTCTCTGGATGGCGCCTCGCAAAACCTTCAGCCGCTCTTCGAAACCATTCTGCGCGCTATTCCCGCACCCGCCGGCGACGCGGGCGCCACGCTTCAGCTTCTGGTTGCCAACCTGGATTACAGCGAGTACCACGGACGCCTGGCGCTGGGCCGCATTTTTTCCGGCACGCTGCGGCGCGGCGACGAAGTGGCCATCGCCAAACTGGACGGAAGTTTTCAGAAGACCCGCATTACCAAACTCTACGGTTTCGAAGGGCTGGAGCGCACCGACCTTGAATCCGCCGAGGCCGGGGACATCGTCGCCATCGCCGGAGTCGAGGGCATCACCATCGGCGAGACCGTGACCAGCGCTGAATTCCCCGCGCCGCTGCCGCACATTCCCATTGATGAGCCCACCATCTCCATGGTTTTTACGATAAACACCTCGCCCTTTTCGGGGCGGGATGGAACGTACGTGACCTCGCGACACTTGCGCGAGCGGCTCGACAAAGAACTGCTCACCAACGTGTCCATCCGCGTGGAGGATATGGGCACCCACGACTCCTTTAAAGTGATGGGCAGGGGCGAACTGCAGTTGGCCATCTTGATCGAGATGATGCGGCGCGAAGGTTACGAGCTCGCGGTGGGGAAGCCCGAAATCATCACGCGAACAGTTGACGGCAAGCTCCAGGAACCTTCGGAACAACTCATCATCGACGTTCCCGAGAAATTTGTGGGCGTGCTGATGCAGGAAATCGGCATGCGCAAGGGCATCAATCACAAGATTGTGAGCCACGGCACGGGGCACGCGCAGAGCGGCCGGGTGCGCCTGGAATTCGCCATTCCTTCCCGCGGGCTCATCGGGCTGCGCGGAGAAATCCTGAAAGCGACGCGCGGCACGGCGGTGATGAACACCTTGTTCGACGGTTACGTGGACTGGCAGGGCGACCTGCCGGCGCGCCTCACGGGCTCGCTGATCGCCGATCGCGCCGGCCGCACCACTGCCTACGCGCTGTGGAACCTTCAGGAGCGCGGCGAGCTGTTCGTGCAGCCGGGCCTGGAGGTTTATGAAGGT
This sequence comes from Terriglobia bacterium, assembly GCA_049522495.1. Taxonomy (GTDB): domain Bacteria; phylum Acidobacteriota; class Terriglobia; order UBA7540; family UBA7540; genus Bog-366. The sequence continues at coordinate 1,464 of JBEKNU010000134.1, forward strand.
ATGGTCGTGGGTCAGAACTCGCGCTGGGACGACATGGATGTGAACGTGGTCAAAGAAAAGAAGCAGACCAACATGCGCGCCTCGGTGGCCGACGAAGCCATTCGCCTGATCCCCTTTCGCCCGCTCACCCTGGAAGAATCCATCGAATTCATCTCCGATGACGAGCTCGTCGAGGTCACACCCCAATCCATTCGCTTGCGCAAGAAAATCCTGGAATACAACAAGCGGCCCAAAAAGCATAAGCACCCGATGCAAGAGTGAGCAGATTGCGACCGCGCTCGGATTTTGACCCCCGGTGCATGACGCTCGTGGGCTGAGGGGCCGCAGGGGTACGGCAGGGGTTACCGCGAGCTGCCGTCGGGGCATTGTGGATACCCCACAATTCCGCGACATTCGGGGCATTTGCCCGGAGGGGAATTTCGCCCCGGGTCGGAATCAAGGACAATTTGTCCGCCTGCCCCCAGTACCTCGCCCAGCGCCCCCCGTCAGCACCTCGCGCTCAGCGCCTCGCCCCCAGCCCTTATCGTGGAACATCCAGACAAATAATCTGGACAAATTAACTGGATCAATCGTCTGGACAGATTATCCAGAGGTGGGGTCCAAAGCCAAGCCCCACTGTGCTTACTGCCTACTGCTTTGTGCCTACTGCTCTCCACAGGCCTCCCGCCCGGGATAGCGCCCCGATTCATCGGGGCGCTCTTCCTGGATTCCTCAACAACCCCGGACCTGCAATTCAGGTCCGTCCTACGCTGACTGATGATGTCTTAAAGACATTACTTGAAAATGTAAGCGAGGGGTATATACTCCCCGCGACGGGAGTGATGATGTTTCAGGAAATCAAAGCTTCACTTCGCCAACTCTACCTGGAAGACCAACGGCCCTGGCTGGTCGGTTTTAGCGGCGGCAAGGAACAGCATCCGTCAGCCGACGGACTGGCGTCGCTGATCTTCGACGCCGTTCTGTCCATCCCCGCCGAACAGCGAAAAAAGCCCATCGCGGTCCTTTGCACGGACACGCGCGTGGAGATTCCCGCCATTGTCGAAATGATCGAAGGCACGCTCGACCGCATGCGCAAGTGCTCCGAGCAGCACAACCTGAATATTGACGCCAACCTGCTGGAAGAGCGGTGGCAAGTGACTAGTGACAAGTGGCCAGCAACACAGCACCGACAGCGGCGTGTGCGACGTAAGCAGCAAGGCCCGCTCGCCACTTGTCACTGGCCACTAGGCACTGGTTGGTTTGGCCGCGGCTACCCGCCGCCCAACCGCACTTTCCGCTGGTGTACGCAGCGGATGAAGATTGACCCGGTCAACGCCCTGGTGAAGCAGCGCGTTGGCCATTGGGGAGAAGCCATCCTGCACCTCGGAGCGCGCCGCGCCGAAAGCTCCACCCGCGCCCAAACCATGGCAGCGCGCCAAACGCGCAACGGATTGCGGCGGCATCCGGACTTGCCCCGCGTCTAGGTGTCGAACCCCATTGAGTTCCTCTCCACCGAAGAGGTTTAGGCCTACCTGCTTCAGAACCCCAACCCCTGGGGTAGGGATAATCGCCCCCTCTACAAGCTTTACGCTTGTTGTAGGGCCGAATGGCATTCGGCCCAGGCCGAGCGCCGCTCGGCCCTACACGCCAGCGCCGGAAACGGCGAATGCCCCATCCAGAAGGAGTTCTTTTACGCGTTGTGTTAGAGTAGTGGTCAGGGGAGACATATATGAGGAACCGGGCTACCGAAATGCCATCCGCGTCCGAGGGAAGGAGATTGCCGCCCTACCAGCCGCGCACTTCGTTGGGGAAGCGCCTTTGGGAAATTCGGAGTCAGATTATGGCCTCGGGAGAAAGACCCCTGGGCTGGGATGAGATTGACAAGGAAGTCTCCGAACAGCGCAACGACCCCGGGCTGGAAAAATGAGCAAGCTGACCTTTTCTGATCTTCATGCCATGGATGCCCTTCACATTGCGGCGGCGCTTTCTGTCGGGGCCGAAGAATTCATCACCAGCGAAAGATCGGAAAAGCCCATCAACAAGGTCGCGGCCATTACCGTTCGTACCATCCACCCGTTAAACCAATGATCTCTTTGCCTCGCGTAGCCACCCCCCCGCGCTCGCCGCCTTCTGCTTCCTTACTCCTGACTCCTGAATCCTAGCTCCTGTCTACCGTCTACGGCCTACTGTCTACCGCCCCCCATGACCAGACCTGATTACTGGCTTACCAAATTCTCGAAATTGCGGATTGACCGCGCCCGAGGTGGTCCCGCGCCCAAACCATGGCAGCGCGCCAAACGCGCAACGGATTGCGGCGGCATCCTGACTTGCCCCGCGTCTGGGTATCGAATCCCATTGAATTCCTCTCGACCGAGGAGGTTTGGGCCTACCTACTTCAGAACTCCAACCCCTGGGGAGGAGACAATCGCCCCCTCTACAAGCTTTACGCCAGCGCCAGCAACGGCGAGTGCCCCATCCAAATTGACACCAGCACCCCTAGTTGACCTATACCTCCCCGCCTTGCACTTTTTCGCTTTCGTCCTCCGATGTCGCCGAAAGCCCCGGTGTTTCGAGGGCAGCCTCGACCAATTCAGCCGGTAAAGCCTTCAAAGGCTTAACACCCAGTTCTTTGAGCATTTCAGCTCGACGGATTACATTGCCCTTACCAGAGTAGAGCTTCGAATAGGCGCTATCGTAACTGTCTCTTGCTTGCGCTAAGCGTTGGCCTAGCGTTTTGAGGTCTTCAACAAAGCCCACCAACTTGTCGTACAGGTCAGCTCCGCGCTTCACGATCTCTTGGACACTTCGCTTTTGTAGCTCCTGCCTCCACAGGTTGGCGACGATGCGAACGACGAACAGCAGGCTGCTTGGACTGACCAGGAGAACATTTTTCTGCCAAGCATCCTGCCAAAGTCGGCCGTCGCTCGCGACGGCGAGTATAAACGCCGGTTCGATTGGGACAAACATTATGACGAAATCGAGCGATTTCAGTTCCTCGATTGACTGATAATTGCTGCCAGAGAGCGCGTTTATGTGGTTACGAACGGAGGCCACATGTCGCTGGATTGCGATCGCCCGGGCGGCGTCGTTGTCGGCACTAGTGTACTCGTCATAGGCGACTAGCGAGACCTTTGCATCTGAAACGAGGTTTCTATTCTCGGGAAGATGAATGACGGCGTCGGGCTGCACCCTGGAACCACCCTCCTTCGTATACGTTGGCCGCATGAGGAAATCAAGGTCCTTCCGTAGGCCGCGGTCCTCTAACACTCGCTCTAGGACCGAAAGGCCTCCGGCGGGGTTTTGCTTTTATGGGGAGTGAAATGCACCTGAAGAGCCCGACGCTAGATGAGTCAGCGCATCAAGATCGAATGAAGGAAGAACTACGGAGCGATGCCGAGAAGAACTAGGGGGACGGCGGGAACCCCTCGGCCTTGCCGCACAACATCGTACAGGGAACTTTCATAGTATCCTACCCCAGAGGACATTTGCTCTTGCATTGATTTCATGGGAAGTATCTCAACCCCCACGTCTATCGCGTCGCCCACATAGAAGGCCATATGTTTCACGAATAGGTCGTAGGCGATGAAACTGTACTTTCCGAACTGAATTTCAACAGCCACTCGCTTCTTAACGAAGTCGGTTTGGTTGTAAGAGAAAATCGGACGTCGACCCGCTGCCTCGATTTCGCGTTTTTGCTCGTCGGGCGGCAGATGTAGGGTTTTCCTAATAAGATTGTAATCCTCTGTGACCTAATAACTCGTCCGGCTTTCTTCCCATTCTGCCTTTTTGAAATCCTCGCTGAATCTCGCGTTAAGTGCCGCAGGGGAGTACAAGAGTTTTCCCCTCATCGTCTTCTCTTTGCTGACCTTAGTCTTGTACTTATCAGCGTCTATCGGTTTAATAATTGCTTGGATTTCCTTCCAGATTTCAGGATGGTGCACCAGTAGCCACTCGTGCCCGTTCAGGTGCGAATAGACTTGAAATATCCGCATTGCGCTCCCTCGGATCGGTTAAGGAATCAAGCCTCAAATGGGTTCTGCTTAGTGGCTCACTCAGCGTTGATGTGCATTTGACGCATAGCCTGCCTGGAGCGCACTAATTCCAGGGGCATCTGGGCAATTCGGTCGGTTGGCCTCGGGACGTATACAGGGCGATCCACAGGCCGTCGCGGGAGTTTCCCCTCCCAGGCCAGCCTCGCTCGGTCGGCGGCAATGCTAAGGTATTCCTCGATCCAAGGTGAACGACGCTGATTCAGCTTGAAACGACAGCTTGAAACGAAGTGGAGGCGGTGGAATGTATTCTGGTGTAGAATTCCCAGACAAATGCCAAATCTGCACAAAGCCAAGGTCCTGGATACGCTTCGAGAACGCTTCGGTGAAGTGCGGAAGGTCAAGGGAAGTGAATCGCTCTTCACGGTCGGCGATGAAGCAGCCCGCATTTATTTCCGATATTCTAAAGTGCATCCCCGCGGCCGCACCTTTTTCGGACTGCGCGAGGTCGACCTGCGACAACTCGGCGGCCACAATGCGTTCTTGTGCTTCCTCCTGGACGATGGCTCGCCTCCGCTCTTCGTCCCCTATGCAGATTTCGAAGAGGTCTTTCACAATGCCCAAGTGGCAAAAGATGGGCAGTACAAGGTGCAACTCATCGCGGGAACCAATACACGCGAGCTGTACGTCGCCCGACAGGGGCGGTTCAACGTAGAAGGTTACGTGGGATTCGATGCCCTTGAGCACAGCATGGACGCGGGGCGGCTCCGCGAGGCGAGGGACCTGACGCATGCACAAGTCCAATCCTTGCTCGCTGGAATTGGACACATTAAAGGCTACGACGTTTGTATTCCTGACAACGACATCGGAAAACTCGATTGGGCACTGACCAAACGTTTTTCGTTACGGCCCGAGCTGCCCGCTGGCTTTGACCAGGTACGTACAGTCCTGCGTGAAATTGATGTTGTATGGGTGGCGTCCGGCCGCAACATCATCGAAGGTCTTTACGAGGTGGAGCATTCGACCCCGGTCTATTCAGGATTGCTACGGTTCAACGACGTCCTGCTGACGGACCCAACAGTATCGCGGTTTTCAATTGTCTCGAACGATGCGCGCCGCGATCTGTTCTCCCGCCAGCTATTTCGGCCAACCTTTAAAAAGAGTGGCCTCGCGGAACTATGCAGCTTTCTCGAATACACTAATGTCTTCGATTGGCACAACCGTCTCTCAAAGGGGTAGAAACATGATTCGAAGCAAAACCAAGTTGCAGATTTACACTGTGGTAGACGTGTGGCGTGGGATCGCCGTCGGGGCCACAAATTTCAGGCGCCTGCGGAATGCGCAGAAGCATGTGCGGCGGCTCCGACGGCATCGGAATATGATGGAGGATGACGTAAAACTGTTTGAGACCACAGTCTACGCGTCGTCGCCGAGGCTGCGGACGGCGCGAACTGGTGTGTAGCGCTGACCTTCAGGTCAGCACGATAGGAAAACAACAAAGGTGCCGACTTAAAGGTCGGCGTTACAAATCCGTGAGGATAACTGAGATGTAGCGCTGACCTTTAGGTCAGCACTGTGGAAAACAGCAAAAGTGCCGACCTGAAGGTCGGCGCTACAAAGACATGGCGATAACATTTCGGCGCAAAAACATTCGGTTGCCGCGCTCCTCCTACCTCGGGCATCAATGGTACTTCCTTACAACCTGCACGCTGGACCGTATTCCAAGATTTCAGGACGGAAAGCTTGTGGCAGAGGCGCTGGGCTTCCTCGTGGAAGAAGCGCGCACGCACGGCTTTGACATCCAGGCGTACTGTTTCATGCCGGATCATTTACACCTGTTGACCAACGGGACGCACCCTGCAGCCGATTGCCTAAAATTCGTCAAAACCTTCAAACAGCGATCGGGTTTTGCCTTTAAACAGAGAAGCCAAAAGCGTCTCTGGCAGGATAGGCCTTACGACCATATTCTGAGACCGGATGAGAGCTGGGAGGCGGTTGCCTTCTATATCTGGATGAATCCTGTCCGCAAAGGTTTGTGCGAGCGACCGGAAGATTGGCCGTTTTCGGGGTCGCTGACTGTCGACTGGAAGCGATTCCTGACGCCTCCGGAGAAGCTGTGGGTTCCTCGCTGGAAGCAGTGACTTAAATGTAGCGCTGACCTTTAGGTCAGCATTGCTGGAATACGAGAAAATTGCCGACCTAAAGGTCGGCGCTACATAGGTCAGCGCGGTGGGAAAGAGTCAAACGGTGATTGCCTGCGTCTCGCCTTTTTCCGTCGAGTGAACACCCTCGTCTCGGTCTGAGGATTCCGTACGCCTTCGGCGAGCTGAAGCTCAACAGAGGTGCCGTTGGCCGGAATTCCTAACGCTTCACGGAGCTCCGGCGTAACGCGGCTTGGGGGCTTTATTTCTACAACAGGCCTTTCTTGTCCTTCGACTTGCTTCCACCGAAGCCGGCAATTGAAGAACTTTCCGTCTTCGATGGACTTCACCTGGCCTAGGTGCTGCGTGAAAAGGACATCGCGTAGCCCCTTCCCGAATAGGCTGCGCGTTCTGAGCCCGCGGGATCGATCTGCTGATTCCTGGCCGTACACGACGAAGCGGTCCTTCATCTCTTCATCCGTCAGGCCCTCAGCGCGATCCACCACCGTAAACCGCTTTCTTCGTTTGTCGAACAGCACTGTAATTGGGGCAGGATCTTCGACGGGCGTCCCTGCCTGAGAGAGTCGACGATAGCTATCATCAGCGTTCATTATCAGTTCCGTGAGGATTTTGGGGATGCTGCGGCCAATGGCGCGCTCAAAGGCCCGCCGGATCTGTCTTGTCGCAAATTGCAACGGATATTCAGCCATTTAATCACCTCATTCACCTTTCAACTTGTCCGCGAAGAACTTGCGGACCGACTTGAAGAAATCGAGGACATCCTGGCGACCCTGCTGAATGGCCACTTGCTCCAGTTGTCCGATGCGCCCTTCCAAGGCGTTCGCCGGCGTGTAAGCATACGCGCTGAGCATGTCGAGTAACTCGAGCACCGTCGCCGTAGTGAGGTCTCCGCCCTTCCATTTTTCAAATAAGGAGGACCGTTGAATGGGCTCCAGTTCCCGAGACAAATCCATGGTCTTAGGCAGGTGATGCTTCTGTCTTCTCTGCCAGCTCACGCGGGCGCCGCTGAGGACCTCGGCAACCCTCGCCACCTCGGCCAAACCACTCTCGGTTAATACGAAACCCTTTTGAACACTCCCACGAGCCCAGTTGCGGTACTTGGGCCGGAGTTGCAATAGAGCCCTATTCACTCGCGTTGCGTCGGGATAATTGGGGTACCCTTCAAGCGCGAATTTCGCGGGAAACATTCTAAAGGCAGCCACAACAATATTCTCGAAAGTTGTGGGAATGTGGCGCTCCTGCATCCAGCATATCGTGAAGGAGGCCAGCCGGTTCAGATCAAGCGCCTCGTAGGCGGTTGCGGGGTAAGTATCGATGTTCCCCAGAACGTCTTTAGTCCTGCTTCCATCCTTCATAGCAGTCCACCCGCCATGGCAATGTGCTGTCGAAACGCCGTGCCCATCTTCGCTAGCGCGTCGGAAGATTGGCCCAAAGGGCCTCGACTGACTTTTCGAACTCAATCCCTTTTGGCAATGAGTAGCCTTGTCTTCCGTGCTGGATCACAAGTCCGGCAGACCTTAGCCAAGCAAGGCAGACGTAAGACTGATAATCCGGAAAAGCAGATCCGGTCACGGGGTCCTTAAGTGGTAGTACTTTGTCCATCATGATTCGCTTTCCGTTTGCGCCCGTCAGGGAGTCACAGAGAACCGCAAGCACCCGCTTCGGGCTTTTGTGCTCATACTCTGCTTTTTGGGATTTAGACCATCCGATCTTAACTAGGTTGTCGCCTTCGCGGACAAATCTTGGGTACTGCCCTAATTTGTTGCGACTCCTGATCGACACCTTGCTTTCTGCGACGGGCTGAAGCTTCATCAACGCGTCTAGCGGATTGGGCGCCTCCGCCACCTTCGACGCGGTGGCTCGAACTTGTTCACCCAATTGTTTAATCTTGCGGGCCAGCTCGATGAGCGAAGCCGCCTGATCATAGTCGCGAGCGGCCCCGGCCTCGTTTGCGAGTCCAATTAGGTTCCGCTCTGTTTCGGCAAGCAGGTTCTCTGTTCGCTGTATTATATTCATATCCTATATCCTATACCGAAAATATAGAAAGTCAAGAATTATTTTGGCCCACGTTGTAGGGGAATCGGGTGATGCAAGACAAGTCGCTGGAAATAAAACCATAATCTCAAGAAGGTCGCGCAATCCGGGCAAGGGGATGATGTCGAGGCCGCATTTGATTTCGGCAATCTCTTCGATGGGTGTCGGGATTGAGCCCTCTGCATGAAATTCGCGCAAGAACTGCTCGGATATCCTGCGGATTTCGTTGTAGGAGAGACGGCGGACGCGGAGCTTAATCGGAGTGCTCCCTTCGTATCAATTTCGCGAGTTGATCGAGGTTCTCCGGCGTAACCTTTCTCCCCCGGAGGGTGCGGAACAGCACCGGCAGTCGCCCGAGAAGCTTCTCGTCGGCTTGGAGGTCAGGGGGAAGCTGCCCACGAGATGCGGCAGCTCGGTCAAAGAATTCGAGCCACTCTTCGCCCCCCTCCTTCAGGGCTAGAGCCTTGGCGTACTCCCGCAGCTTCTGCGGCGACTCGGGAGGAGGAAAAACTCCTCGCTCGAGCCGGCTGATGTTGCCAGGGTCATACCCGTGCGACTCACAGAACCGGCGCAGGCTCCATCCCTTCCTCGTCCTCAGTTCCTTGAAGTAGGACCCAAACGTTGAAGCCACTTTGCACCTCCCTTGCACAGTGTTGTAATTAGCATACAACAAAGCCAATAAGCATGTCAAGTACCCTCGCCAAATTCCAAAATCGCAGGTGTTGTAAGCATCGCAAGTTAGGAGTCGGGAGTCAGGAGTCAAAAGCCCTCGCGGTCGACCGGCGAGTAGGTGACGCGATAGCCCTGGTCCATTTGCCGTAGAGGCGGCTTCACGCCGCCACGTGGCGGGGTAAACCCGCCGCTACTGAGCGCCATGCAGTAATTCAACAGTGAGGAATGCTGGCAAAGAGTTCACCGTCCATAGTTTACAGTTCACGGTAAGAAATGAAAACGTCTTGGCTCTTGACTATCGACTATCAACTGTAGACTTCTTCCTACCGCCAGTTGACATATTTTTATGAAATACTATAAAATTGTTGACATTGTCATATTCGAGGTTTATGCTCTTTCTGCAAGATATGGGAGCGCTGGATGCCTAATGGCCAAATTAATCCGCCGAAATGGGCCAGAAGAAGTTGCTAAAGGCACACATACGCCCTGAAGAAGCGGCCTAACACAATGGGAGCTAACAATGAGCTTGCTTTCGGAACAAGTTGATCCACGAAACCTGGGATTGCGGTTGCAAGAAGCGCGAAAAGCGACGGGCATGACGCAGCAAGAGGTTGCCGACCATCTTGGAATGGCTCGTACCACCGTTGTAGCAATCGAAAAGGGAGAACGAAAGGTCACTTCCCAGGAGGTTGTGAAATTTGCCAAGCTGTACAAAAGAGCGGTATCTGATTTGGTGAGCAAACGAGTTGTTGCGGAGAGCCTGGTCCCGCAGTTCAGAGCCTCTCAGAAAGACTTAGACGTCAGTTATGATCAGGCAGCAATCGAACTTCAGAACCGTGCGGAGGACTACGTTGAACTGGAACGAATCGTAGGAGTGCCCTTGGCCATACGATTCCCCCCGGAATACGACACAAGGGGAACGACGCCGGAGCGCATTGCAGAGGATATAGCCACAGCGGAGCGCAATCGTCTCGGCATGGGAGACGGACCCATTGGTAATTTGAGGGACAGATTGGAGAATGATGTAGGAATCAGAACCTTCTTTTACCCGATGGCGAGCAAGATCGCTGGGTTATTTGGTTATAGCGACGTTGTGGGCGCCTGCGTTGGAGTAAATGCGGATCATCCTCGCGATAGACGCAATTGGACGCTAGCGCATGAGTACGGTCATTTCCTAACGACGCGTTACCGGGTGGAAGTAACGGTACTCAGGACCGACAAGAAGCCGGTCGGAAAGGAACGGATTGCCGACAGCTTTGCGAAATGCTTCCTGATGCCAGCGCCAGGCCTCAACCGCAGATTCAGCGAGCTTCACAATGCATCAACCAAAGGAATTACCCTAGCGGATGTGTGTAATCTGGCCAACTTATATCAGGTTTCTGTTCAAGCCCTGGTGTTGCGTTTGGAGGACCTTTCAAGACTCCCCGCTGGAACTTGGGAGCGCCTTGGTGCGGAGGGGTTTAAGGTACAGCACGCCCAAAAGCTACTGGAAATCGATGCCAATCCGCCTTTGAGAGAACTAATGCCGCCAAGGTATGTTAGCCTTGCGGTGGAGGCATTTCGGAAAGGATTCCTGAGCGAAGGGCAACTGGTCCGGTTCTTACGAACTGACAGGGTTTCTGCCCGCCTTCAGGTTGAACTGCTCGACCACAAAATCCACGTGGAGAACGGCGGGGAGTTCAGGCCGATTGCTCCTGATCTAGCCCAATCATTAGGGGGCAGGTAGGAGTAAGCAAGCGTGATCACCGACAGATCGGCTGTACTCGATACTTGCGTTCTCATCAATCTCCTCGCCACTGGCCGCGTGGCCGAAATTGTTCGGGTTATCGCGCCCTCGCGAATGGTTTGCTCCGCTGTTTCTGAGGAGAGTCTCTATTTGCGCCCTCTTGAAGCTGAGGGCCGACCCGAAGCTGTCGATCTCCAGTTGCTGATTGCCGCCGGAGTCCTCACGCCGTGCCAAATTGAAGGAGTTGCGGAAGAAGACCTGTACGTAACCTATGCGTTGGAGCTCGACGACGGCGAGGCGATGAGCCTTGCGATCGCGCAATCGCGTAATCTGGTCTTAGCTACGGATGAGAGGAAGGCTCGGCGACTCGCTCGAGAAAATGCGCCGCAGCTTTCCATCATCTCTACTGCTGAGATCATCCGCGCTTGGGCGGAGGGAAAGGAGCGGAGGGATGTCATTGCCGCAGTGCGTTCAATACTCGCAAGAGCCAGGTTTCGTCCCGCCGACTCCGACCCCCTCGCCTTATGGTGGAATGAAATGCTGGATGGGTAGCTACACACTGACTTACGCACTGCGGGTCGTTCCGGTGCCGCACATGCGCTCCTGTTTGGCATGCGTGCGATGAGTGAACACCAAGCCGGAGCCGGAGATGACGAGACTGAAGCCGCCGCGCAGTCAAACGTGTAGTGCCAGAACTGCCTCTCGTAGAATGGCCAGCACTGTCTTTGTGTTTGAAGCCGGGTTTTCCGCATCCAGCGAAAAACGAATCATATGCCGCGAGGCGGCGGAGTTAGGTTTCATTGCCTTAATAACGTGTGAGGGCTCGTCAGAGTCAGCGAGGCAAGCGGACCCGGACGACGCGCAAATGCCTTCCTTATCGAGTAGAATTAGCAGCGCTTCGGATTCGATGCCGTGGAAAGTGATGTTTGCGGTATTGGCGAGTCGCTGCGTTTTGTGACCGTTCAACTCCGTATCCGGAATCGAACTTAAGATACCTTCCTCCAGTTTGTCCCGAAGCGGGCGAACTTTCTTCTCATAATCAGGCAAGTATTTGCGGGCCAGTTGGGCAGCTTTTCCCATGCCCACAATCAGCGGCACGCTTTCCGTCCCACCTCGCCGATTGCGCTCTTGATGCCCCCCGTGTACCAACGGCGAGAACGGCGATTTGCGCCGGACGTATAGCGCGCCAATGCCTTTCGGCGCATGAAACTTGTGGCCGGTCGGAAAGGCAGTGGTCAGTGATCAGTGGTCAGTGGGCAGTTAAACCAGAACAAAATAGCAAGCCCTCGCGGTCTACCGGCAAGTAGGTGACGCGGTAGCCGTCCGAAGAGCCATTCACCACAGAGGGCACAGAGAACACAGAGACAGACTGGGGAGCTCTTCTCTGTGACCTCTGTGCGCTCTGTGGTGAATCTTGGCTTTGCTTTTCCAGCGCCATGCAGTAATTCAGCACCGAGGAGTGTTCCACCTCGGACGTGACGATGTGCCGCTTGGCGGGGTTCGCCTTTAGCGCGGCGGCGATGGCTAAATCACGCTCTGAAGAATCTTATTGACCGCGAAATTCCCCGCGAGCAGGCCGAATAGACGTTGGCCCACCCGGAACGAATCGGCGAGGGACACGGAGGCAGAAAAATCTTCATGCGGCGTTATTTCGACGAGTGCCTCAGCCAGCAAATGCTTGTACGCATCCGTCATACCAAGTTGCAGGAAACCGTTGTACACTCGTTAGGAAGAAGTACGGCTGCGCGCGTGGGCAAGCGCCGCCCGCAAGTGTAATCACAGGAGTTGCGGCATGAAAACGCTCAAGTTTACGTACTGGCAGGATGGAGACTATTACCTGGGTTTCCTGAACGACTATCCGGACTATGAGACGCAAGGCAAGTCTAAAAAGGAACTCGTCAGCAACTTGAAGGATTTGCTGGCCGATCTCGAATCGGGCGAAGTGCCCTACGTCCGGAAGGTGGAAGACCTGGTCGTGGCGGAATGAAGCGGCGCGACCTCATCCGGAAGATCGAGGAACTGGGGTGCCACCTGGTCCGCCACGGCGGGAGTCACGATTGGTACACGAACCCCGCAACCAAGAAATCACAGCCGGTGCCCCGCCATAACGAGATTCACGATGGATTGGCCAAGTCCATCATCCGCAAGCTCAGCAAAGACGTTCCCGACTAAAATCGGCAAGTATATGGGAGGGTCAAACCCATGAGAGTGAATTACGATCGGGAATCAGACACGATGACCATCACGTTGCGCGAAGACCGAATCAGAGAAAGCGATGAGATTCGCCCCGGTGTTATCGCCGATTTCGGATACGACGGGGGCGTCGTGCGCTTTGAGATTCTCGACGCTTCCAAGGTGGTTCAGAACACGCGCGAGATGCAATTTGCCCTGGCGGAATAGCCGCACTCCAACCAACACAGAATGTATCCGAAACTAACCTTCAAGTACGATCGGGAAGCCTGCAGTTCACAGTTCATAGTTTACAGTGCATAGTGGGCTTCGAGAACGCCTTGACTATTAACTGTCGGCGGTCAACCGTGAACTTCCTTTATTGGCTTGACAGAGGTAAGTGGGCGGGGCATATATAGACCCAATTGTGGATGAACACGTAGAAGGCGACTCTCGGCCTGCCTCACGCCGCTGCGGCGGGGTGAAACCTTTGCCCCCAGCGTCCTGCAGACAATTAACTCCAGCCCAGCTTCAGACCCCGCGGGAGGCCGTGTGAAGTCTCCGTTTTTGCCGGTGATGATCCTGTTGATGGCGACACTCGTGGGGGTCATCCACTGGAAGGTAAAGCCTGAGCCGACGGAGAGGGAATTTCAAGATGCCGGCTGGGGCATGAACAGGCGCGCCGCCTGGCAGGGCAAGTTTGCTCCCGACTTTGAGCTGAAGACCACGCAGGGCGAAACCTTCAAGCTTTCTGAAAACATTGGCAAGAAGGTCATGGTCATCAATTTCTTTGCTACCTGGTGTGGGCCCTGCCGCGACGAGATGCCGGAGCTGAATGAATATTACAACGCGCACAAGAGTCAGGACTTCATCCTGCTGGCGGTTGACGCCGAAGAAAAGCCCGACGCGGTGGAAGGCTTCTGGAAGGAATTGAAGCTGGATTTTCCCGTCGGCATTGATGAAGGTGCAATCAGAAAGCAATACGGCGTGAGCGCGTATCCCACCACCGTGCTGGTGGGGGTGGACGGCAAGGTGCAGCTCTACGAAGTCGGAGGGCTGGGCAACGCCGAGGTAGCCTTCGACAGTCTCCTTAAGATGAATCGCCAAATCACCAAGAGCGGGATTGCCATCTCGGCAGAGGAATACAAAAAGCAGGTTACCAAACAGCCGCCTATTCCGGGGCCCGTGCCGCCACCACCCCCCAAGGAAGAATCGATCAAGCTCGACGAGCGCGGCAAGCGCATCGCCGCGCACATGGACTGTCCCTGCGGGTGTGACAATCGCGTCGCGGACTGCACGTGTAACACGTCGACCAAGATCAAAAAGGCGCTGGCGGCGGAAAAATTCGAAAAACAGACGGACGCTCAAATCATGATGGCGCTCAACAAACGTTACTGCATGGGGTCGATGTGATTACTGCCGAAAACGTCCACATGCACTTTCGCCGCGGCTGGGTGGGGCCGAAGATTCGCGCGCTGGATGGCATGAATCTTGAGGTCCGCGACGGCGATTTCTTCGCGCTGGTGGGGCAGAACGGGGCGGGGAAGTCGACGGCCATGTATTGTTTCCTCGGCCTGCTCAAACCCACCTCCGGCAAGATCGAAGTCATGGGACGGACTCCCGAATTGGGCTCGTCACTTTACTCCTCGGTTGCCTACCTGCCGGAAGAGCCGCACTACCACCTTTACCTCACGGTGGAGGAGGCGACGAAATATTACGCATCGCTTTATGGCGAACGCGCGCCGGCGAAAGCCGTCGACGACATCCTGGAGCGCCTGGGACTGGGCCCCTTCAAAAAACTCTCATTGGCCAAGTGTTCGAAAGGCATGAAGCAGAAGGTGGGAATTGCCCAGTGCCTGATTCGGGAAACACGCTTGCTCTTCCTTGACGAGCCCACACGCGGCCTTGACCCCATCATCGTCCGGGAATTCCGCGAAGTCCTGCGCGAGATCCACCAACGCGGCGCGACCATCGTGATGAACTCCCACGTGCTCTCGGAAATTGAGATGCTGGCCAACCGCGTCGCCATCCTCGAACAAGGCAAGGTGATTGCCCAGGACGATCTCCACAACCTGATGACGCTTGACCAGGACCTTTACTCTGTGGCAGTGGAAGCCAACGGCAGCGTGCCGGATTACCTGACGGTGACCGAGCGCCAGGGCAACACCGTGCGCGGCCACATTCCCAAAGCGCAGCTTTATGAGTTTATGGATTACGCCCGGCAGACCGGGCTGCGCGTGCTGGAATGCTCGCTCCAGAGAGCTTCGCTGGAGGATTCCTTTGTTCGAATCCTCAAGGGCGACGCGCCGGGCGAGAAGAAGGAAAACTAATGGGCGAGCTTTTGCGTGCCAATACCCTGACGCTTCTCACCTACTTTCGCCGCAGCCGGTTGCTGCTGGCGTTTGGGCTGGTGGCTCTGCTGCTGACCGCGCTGGGTACATTGCCGGCGATCTTCGCCAATTCCAAAGTTGCCAGCTTCGATTCCTTAAGGGACATTTTTCGAACCCTCAATATGTTTCTCATCGTTTTCGGCTGCGCCCTCGGCCTGCTCGTCATGTCCTCTCACCTGAGCGACCGCAGCCTGAAGATGGTGTTCACCAAGCCCTGCCCGCCGCCGGTGTGGCTGGGCTCGGCATTCCTGGCCTCTGCATTGGTTTCGCTCCTGCTCACCGGATTTGTCCTGTTCTTCGCCGTGGCCCTGTCTTTTCTGTGGCACATCCCGGTTCGCGCCGGCATGGTCTTTATCTCCCTCGACACCTTTCTGGCCTGTGTGGCCATGTCCGCTTACTTCATCTTCCTGGCCACCATTGTGCACCCGGCCATCGCCGTGGCGTTTGCCTTGGTCTTCAACGCTTCCCTGTTCTATTACCTGCGGATCACGGTGCATAATGCCCTTCACGAGGCGGCTAAGGGCATCATCTTGCTGAAAGGCCTGGAGCACATCTTCCATTTTCTCTACTTGACGGTGCCCATGACCCGAGCCTTCGAGTCAAAAACCGGGGCCATTTATTCAAGCTTCCGCGTTCCTGCCCATGACTGGCTCTACTTGCTCTACTCCTTCGGCTATACGCTGGCGATCTCCGCGCTGTTCTACCTGCTCGCCCTCTTCTTCCTGCAAAGGAAACGGTTCACCTAAAATCCTAGCTGCGGCAGAACCGCCACGGTGACACCGCACTATCCGAGTTCTAGAATCACATGAACGGAGGTCTGCTTTACACCGCTGGCGGGTCATCTTTTGGGCCAGCGGCGGGCTTCTTCCGGCGCTTTGCGCGCCTCGAACTCGAGATCGGAAAAATCGGCTATCTCGACTCCAACCTCGATGGGTGCAAGAACGCCACTTTTGCAAGGTACGCGGAACAGGCAACCTGACGGGGCGAATAGCAAGTCCCCGGAGGGAGACCAATCAGCCCAATCACTTCTGCCGATCTTCTCCGTTGCGCCTTTCTCGCGCGTAACGGAGTGCTCTATGAGATACCAAGGTCCGTTCATCTCCTTCAACCCCAGGATGGACATTTCAAGCGCGTAGCGGTCCGGCCAATGAGGGTGAGGTTTCCGCCACGTCTCGGGGGGATCGAATTCAATCCAAACCCTTGCGCCGAAGTCGTCTTTCGTTTTGTTTGGATAACTGACCAAAGCCCATCCGTCGCGTTGGAGGCGCGCCGACCAAATCGGATCGTCCTCGCCCCATCCTGGACGACTGCCAAACTGCTCAACGCTTAACCACCTTGGAAGCGAAAAACCCGGTGCAAGCGCCATCTCATTGTCGCGGTGGTTCAGCGCAATTTGGGTGCTGGATAGGAAGTGTCCACCACCGCCCCACCCGTCGCCTTTTGGCCAGAGTGCCAGAGCGGTGAGGAAGGGCGGGCGGCTGATTGCGGACCACGAGTAGTACGGCTTGTGGTAATTCGCCGCGAAATACAGCAGCAGGTCGCCCCGCGGAGACAGGTCGCACCGGCGCTCGTAAATCCTCCCATTCAGCCATTGACCGCATTCGAAGGTGTCATCAACGGTATTCCAACTGACGATGAGCACACGTCCAGTCGGGCCTCGGCGAAACACTACAGCGCGCGGTTGGCTTCGAGCAAGGATCGCATATAGTCGAGCCCGCGGATTCACACTGGTATTATGCCGTGCCGGGCAAGCTGACGCCACCTCATGCTTTGCTATGAAGCAAGTGTCACGCGGACGCACTGGTCGCCCGCTTGCAGTGTCCGCCCCCGAATCCTGAGCCCCCAGCCCCTAACCCCAAACCCTTGACCCTCGTCTCTCGTCACTCGTCACTCGCCACTGCCCTTAACCCTCGTTACTGCCTTCCGCACCTCCCACCAGTCCCTTCAGGAAACCGCACCGACCCGTGGGGGCACCAACCCGGCCGACGTAGGACGCCCCGCAAAAGGTCCGGGAAGCCTCACACCGACCCCAGCCACTTCACCGGCAAGTATGCGGCGAGTGCATTGGCCAGCCGCGCGTCCGCGGTGACCAAGTCGGCCTTGAGGCGGACCGCCAGCGCTACATAGAGGCTGTCATAGACCGTACGATCGAAGGTGGCGGCGATGCTGAAGGCCTCTTCGAGCAAGTCGCGCGAAGAGGTCGTGGGCAGGCTTCGACCCTGGAGAGCCATGATGGCTTCCTCCGCCGCGCTACGGGTCCACCTGTCCTGCCGAACCGCCTTCCATAGAATGTTGGCACACTCGGCCCAGAACAGGTCCGGTACGGCGAATCGGAATCGGCCTTGCGCATAGCCCGAGAGCAACCGCCACGCCTCTTCCGCCAGAGGCTCGCCGGACGGCGGGAGGAACCATTTCGCCGCCACGCTCGCATCGATCACGTAGAGGGTCATCGTGACCGGTCCTCCCGCTGCATTTCTTCACTGGCGGGGAAGGGGCCGGCGGCGCTGCCCTGGCGCGACTGGAGCCGCCGCGCTCGCCGGAGAAAATCCCGGCGGAACTTCAGTTCCTGGTCGGTCGGCACGTTCAGTTCGAGAAGGGACACGACCTCCGCCGCAATGGATTTGCGATGCTGTTGCGCCTGGCGGCGAAGGGCCTCATAGAGGTTGTCCGGAACGTTTTGCACATATAGTGTCGCCATTGTACTCTCCTTGGCTGATCCTAGCATGATACTAGTATGTAGACAAGCCACCCATCAGCACCATGCACGATCCCCTACCCCCAAGCGAGGCGAAGCCGCAACTAACGGCGTAGCATGGCCGACCTGCCCCGATCCATCGGGGTCTTAGCCGTGCCTTCACACGGGCAGGAGAAGCTGGGAAAAAATCAAAAAATGCCTTGACTAGCGGTATGGCTATGATACACTCCCTCCGACGTTGCCGGAGGGAGGTCCAGCATGGGTTACCAGTCCACGGTGCAGG
>JBEKNU010000135.1:0-19479 GCA_049522495.1 Terriglobia bacterium
CTGCGGGATCGAATCCTGCTCGGGGTTGCCGAAATCAACGCCGCACCCGTGGTTCATCGCTGGAAGAAGTTTGACGCTTTAATGATGTGATGTGAACATGTTTAAGTGAAACGACATACTAGTTGCATTGATAAAGGATGTTATTGATGGCCCTCGGAAGGGCGGGGCTTCAGCCCCGCCGCCTCGGTACGTGGGGCTGAATGGCCTTTAGGCCCTGAAGCCGCGTCGCTTCAGGGGCTAAAGCCCCTAAATCCCTGCCGAGTTCTGCGGCGGGGCTAAAGCCCCGCCCTTCCGTTCGCCGACAAATATGGTTGCTAACTCTTGCAACTAAGCACTAGCGGTACGCGCGAGCGTAATTCCCAGCCAGCGAGCTGGCTGGAGCCAAAGCGGGCTGCGCCCGCACTACTCGTACTCGTGACCTATGAAAAAAGGCTTTCAGGTTCTTCTCGGTTTGACCGCCCTTGCCGCCTTGGCGGAGGGCCTCATCCTGATCCGCATTCGGATTGATCCGTGGCGGTTGGCCGCTCTGCTCGAAAGCGTGACGCTGCTCGTGGGAGCGTTTGTGGGGCTGACGCAGACGGCGTTCGTCAAGCAACTGCGCCACTGGGCGATGGCTTCACAGGCGCTGGCCGGGGGACTGCCTTTCCTGCTGCTCGTTCCTTACCTCATTTTTGGACTGGGCACCCGGACATTTTCGCTGATTGCTTTAGGGAAATTAATAGCCTACATTTTGGTGCCAACCGCTTTGCTGCTGCCGGACCGGGTGCACCACCGCGACAGCCTGACCTGGCGCGATGCGCTGGCCATGCTGGTGTTGGCGGTCCCGGTCTCGGCGCATTGGTTGCGCGGAATTTGGATCTGGCCGCAGGATATTTATGTTTTCCTCCCCATTTTCTGCGTGCTGGTGGGTGGCTATGCCTTCATGGTGCTGCGCGGCCTGGAAGGCGTGGGGTTTCGCCTGCTTTGGAGGAAAAGCGATGTTTCCGACGCTTTGCTGAACCTGCTGGCGTTTTCCTTGCTGGCCATCCCGCTGGGCATCGCTTTGGGCTTTATCCATCCGCATTCCACTACGCCGCTTACCCACGGGCCGATCTTTCAAACCCCCTGGCTGGAGGATGTGGTGCAGGGCCTGGGGCCGGCGCTGAATTTCTTCATCGTGTTCATAGGAATCTACCTTACCGTGGCCATTCCCGAGGAGTTGCTTTTTAGGGGAGTCCTGCAAAACCTCCTGGTCCGCACCATCCGCCGGGGACCGCATGGTGTTTACGGCCTGCTGATCGCCTCGGTGGTGTTTGGCGCTTCGCACCTGCACCATCCGCCGGTCCCCAACTGGCGCTACGCAATCCTGGCCACGCTGGCGGGAATCTTCTACGGTAACGTCTACCGCACCCGGCAGCGCCTGTGCGCCTCCGCTTTAACCCATGCGCTGGTGGATACCATTTGGCACTTTTGGTTTTGACAAATGATCGGTCGTAGGGTGAAACGTAGCGCAGACCTCCGGTTTTGAGGTCTGCGGCACTTACCGAGAATCACGCTCCCAAACCTGTGTCAGACGTCGATTTGTGGTTTTCGCATGATAAGAGCCGCGGACCCCAAAGGCGGGGGTCCGCGCTACGCCCGCTCATAAGCGGCGGGGCTCAAGCCCCGCCCTTTCGAATGCCTTAAATAATTAGGAAGGGTATTGTCCACCGGCCTTCCGGCGCAATCCGACTGGACGCAGGAAGCAAGGCGCAGTAGAATGCCCGGATTCGTCACCCGCAGGCGCGCGCTCGCCAGCCTTGACGGGGAGGACGGCGAAAGCCTGATAAGGAGCATGCGCATGAAGCGAAACCTCATCTACATCGGCATCGGTATTACGGTATTGTTTGCGGCAAGCTTGGCGATGGCGAAGGAAAAGAAGGGCCCCATGACCGGCACTTGGGACTGCCAGGCCCACGGCGGCTCGCAGGGTGAGATGGCCTTTACGCTCTTCTTGCAACAGAATAAGGAAAGCGTGGATGGAAGCATTTCCTCACCCATCGGAGGCACGCAAATCAGCTCCGGAACCTTTAAGAGGAACATGCTGGAGATCCACCTCGACACGCCCCAGGGCAACTACATCCTCATGGCCAAGTTCAATAAGGGTACGCTCTCCGGAAATTGGTCGAGCGACAATGACAAAGGAACGTGGGAGGGCAAGAAGCAAGTGGTGGCTCCCAAATAGGCTGCGGTCCATAGCTCTCCTCGCCCTTCGGACCGACTGTTGATGGGAGGGGCGAGCTCCGGCTATGGCTTGGGCGGACGGATTGACCATTTCCTTTAGTTAACATAACATAGCTTATCAGACGTAATTAATGGGCCCCAAGCCCCTTTAAAGGCTGCAAATCTCGCATTCTTCAATGGGTTTTTCCCTCTTCCCTTCGCGGCACGCAGATAGGATTCACCACAGAGAGCACAGAGACCACAGAGAAAGTCACTTCTTATGGGTTCGGGCTCTAAGTTTGTTCACGCAATGTTCTTTCTGCTCGCGCCCTCCGTGACCTCTGTGGCCTCCGTGGTGAATGCCTTTCTGCCGAAATGGCGGTTGAGCTCGGAGGTATAACGGGTTCCCAGGAGATGCGCGTGCCGGCTGGCCCACTCGCTCAGGCGAGTTCGGCCCGTCGGCGGGTCCTTTGAAACCAGCAATCCTGCCATCAGCCCCTCAACCTCCTCCTTGGTCAAGACCACGTCGTGCACAACTCGACCCACCAAGCTCGACAGGAGGAGCGCCAAGGCCGGGGGCACGTGTAGGATTTTGGCCCGGCTGCCCACCTTCCCGGCAATCAGGTGCACCAACTCCTCGAAGGTGTAGATTTCCGGCCCTACGGCATCCATCACCAGATTCCCGCTTTCCCTTCCTGCGGCCACAGCCATTTCGGCCACGTCCACCACAAATACCGGTTGCAGGCGGTACTCGCCCGAGCCCGGAATGGCAAAGATAGGGCAATGGCGGAGCAGCCAGGCAATGTTGTTGATCAAAACGTCTTCCACCCCGAACGTGACCGTGGGCCGGAGGATAGCGTAAGCAAGCCCCGAGTCGATAATCAGGCGCTCGATCGCCGCCTTCCCCCTAAAGTAGCCTAGGTTGGAATCTGGCGACGGGTTGGTGATGCTGATATGGACGATTCGCTGCACCCCCGCTTCCCGCGCGGCCTCGATGAGGATGCGCGTGTTCTCGACGGCCTTCTCATAGGTAATTGCGCCGTGAGGAAACCGTACCCAGTAAGTATTGTAGAATGTGGAGGCTCCCCGTAAGCTCTCGACCAACTCTTTAGGTCGGTCAAACTGAAGGGGAGCCACCTCGATGTTTCCGTTCGAGGACGCCGCGCGCTCGGGATGCCCCGTGAGCGTCCTGACGCCTCGCCCCATCGCCAACAGCCGCCGCGTTATGTACTTGCCGGTATAGCCAAATGCCCCGGTTACTACGTCGAATTCCCTGCCCTGCATGGCGTACCTTCCAGTTGGCGCTGATGGATGTGCCAACGGCACCTTGGACTGTCCGTCAGTTGACGGACTCGACGCCGCCTTGGAACAGCGCGGAGGACGGAAACAAAGACAGATTCTCGACGCCCCCTCCGCCATCGGCCTCCGGGTTAATCCAAGTCGGCAACCCCCCGCAGATCCATGGCGGATTGTCGATCGGGATGGATTCGGATTGCGCAGAGCGAAGCTCTGCGAATCGTTGGCCGCGAGTCCGCAGCGAAGCCCCACCTACTAGAAATACCGTTACATTGGTCATTGTTCAATCACCCATTTCGATGTTGTAGCGGCGAGTTTACCTCGCCATGGCGACGTAAAGTCGCCGCTACGTCAGATTCCACAGCACCGGTCAACCGGAAGCGTGCGCCGGACGCGCAAGAAGCGCCGCAACCAGCATTGCCACTGCGCTTGGCAGATAGAACAAACCGATTGAAAAGCCCGCGATGACCGTGAGGGCGGTCAGCAGTGCCGCGGCGCTGGCTTCGAGTAGGGCGCGCCAGCGGCTTCTCCGAAACAACAGCGGCAGGCCAGCTATGAGCACCGGGACTGCCAAGGTAAGAAGAGCCCTCACACCGTTAACCTGGATGAGCGTCGGGTGAGAAACTACAATCTTGCTGATGACGCCTTCCGTGGATGGGCTCACTATCGTCGAACTTTCTTCCGTGTAGGCAGGCACAAACAGCAGCGCCGCGGAAACGACCACCGCTGCAACAAATGAAGCAATCGCGGCGGCATTCTCAGAACGCCTGGGCAAAGGGGTGATTGACCTTGCACGGGCGATCCACCACAAAGTCCGGGCCATCGCGGCCAACCCTGACCCGCCTAAGAAAAGGAGGAATGGGTTGCAGAGCAGAGCCGTGCTCCCTTTTCCCACCAGAAAAACTGTTACGATGGTTATGGTTCAATCACTCCTTTCGACGGGACATTGGCCCGCCCGGCGCGGCTGGAACCCCGCAGGGGTTGACCATGAGTAGCCGCGGGCAAGGGCACGCTTTTTGTGCCCGCCGCCCACGGATCACGCGTTCATCAATCGATCCGACCCTGGAGGGGTCGAACGTTCGGCCCCTTCAGGGCCGAAACAACTTATCAACGCACCGTCACCGTAGGTTTCACCTACGGCTACTCACGGTGTACCCCTTCGGGGAACCCGCCCTGATCGCGTCGCCAGCCATTTTCCCGACCCCGCGGGGGTTGACCATGATTAGCCGCGGGCAAGGGCACACTTTTTGTGCCCGCCGCCCACGGATAGCGAAGGTCTTTGAGGCCGAAGCTGGCGTGCGGCGGCAGTCCCTTGATGATCTGCTCTTCCGAAAAGTAGCGAGTGGGCAGTAGATCCCTGGGGAGAGCGTCACAAGCGGGAATTGCTTCTGCCACACCTTCCGCCAGGATTCGAACTTGGGCTGCGGATACGAGTGGAACCGTCATGACTCGTTCCACCAGCCATCCGAGGGCGTAATGGAAACACACCGGCAATCGAAATATAAGGGGGCGCTTTCCCAAGAGTCGCGCCACGCGCCGGACGGCATCGCCCAACAACATTTCTTCTGGTCCTGCCACCGCCACCGTCTGGCGTGAAAGCCGGCCCCCAACGAGACTCGCCTCTGCGATGCGCACGACATCGTCCACAGACACCGGGCGCACGGGCCGATCCTTCAGTCCCACCACGGCAAACACGGGGAGGGTGTGCAACGCGTGACTGAGGTGGTCCAGGGCCGCGCATCAAACGTGCCAGTTCTTTCTGTAAACACTGAAATCTCCAAGCAAAAAAAGTTACTCCCCGGGGGCCGCTGAGCTAGCGATCCCGCTGAGCAGTCCCCGTACCTTGCCCTGCGCGGACAGCAGCGCGCGGACTGCTCCCGTGGGCAGCCGCGAGATCTGCCCGTAGAGGGAGGTGAGCATCTCGACAAACTCCAGCATGGCTTTCAGGCGTTCGGTCATTTCAGCCCCCGATGCCCCCTTCCCTTCCATATCGCGCAGACATTCGCGCAGAAGGCTTACCGTGGGATCAATCTCCCGGCGCTTCCGCTCATCGAGAATGACCCGCGCCATTTCCCAAACGTCCTTGGTGGCCTGGTAGTGTTCGCGGCGGTCCCCAAGCAGGTGGATGGCTTTGACGATCCCCCAGCTTTCGAGCTCGCGCAGGCTGGTGCTGACGTTGGATCGCGCGATGGACAGGGTGCTGGCAATTGCCTCGGCATTCATCGGCTGCGGCGATAAATAGAGCAGCGCGTGAATCTGCGCCACCGTGCGATTCACACCCCAGCGCGTTCCCATCTCGCCCCAGTGAAGGACGAATTTCTCGGTGACCGGATCGAGGGCTGGCATAAGGGACCTCACTAAATTCTGACAATACAGAATATACTGTATGTTCAGTCTGATGTCAAGTTGCTTTTTAGTACCGAATGCCGGGCATTTGCCCTTTATCCACAATGATACCCAGCAATATGCTGTAAATCGCTGTTATGCTTGGCGCTCGTCTTTAGGCCGAAAGACTTGCGTCAGGATCACCCCGATGGACACCAGGACAATCCCCACCAGCATCAGCCAATTCAGGAATTCGTGCAGGAAGAAGTGCGCCAACAAGGTCGCCACTAAGGGCGTGAGCGAGGAAAACGCGTACACACGCGCCACCGCCATGAGGCGCAGCGCCGTGAACATGCAGTAGATCGCCAGCACACCGGAAAGCATGCCGCTGGCGAGAAGATCCACCAGGGCGTGCCAAGTTGTGGTGTGCAAACTGGGAAGCCGTCCTGCCACCACCAAGCCCGCGAAGCCCACGGCCACACTCGTGATGAACTGGAGGAAAATCGCAACCGACTGGTGCGCGCCGCGCAGTTGCCCATCGCGCCACAACACCCCGGAGATCCCATAGGTCAACGCCGTGGTGAGTCCCAGCGGAATGGCCCAGTACCAATGCGGCGAAATCGGCTGCCCGCGTGACTGGCCGAACGAAAGTCCCACCAAACCCACGAATATCAGTAACACTCCGCCGAGAGCGTAACGATGAATGCGCTCGCGGAGAAAAATCCAGGCGATCAGCGTGCCCCAGATAACGTAGGTCTCCTGCACGGGGATTGTAATGGTCACCCCTCCGATGCGCATTGCCAGGTAGTACAAAAAAAGCCCAAAGGTAGAGATGATGCCCGCAGCCACGAAAGCAAGTATCGGGCGCAGGCCGATGTATTGTGGCGAAGTAGGGCGCAGTTGGTTCAGCGTGCGGTGCTTCCATATCAAGAGGATGCCCAGCACCAGACTGGGCAATCCCCGCAACACCGGGCCGATCAACGGATCGGCCTGCACCACGGCCACACGATCGAAAATATTCGCCGACGCGTAACCCACCACAGAACCCAGTGCCCAGGGCTCGCCGCGACGGCGGACGTTATTGGATTTTGATGAGGTAGCTTTCATGCACTCCAATTTCCAAGAAGACGCGATTCAATACTACTACACATCGCTTTGGCATCTTGAGGAATCCGCCGCGCCGTAGTAAATTGAAAATGGAACTAGAACCTTCGGGGCAGGGTGAGGATTTGCGGCTCGAAGTAGCATCCGCATTCCCAATTCCCGATCGGCGGTAGAGCCCGCGAGGGGGGAAGGACAGTGGTTAGTGCTTAGTGGTTAGTTAGGAATGACGAGTCGCGTTCGACTATCCACTAGCCACTGTTCTTCCCCACCAGGATCCGGTGAAACTCCGGGGCCGACGGTAAAGTCCGGATGAAAGAAGGTAAGAACCGGTCTACGTTTGAAGGACAATGCTGCCCTTGTTATGAGCGGAGGCGGCTGTCCGTCGGTGTTTCTCCCCATCCCGGTCTCCCCTCCTCCCCCTGCCCCGCCGTGAGGTCATCTCTATGCAAGCCACTCGTAAACGAAATCCTGTTTTGCCTGCAATCATCGCATTCGCAGCCCTCGTGAGCTCGCTCCACATTTCCCTGATTCCCTGTGCGCTCCGCGCACAGAATTGGAATGGCCATCTCGAAGGACTCATCACTGACCCGAGCGGCGCGGTGATGCCGCAGGCGCAGGTGACGCTGAAGAACAATGCTTCGGGGCAAACCCGCCATACCCAAACCAATCCGCAAGGCTTCTACACTTTTCCCCTCCTGCCTGTGGGCGTCTATGATTTGACCGCCGCGGTCCCCGGCTTCACTCCCCAGGTTCTGAATGGCCTGACGCTGCAAGTCGGGCAGTCAGCTCGCGTCGATCTCACTCTCCAACTCCCCATCGGTCGGGAAATTATGCAGGTGGAGGCTCGCCCGCCGCTCGTGCAGGCAGCCTCCCCAGCCATCGGCGACGAGCTTTCAAACCAGCGTGTCACTTCCCTGCCCCTGAATGGCCGCCAGTTTTCGCAACTGGCTTTGCTGGCGGCAGGCGCGGTTCCGCCCTATCCCAATAGCGCCACGCAGCAGTTCAATACTCCCGGGCTCGGGCTGGGTTTTTCGGTCGACGGGCAGCGCTCCGAGCGCAACAACTTCTCGTTGGATGGTATTACCTTGATCGAGCCGTTTGCCTACAGCCTGACGGTGAGCCCCTCGGCAGATGCCATCCGGGAATTCCGCGTGGTTGAAAACTCCTACTCCGCCGACCAGGGCTTAGTGTCGGGCGCGCAGGTCAACGTTGTTAGCCGTTCCGGATCGAATCGCTTCGCAGGCACTGCCTATGAGTTTCTTCGCAACAGCACGCTGGATGCCAAGAACTATTTTGATGATCCCAAACTCCCGATCCCACCATTTCGGCAGAACCAATATGGGACAGGCCTCGGCGGGCCCCTCCGCCGCGATCGGACTTTCTTTTTTGCCCAATACGAAGGTTTCCAAATTCGCCAGAGCCTTACCAACACCACATTGCTGCCCACAGCGTCCGAGCGCGAAGGCGACTTTACCGGCACCAATCCTGCTACGGGCCAACCTTTCCCCGCGATCCTAAATCCTTCCAACGCCCAGCCCTTCTCCGGAAATCAGATATCTTCAGCCGATATGAACGCCGTGTCGCTCGCGGTTCTGGCCCGCGTCCCTTTGCCCAATCAGACGACTACCGTAACGGGCGCCGACAACAGCATTGACACTGGCCTGCACAGTCTAAGGGCCCATCAATTCACCGCGCGGATTGATCACGAATTGAATTCAAAAGAGCAGCTTTTCGGGCGCATTTTATCCTCGCGCGACACGCAATCGATGCCTTTCGTGCCCGATAGCTTTGCTAACAATCCTTCCGCACCGCCGGGTTTTGGTGACGACGTGCAGGACTCCGGGGTCAACCTGGCACTGGGCCTGACATCCATTTTTCGGCCCACGCTCATCAACGATTTCCGTTTCGGATATTCTTTCTTCAATGGAACCAAGCAAAGCCAGAACATCCATAGCGGCTTTTTGCAAACGCTCGGCGTCACTCGTGCGCCCGGCTCAACGAACGACGGCATTCCGGCAATTGACATTCCGGGGTACGCAGATTTGGGCGACAGTGACATCTTCCAACCGGAGGTTCGCAAGAACCACACCTTCCAGTTCACCGACAGCCTGGCATGGGTCAAAGGGCGTCACACGTTGCAGTTTGGTGAAGACCTGCGCCGCCTACGGCTTTTCTACCTGGTGGAAGATTTTGGCCAGGGAGTCTTTCAGTTCGACGATGGCGCCAGCTCTGTTTCGGGGACGGCTTTTTCGGATTATCTCTTGGGGCGGCCATTCCTTTCCTACGCGCAAGCGGGAAACTCCGGCGGCAACGATCGCCTCGATTATCTTGGGGCCTACATCACCGACGAGTTTCATGCCACGCCCCGCCTCAGCCTTGCGTACGGGCTGCGCGAGGAGTTCTACACCCCTCCAATAAACATCGACGTGCGGGCCTCGATTCTCGATCCCTCGGATGCCGAGCGATTCATCGTGCTCAATGATCACGGGCAGGCCGCATCAGTGACGGCCAGCCCTTTGATCCAGCAACTGAGTTCTCGCTATGGCCTGCAATTCATAACCTCCCAACAAGCCGGATTGCCCAACTCGCTCATTAAGCCTGATTGGAGCAATTGGGCGCCGCGCCTGGGCTTTGCTTACGACCTCACCGGTGATGGAAAAAATGCGCTGCGTGGCGGGTTGGGCGTCTTCAACTCGCTCATGGAACTTGATTACACGGCGGAGACACGCTTGAGCGCGCCGATTACCGAGTTCCTCCTGGGCCTGGATTTGTGCCGCTTTTATGGCCCCGGTGCCTGCGGGCAGTCTTACGCTCCACCGGTTCTCACCTACCCACTTGGTTATACTCTTGGCAATCAGGAACCCACGGCCATCTCTTCGCCGCCCGACATTCGCAACGGGTACGTTTATGAGTGGAGTCTTTCCTACGAACGTGCGGTCACAGCGAATACTGTTCTCTCGTTGAGCTGCACGGGGTCGGCTGGCCACAAGCTTCCGCGGCGCTCGCTTCAGAACCAGGGCGTCCCGAACTTGCCCGGAGAACGGCTCGGTTATCATCCGCAGCCCGGCTCCAATCAGTTCGTTCGCGCCACGGACGTTAACTCCAACTATAACGCGCTGGTCGCCCGCTTGGAGCGTCGATTTTCCAGCGGACTCTCCTTTGTTGCCGGGTACACCTACGCCAAATCCCTGGACGCAGCGTCGGGCCTGGATGGTACGGACCAACCACAGGATAATTACGATATGCGCGCCGAGTATGGCCTCTCCGATTTCGACATGCGGCAGCGCGCTGCGTTTTCGGGAGTTTGGCAGTTGCCGTTCGGACCCAGCCGCCAGTGGGCCAAGGAAG
Source organism: Terriglobia bacterium (assembly GCA_049522495.1). Classification (GTDB taxonomy): domain Bacteria; phylum Acidobacteriota; class Terriglobia; order UBA7540; family UBA7540; genus Bog-366. The sequence continues at coordinate 10,255 of JBEKNU010000135.1, forward strand.
GTGTTTCAAGTCATATCTTAGGCGGATGGCAGATGGCGGGCATCACGACGCTGCAAAGCGGACAGCCGCTTATTGCCGTGCTGGCAACCGCCCTGAGTGGAACGCAATCGAATGGCACCGATCGCCCTGACCTGATCGGCAGCCCTGACCTTCCCCACAACCAGAGAGATCCCCATCGTTGGTTCAATACAAGCGCCTTCGTGTCACCACCCATCTTCACTGACGCCCAGGGTGCGTACAGCATTCCCGGGAATGAGGGGCGCAACGTCATCACCGGCCCCGGGCTCGTAACCGGTGACGCTAGCCTGGAGCGTCACTTCCGCCTCAGCGAGAAACTGAACACGGTTTTTCGCGCCGACTTCTTCAATATCACCAACCATCCGAATTTCAATCGCCCCGGCTTAATCGTTGGAACATCACAGTTTGGCGAGATCAGCTCGGCAAGCAATTCACGCCAGATTCAGTTCTCACTACGTTTAAATTGGTGAGGAATCCACGCCACTGCGCGTCGAGACAACCTTTCAAGCGCCGAACAACGTCCAAATTAGTGCAGGGGATTGCACGGAGCGACATAAATTGTAGCGGCGCGATATGAGCACCAAACGGTGGTCGTCGAATGCCGCTATAAGGCCATGCGCAGGAACATCTGTGGCTCCGTTTAAATATCTTAAGAGGTTGAGCATTTTATGAAAATGCTAGGCAGGAGATCGTTTGCTGGATTGGTGGCTGCCCTTCTGGCTACCGCGTGTCTTGGATTCGCGTCTTGGGGTTTCCACAAATCGTCTGGGCGTGGAACGAATGTGACTTTTCCCACCATGGCGAAGTTCAATAACGGGGCCACGCTGCCGGCGGGTACCTATTGGATGGAAGTTCCCAAGAATTCCCAAACACCTGAGGTGAAGTTCTACAAAGAAGACGTGCAGAATGTGGAAGGGGGCGGTACCGACACGACAGAAGTGGGCGGTAAAGTCACGGCCACAATAAAAGCCGAAGTGGTTACTCAACCAAGGAAGAACGCAGCCACGGAGATCGACAGTGTGGCGCGTGGGGATGCGCAACTGGTGAAAGCGATTCGTCCGAAAGGATGGAATGAGTCACTCACGTTCGGGCCGGGCGGGCAGCAGGGCTCCGCAAACGCGGGACGATAATGCCAGCCGCTGTTTTCCATGGGAGCGGCCGCAAGGCCGCTCTCATTTTCCAACCGATCCCATCGGCTCACCCCTGGGTTTTCGCCTCTCTGCACAAGGCGGCTTTCGCGATTAGAGGCACACCCTACACTGCTTCGAGCAATCTGGCTGTGCGGGGGTTAGTAGTGAGCAAGCTTTCACATCCACCACGCGCAGGGACCCGAATTCCGCCTCACGCTGGTCCGCGAGCACGGTGGCTCGCACTTTGCGTTCCGGGCAGCGCACGAAGCGCTTCCGGAGACCCGGTCCCCATTTCCAAATTGCGTACCCGGCAACCGCCCAACACACAGCGACGCTCACGAGCGCTACTTTAATAATTGCAGCCATTGGAATCACTCCCGGGCGAGGGTGCGGCCGCAAGGGCCGCGAGGGAGCCTAATCAGGGATGAGCGTATGCCCTCGGAGGGCAAAAATCAAGTATTCACTTGGATGGAAAGAATAGACAGGATAAATAACAGAAGAAAACTGCCTGAATAAAGAACCTTGAACACATTCTCGATTTCGGTTAGAAATATGCACGGTTCCTCCTCTAAACTCTTCCTTCCTATTCCGTATCCTGTCCATCCTGTTAATCCATGTTCAGTCTTCCAGTGTAGAGAGATCGCCGGTGGGCAACCCCAGTTCCCACGCTTTCAGCACGCGGCGCATGATCTTTCCGCTGCGCGTCTTGGGAAGCTTGGCGCGGAATTCAATTTCCCGCGGGGCCGCGTGCGCAGCCAACTTTTGCCGCACAAACTTTTGGATTTCGTCCTTCAACTCGTCGCTGGGCACATGGCCTTCGCGCAGTGAAATGAAAGCCTTGATGATGTGTCCGCGCAAGGCATCGGGCTTTCCGATCACGCCTGCCTCCGCCACGGCCGGGTGTTCCACCAGGCAGCTTTCCACTTCGAACGGCCCCACGTTCTCGCCCGCCGTGATGATCAGATCGTCGACACGCCCCTGGAACCAGAAGTAGCCATCCGGATCTTTATAAGCGCTATCCCCCGTCACGTACCAGCCCGGAATGCGGAAATAGGTCTCATAGCGCTCCGGCTGTTTCCAGATCGTCTGCATCATGCCGGGCCACCCGGGCTTTATCACCAGGTTGCCCAGAGTATTGGGCGCCAGTTCCTTCCCCTCATCATCAACGATGGCGGCATGTACTCCCGGAATGGGCCGTCCCATCGAGCCCGGACGGATGGTCATGGCGGGATAATTCGAAACCAGGATGTGGCCTGTTTCGGTCATCCACCAGTTGTCATGAATCCGCCGCCCGTAGGTTTTCCAACCCCACCAAACCACTTCAGGATTGAGTGGCTCACCCACGCTCAGCACGTGCCGCAGGCTGGAAAGATCGAATCTCTGCGCTACCTCCTCCCCGGCTGCCAACAGCATGCGGAACGCGGTGGGAGCGCTATACCAGATGTTGATCCGGAAGCGCTGGATGGTTTCGTACCAATCGGCGGCATTGAATCTGCCGCCCCGAATCAGGTTGGTTGCGCCATTGAGCCAGGGTGAAAAAATACCATACGACGTTCCCGTCACCCATCCGGGGTCGGCGGTGCACCAATAGATATCGTCTTCCCGCAGATCGAGCACCCAGCGGCCGGTCATCAGGTGCCCCAGCATCGCCTTTTGCACGTGCAGCACGCCCTTGGGCTTCCCCGTCGAACCCGAGGTGTAGTGCATGATGAGCGGGTCATCGAGGGTAAGCCACTCAATTTCCGTTTTGTCGGAAGCCTTTTCCATCAGGGCTTCGTAACTCTTCTGCCCTTCCCCCAACTCGCTGGGCGAGGCGCCCACCAGAATAATGTGCTTGAGGGCAGGAAGATCGTATTGCGGCACGCGTTCCACGAGCGCCGGCGATGTCACTAAAGCCACGGCTTCCGCGTTGGCCATGCGGTCACGCACCGCATCTTCCATGAAAGCTTCAAAAAGCGGGCTGGGAATCGCTCCGATTTTCAGGATGCCGAGGATGGCGATATAAAGCTCCGGCCGCCGCCCCAGAAACACAAACACGCGGTCACCCTTCCCCACTCCCAGCTTACGCAGGACATTGGCGAAGCGGTTCGACTGGAGCGACAGGTCCTCGAAGGTGAACCGTTCGGTGCGTTCTTTGTCGGTGTAGATTAACGCCAATTTGTTGCGGCGGCCGCGCGTCAGGTGACGGTCGATGGCCTCGTGCGCCATGTTCACCTTGCCCGTCTTCGACCAATCAAACTCCTCGTAAACGTCTTCCCAGCGAAACGACGCGTAGCGCGCCTCATAGTCCTTCAGATGGTGTGCTTGAGGGTCGTCCAACGGCCTCAAGACATTATTCGAGTCCGCCGGCTCTTTCATGGACATACATGAACCTCGGTAGTGGGAGTTGGCCCTTCTTAAGAAGTGACGAGTGACGAGTGATGAGTGACGAGCCGACAAACATCGAAATTCGGAACTCGAAACGCGGGCCGAAATTCGAATTTCGATTGCTTGTCACTCATCACTTGCCACTCGTCACTGCCTTTCTGTACGCTTCGTCCAACAATTCGATCACGTGCATCACACGCCGTTGGCTGCCCTCGCGCTTCACTCCCGCGCGCAACTGGAGCAGGCAACCCGGATTGGCAGTCAGAACCAGTTCCGCCCGGGTCTCGCTAATACGGCGCATTTTGCTTTCGAGCAAGCGGTCGGACATCTCGTTGTGAACCACATTGTATACACCCGCACTACCGCAGCAGATATCCGCTTCCTTCAGTTCGATCAGTTCCAATCCCGGGATGGCCGCCAGCAGCTTGCGCGGCGCCGTCCGAATGCGCTGTGCGTGCCCCAGATGGCAAGGGTCCTGATAAGTTGCCCGCACTTTCATTATTCCCAGTTCCCGGTTCAAGTCAATCCCCGCCAGGAATTCCGTGACGTCGCGCAACTTGGCCACAAAGGCCTTTGCCGGCTCGTAAAAATCCTTGTCCTCTTCCTCAAAAAGGAGCGGATACTCTTTGAGGACTGAACCGCAGCCGGCGGCATTGGAAATAATTGCGTCAAAGCCCCCCGCTAGAAATACCTGGATGTTGCGCTTGGCCAAATCTCGCGCCATGCCGCGAATGCCGGCGTGCACGTGCAGCGCGCCGCAGCAGCCCTGGCCGCCAGGGATCACCACCTCGCATCCGTTCCTGGCCAGCACTCGCACGGTGGCATCATTCAGCCTGGCAAAGGAAAGGTTGGCGATGCACCCCGCGAACAACGCCACCCGGTAACGCCGCTTCCCTTCCGCCGGAACCGTCGTGCCCAGGCGATCGTAAAAGAAGGGCTTCTCCATGCGCGGTGCGAGTCGCGCCACTTGGTCGAGCCGGCCGGGAAGCAATTTTAGCAGCCGCGAACCGAGCACCAGCTTTTCCAGCCCGCAACGCTGATACAGGCGCAAGAGCTTCCCCACGAATTGGAGCCGTGCGGGATGGGGCAGAATTTCGTAATAAAAAAGTTTCCGCAGCAAGGTGGTGAGGGGCGGCCGGTGATAGTACTTTTCGATCTGGCCGCGCGCGACTTCCACAAGTTTGCCGTACTCGACGCCGGAGGGGCACGCCGTTTCACAAGCGCGGCAATCAAGGCAAAGGTCGATATGACGAACGAAACTTTCGCCCAGCGGCAGCCGCCCGTTCTCCACCTGAATCATCTGGTAGATGCGCCCGCGCGGCGAGTCCATTTCCAATCCCAGCTCGCGGTACGTGGGGCAGGCGTTCAAGCACAGGCCGCAGTGCACGCAGCGGGAATAATCCACCCAGCGCGGCGCCTCGCCCGCGCCGTAGCCCGAGGGCTTTTTCGATGCTTCCGTCGCGGTAGTGGAGTTTTCGCTCTTCAGGGATTTATTCCTCAATGCTTGGTCGTAGGGGTACGGCGTGCCGTACCCTATTCATTTGTTCGCGCCTGCGAAGCAAGGGGGTACAGCAAGCCGTACCCCTAAAACCGGATTCTAAATGCCGCCCACGAACCGCCCCGGCGCCAGAATCTCTTTAGGGTCCCAGGCAGATTTCATTTTCCGCATGGCGTTAAGATCGTCGCCACCCGCTCCCCAAACGCCCACTTGGCTTTTGATTTCCAGCGGGCAATGTTCGATGACCAGCGTACCCCCAAGGTCTGCCGCCGCCTGACGCAGGCGGGCCACCAAGCCCACGAGGCTGGCGCTGAGCGCCTCCTGCAATGCGCACACATGGACAATACCCACCCCCACCTGGGCGAAACACGCGAACGCGATCCGCTCAGCTTCTGCTTCCTGTTGCGCGCGGCTCAGAAATTCCTCGCTGGCCACCGCGGGCAGTGCGGCCTTCAGAACGGTGACGTCCCGGTATTTCTTCTGAAGCCAAAGGGCAAGGTTGGAAACACGCTCCCACGCCATCTCCGCTCCGTCCCGGCGGGCCAGTGGCGCCCCCACGGCAGAGGCGAGTTGCCTGAGTTCATCTGCGCAACGCTCAATGACCCGATGCGATCCGCCCACTTCGATCCATAATTCTGCCCCCGGCCGCTCATGCGCCTGGGCAGAATCACCCAGCAACGCCTTAGCCGAAGAATCGAGCAGCACCAGCCGCAGTGCCTCAACCGGCGAGCGGAGAATACTCCTGCGCAAGTCCCTCGCGATGCCCAGGGTGCCGGGTCGCATCGTAAAGGTGGCGCGCTCCGGTGGTTTCGGAAAGAGCTTCAGGCAGGCTTCAACAATCACGCCCAACGTCCCGAATGAGCCGGTCAGCAGTTTCCCAAGATCGTAGCCCGCGACGTTCTTCACCACTCTGCCGCCCGTCTTGGCGATTCTTCCTTCCGGGGTGGCAAATTTCAATCCCAGAACCATGTCCCGAGGGCCACCGAAACCCTGGCGCAACGGCCCCGCCGCATTGGCCGCGATGATCCCCCCCAGGCTCGACTCAGCCCCCCCGCGCGGATCGAGTGGCAACCACAAACCGCTCTTCCCCACGAGGTCCTGAAAATCTCCAAATTTCATTCCGGTCTCGACGCTGATGGTCAGATCCGCGGGCTCGTAGTGGATGACGCGATGCAATTCTCCGAGAGAGAGGGCGACGTCATACCGCCGAGGGGGGTTCCCCATGGAGAGTTTCGTGCCATTGCCGCGGGGGATCAGCGCCAAACGATGCTCGCCTGCGTAACGCAGGATCGCAGCCACCTGTTCCGCCGTGGACGGAGAAACGGCGCAGTCCGGGACCTTACCATCCACCGCCAAACCTGCGCAGGCAGCGGGGTCCGCCAACACGTGGGACTGGCCCGCGAGCGCTGCAAGCTCGGCCCGCACGGAATCTACAGCGAGCGTCACAATGGGCCTCCCCCCGCCAATCCTCCGCGCAGCTCCCCGCACATTTTCCCCGTGGGTAGGAGCTTCCCAGGATTCAAACGTCCCTGAGGATTAAACAGGTTTTTGATCCGGCTCATTAACTCCAAATCATCCTCAGAAAAGATGAGCGGCATGAGGTCGCTCTTTTCCAAGCCCACGCCGTGCTCGCCGGTTATCGACCCACCCATTTCCACACACCGCATGATAATGTCTTTAGCCGCCTTAACGACCCGGGCGGTCTGCTCGCGGTTGCGTTGGTCATACAGGATGAGAGGATGCAAGTTTCCGTCCCCCGCGTGAAAGATATTGCCGATGCGCAAGTCATATTTCTTTTCGACACTGGCAATGAAGTCCAACATTTCCGGCAAGCGAGTGCGCGGGATGACGCCGTCCTGGACGTAGAAGTTCGGGGTAATGCGGCCGAGGGCGCCGAAAGCACCCTTTCTGCCCTTCCACAACAGGTCGCGTTCTTCTGCCGTTTTCGCGCGCCGGACTTCACGCGCGTGCTGATCCCGGCAGACGGCCTCAATCTCATCGGCGTGCTCTTCCACGGCTTCCTTCAGTCCTTCGACTTCGATCAGCAGCACCGCGGCGCAATCCATGGGATAACCCGCGTGCGTGGCTTCCTCCACGGCGCGCAAGCAAAAACCATCCATCATTTCAAGAGCCGCCGGGGTGATTCCCCGCGCGGTGATGGCCGCCACCGTGCGCGTCGCATCCACCACCTGATCGTAAATCGCCAACAGCGTCTTTACCGCCTCGGGCTTGCGAGACAATCGCACGGTGACTTCCGTGACGATGCCCAGGGTGCCTTCCGAGCCCACAAAGACTCCGGTGAGATCGTATCCCGGCCGGTCCCAATGGCGGGCGCCGGTGTGAATCACCTCGCCATCTGGCAGCACCACTTCCAGGGCCAAAACATGGTTGGTGGTAACTCCATACGCCAACGTGTGGGGACCGCCGGAATTCTCCGCCACGTTGCCGCCGATCGTGCAGGCCTTCTGGCTGGAGGGGTCGGGCGCGTAATAGTAACCCTCATCCGCGACCGCCAACGAAAGGTCGAGGTTCACCACTCCGGGCTGCACCCGCGCACGCTGGTTCTCCAAATCAACTTCCAGAATTTGCTTCATGCGCGAAAAGACCAGCAGGATGCCACCCTCCGTAGCCACGGCGCCACCACTTAAACCCGTACCTGCCCCTCGCGCCACGAGGGGCAGATTGTGCCGCAGCGCCAACTTCACAATCTGCACCACGTGCTCAGTGGTCCGGGGAAAAGCGACAGCGTCAGGTTGCCGCAGCGAGGAAAGCGCGTCGTATTCGTAGAGCATCAGATCTTCTCGACGCCACAATACGCCGTCCTTGCCTACGATCCTGGCAAGCTCTCGGAAGAGATCTTTAGATTTCATAGTGAGCCATGAAGGCAGTGTGTGCTCAAAAGAGCAGGGATGGCAGACCGACCTCAGGTGCCATACGGAGGCCACTCCGCCCCCAAGCCCTCCCGCGCAGTATATCCCTGCCTCCCAGCGTGGTCAACGCTGCGAACTTTTACACAAAACACCGTGCACCCCGATGGCCCTGATGCTTGGCTCTCCGCAGACCACGTGAATTGGCCTGTTGAGCAGCGACAGAACAACCGCGGAGCTGTCCGTATTCGCACGGGCAATTCCCAAAAGCGGACAGTCCCGACCGCAGGCAATCCCTTCGGAGTTTCCTAGCTGTTCTATTATCAAGGCCTTATCGGAGCGCGGAAATGGCATGGGATTTGCCTGTTATCGTTCCTGAGCGAAGGACTCTGGCGGGGCGGGAAAAAGTCGCAATCGACTCGCAGAAGCGCATCCCCTCTCGACACGGAGTATCGTTACGAGAAGTTCACATTCCATTCACAAAAAATGGAACTTCTTGGGTACGTCATCCGTATAGATGAAAGAACGCGGAAACAGGGGGTGGCCGCGATGAATAAATGATCGAAGAAATGCCGGGCGGCTCACCAAAAGGTTCTATTCTGCGTCTAAGAGGGAGATACCAGGGAAGGGGCTGGGCACAGGTACGGTGGTGACTTTTAGCGTGCTTCAGCGTCTAACGGACTAGGGGTAAGAAGTAAATCGGGGTTAAATGGACTGCCGTTGCCGACGGTTTGGCGGCCTAAGCAACGACAATCCCGCAGGAAACACGCGAAGCCTGTTGACTTCCCGTTTTTCATTTAACCCCAGCTCATTTTAGGGGCGCTTCAATGCAAATGCAAGCAAAACATCACTTCGAACAGGCGGGCGTTCCATTCGGTTCGGAATCAAAGATCGCCAGAATCAACACCCACGGCAACCATCACAAAAGAGGAGGACGGAAATGAAATTAGCGAAGACTTTGAGTGTCACAATCGTCGCAATGGCTTTCTTCGTTGCGGTCGCTGCTGCGGCCAAACCGAAGGATTACAGAAGCGTGGTCCTTCATTCCGATGCCACGGTAGCCGGTACACACCTGGGGAGTGGCACCTACAGCGTCCAGTGGCAAACCCAGAGCCCCGAGGCGACGGTTTCCTTCTCGCAGGGAAGCAAAGTTGTGGCGACCGCCGAAGGGAAGCTTGTGGATAGTGGAAGGAAGTACGATTCCAACGAAGTCATGTACGACGAGGCCGCCGGTGGCGGGCGCGTGATCCGAGAGATCCGATTCAAGGGGTCGAGCGAAGTCCTCGAATTCAATTAGTAGCATGACCGCCGTTCCAACTATCTGGAGCCAGGTATATCGGCTCAG
>JBEKNU010000136.1:0-19305 GCA_049522495.1 Terriglobia bacterium
AACGTATAGATCGCGTTTCTCAAACGTCGTCCAGCCCGGATCCAACTCGTTGGTCCCGATTTTTTTGCCGCTGATGCGCAGTTCGTAGTAACCCAGCCCGCAAATGTAAGCGCGTGCGCGGCGCGGGGCTTCGGCCAGGGTGAATTCCTGCCGCAACTGGTTGGCGCCGCCAATCCATTGCCCCTTCCAGTCATCAGCAGAGAGCAGCGCCACATCAAAACTCGCCGGGTGGCTGTAGTCACTGGCGTTCCCGTCTTTGTCCCAGTACCGGACTTTCCACCAGTAGGAGTGATCGCTCTCCAGGGCTTTGCCGTTGTAAACCACCTGCGTCGAGTCGTCGGAAGCGGTCTTGCCGCTGTCCCACTGGTCGCCCTTGTTCTGGGCCAGCAACTCCGGGCTGGAGGCCACCAGCACCTGATACGCGGACTGCACCTGCGCCCGCTCCGTGTGATGAAGCACCCAGGCGAATCGCGGCTGGCGCACGTCGATTCCCACCGGATTATGCAAGTATTCACACCGCAAGGTCACGGGAGCCAAAGCGCCCTCCGCAGCCCGAGCCGTTGGCACGGCCCGCACGGCCGTCAGCGCCAGAAGAGCCGCTACCGTCACTATTTTGATAATTGAGTTTGAGTTCCGCATGCGTAAGCTCCTTAAGCCGGAATTTCCGTTTTGGGTCTCCCCGATGACGCAAGCATACATCGAACCGTCGCTGCCGACGCCGGGGTTCGTGAAGTTCCTCATTCCGAGCGCGTACCGGAGTCCGCAGATGGCCGCTTCTGGCCTTCGCGCGCCCACGAAAACCGGGAACCAGCCCATTTTCAACGGCTCTCTCGAATGGTCCCTGGCGTGCCGGAGTTCGTCAGGAAGTGGAACTCACGCTATGCCTACCCGAAAATGATTCTCACAACCTTTCCGGACTACTTCCGCTACATCGACCAGCATTTCGGCTCGGTGCTGGAGACGGTGGTGGGCGATTTCGGTCCTTACTGGGAAGACGGGCTGGGCACCGATGCTCACTACGTAGCCGTTGACCGTTTCAGCCAGCAGTGGGCGCCCTCCGCGGAGAAGCTGGCCACGCTCGCCACCTATCTCCAGAAAGACGTCGCTGGCCCTAAAGAGTCTCTCCGGCAGATGTGGGAAGACTTGGTGCTCTATGCAGAGCACACCTTTACTTCCTGGGGTCGTTACCCGCGGCCGGAAAGTGAAGAAACGGTGCGCCAGATGGCCACCAAAGATCATTTCGCGATGGATCCCGTGCCGAGAAAATGTGTTTTGTCGATCGCCAGCCTGGCTGGAACGGCTGGAGCCCTCAGCTCGTGCCCGAATTTATGGAATCTTGAGCCGGGGTATTGTCATCAGCCGGCCGCGCAGCATAGGCGATCCATCAGCGACCATCCACCACTGCGCGGAAGCGTTCTACTTGGTTCATGTACAACTACTCTCTCTCGGCATTTCCGTTGTTGGATTGATAAGACGCCAAGCGCGTACGTTGTTCATCGCTCATCAACATAAAGCATTACCGGACCGCGAAGGCCGGAGGGAATTAACCGGTCGCTGGGTTTCAAGGCCCATTTCGTATCGGTAAGTGAGGTCCAAGTCACCCGCTTCTCCTTGGGCAAGGCGGCGTCGCCGATGATCCGGTTAGCCCATACGTTGACGATGTCAATCTCCAGCGCGTTACCGGTTGGCTTCAATAGTTCCGTAACCTCAACCCTCCACGGCGGGCACCAGAGGACGCCTAAGTTCTTGCCGTTCAGCCGGACTTCCGCCAAGCAACGCAGAGTTCCCAAGTCCAGGTACAACCGCTTTCCTCGTGCTCGAATCCCCTCGGCCGCGTCGAATGTCTTCTTGTAGGTTGCCCGGCCTGAATAAAACTTGATGCCCGGCTCTGCCCGTTTTGTCCAATCCTCAAGTTTGTCGAAGGTCACTTGTGCCGGTCCACCCCACTTCGGATCGAAGGCGACAGTCCAAGGGCCTTCGATCTCCGCAGCCTTTTTTAATTCGGGGAAGTTTCTGCCGCCGGCTGATTTTGGTTGGCCCGACACGGCACGGCGGAAGACGACGAAACAACTCCCCGAGGGTGGCAGTGAAAGCGGAACGATCGTGCGACCGTTATCCAGGCGGAACTCGGGCAAGTGGCGCCGTGTGCCGCTGACCGCATCCCACAGTTCGGGCTGCTTGCCGGCCACTCGGAAGGCCACGTCCAGCCTGGCTGCGTCCCTTTCCAGCTCGTTGACCTCCAACGAACTGTAACGCCGCTCCCAGATTTCCAGCGACACGCCGTGATCGATGATGTTCTGTTGATTGGAGACAAAATAGATGTCTGCTTCGCCGCAGCGGCGATGAATCCACTCGATCGGGTTCCCCCCGTCGCGCCGGACTATTTCGACGTCCATGTCGATGTTCATGGATTTTAAGATCTCACCGACCGAAGGCCCCCAGATGACGCGGCCTGCGCCATAGGCCCGCTCGGTCGCGGTTTTACCATCGATGCCGCCCCACACCTCGTCGGCCAACTTGCGCACATCCTCGTCACATCGGGGATAATCCTTCAGGCTCGGCGACTCCAGCGGTTTGGGGCCAATGACGGTCGCTCCCGCCTTGACCAAGTCCTTTACCCTCATGAGCAGTTCCGGCGTCATGCGGCAGTCCTCTTTCAGGACCAAAACGCGATAGCTTAGACCGTTGGGAAGCGCCAATCGGCCATTTTTCACTTCGACCCGCGAAAGGAGAGTTTCCGCGTCGCAGCCATCATAGGAGTACCCATCGGGCAACGCGGGCTTGATCAGGGGCTTTGCCGGCAGGGTGTTCGGGGCACCCTCGCCGTAGAAATAGAGGATGTCGGCCACATATTGGCCTTGCTGGAGCATGTACTGGCAGCGTCGGAGGTAATCGATATATGCCTTAGCCGGCCGGCCCCACCAAGTGTTCAACCGGCTAAAGTTCACTCCAAACGGCCCCATCGTCATGCCCGGCGTGTGGGTGCTGTCCACCCAAGGATTCAGTGCCCATTCGTGAAAAACCAGCCGGTGGATGCCCATGGTAAAGGCCAAGTCGCCAATTCCTTTCAGCCCGTACGGGTCCGTCAACCAACGATCGAAGCAAGTAAACGCCTCCGCCGCAGCAATGGGTTTGCCATGAATATGGGCCCCGGATGCGGCCTCGCGCGAGTCCCATCGGGCCCAACTGTCACCGTTCAGGACGTTGGGCATCACGAACTCGCCCATCGGCAAATCGCAGCGCCCCTTGACCTGCAACTGGTCGACCGTCGCCTGGATCATCACGCCGATGATCTCCCCTTGGAACTTCAGCCCCCGTTTGTGGCATAGCTCGTTAAACTTTCCGAAACAGTTGTCAGCAATCAGGTCAGCTATTGTTCGCCTGACATCCCAGAGAAAGCGATCGGCAATTGCCGGGCTGTTCACTACGCGGCCTCCACCAAGCACCAGCAGAAAGGGGGTTGGATCGTAGCCACGACGTTTATGAAACTCCTCGAGGAATTTCGGCGTGAAGTTCGCATCACCCGCCTCCCAGGAATCCACGTGTACTGCGTGGAAGCCCGAACCAATCAAGTCCTTCAACTCGTCGGCCACGCGGCCCGCGTATTGGTTGAAGTGATACTCGACGGCCGCGCCGTCGAGCTTGTCGCACTCCAATCCGGCAAACTCGCGGGCGCTAGGGCCAATGAATCGCCCGATCGGCGCGCAGCCGAAGCGGACGATCATCCAATCCCCTTCCGGTGCGTCCCAGTCCAACGCTCCGTCGGCTTTGAGGCGATTCGTCAGGTTCAAGACATCCTTAGATTTGATCGTTGCCAAGGCCCAATCTGGGGTAGGCGAGCCGATGCGGTCTTCCGCCGTTTTGCAAACAAACCAGGATTCGTGGAAGGACGCCTTCGGTTGGTAGTCGTACACGAGGGAATCACCCGAGAGCTTCACGTCCTTAACTGAACCGCCCCTGGGGTAGAACAGGCGGAAGTAGCGAGTCTTCGTTTCCGGCACGGGCATGGTCTGCGGATAGCCCAAAGGTCGCGGGCCCGGAAGGTCGGCGGCTTTGCGCCATTTTGTTCCGTCGTCGCCCGCCTGGAGTTCGCAGCCATCGCCAAGGTACTCCACGCCGCGGACCACGACCGGCTCGCCGAAGTCGAATTGGAGGAACCCGTTCGCCTTCACGGCCACGGTCGTGGCACCGTCGCCATCGACTGCTTTTCCCGGGTTTTCGCCCGCCTCGCTGCAGGAAAGCTTCGGCGGCCAAAGGGCGGCCGTCTCCGCAGCCGAGGGGTCCAAGCGGTAGGCCACGACGGCCATGTCGCGGTAAAACCGCTGGTCCGGGGGCTCGGTTTCGGGGACATGCGCCCGCGTCGGTGTCAGGTTTTGGTAACTCCCGTAATTACGGGGCGGCTGGGGCAAGGGACCCGCGACTCGCCCGGGGCCCTTGAAATACTTTTCGCTCCACGCAATGCGCATCATCGACTTCTCCTGCGGCACCCACGGGCCGCCCGACGTGGCCCAGCCCGTGCAGTTCATTAAACACAGTTCCAGGCCCAATCGCTTGCACTCCGCGGCCGCGTGGCGGATCATAGGGAACCACTCCGCGGTAAGAGCCCGGACCGGTTTGTCAAGGTAGACCGGCACTGATTCAGTCATATACCCCTGGATATTATACAGGAATACTCCGCCGATCCCCGCTTCCTTCATCGCCTCCAGATCGGCCGTAATCCCTTCCTTCGTGACGTTGCCGTTCATCCAATGCCAGAAGGTCTGTGGCCGGGCAGAATCAGGAGGATTGCTAAAGCCCTGATCAGTAGGGCCGGATTCTTCCCCCCCGTTTTCGGCGGAAGCTGAGCCTACAGTGATCGCCGCCATCTGACGCGGGCGCACTCCCGAAATACAGCTCAGAGCCAGAGCACCGCCCCCCCTGCCGAATGCCGCTAACAGATCTCTTCGTCTCATGTGTCATCCCTCTCTGAGCTCATGCCGCGCCTCCCAAGATTTTGTGCAGCTCAAGCTCGCTGCGGCAGCAGTCATCGAACAAACTCAATTCGACACACTTTCGTGCTTCTGGGTATGCGAACGGGGACTGGTGATGGCTTGCCGTTCAGAAGGGCCTTCTTCCACCTAGATTGCACCTGCAGGGTGAAAGTCGTTCCTGCAAGCAGGACTGAATCTAACCGGAAATCCAGCGTATGATAGGGATTTACATAGAGTGCGCGTTCGTCCATCTGAAGTCCGATTAGGCGCGGCAGGTATTCCCAACACGATTGATACCGTGGATAAGGCGGAAAGCGCGGCGTATCTTTCGGCGGCTCCTCGGGTAAAATCACGACCTCTCCTTGGGCGTTGATGGATTTGTTCCACTCGCCCGCGGCCAAATCGTTCCCGTGCATGCTTTGCTCAACGGATCGAAATATGTCCAGGGAAGCACTTTCGTCTCCGCTCAGCCCGAGCAAGGAGCCGAGGTTGATTTGCGGTCCGAACCAGAGAGTTCGCGCATGAATGCCCGCCTTCATGTCCGGCTTATGTCCCGGCAGCATCCCGTCAACCCAGCCTCGGAACGACTGGCTTGGGTCGTCAACCTGGTTGTTCACATAGAGCGTATGCAGCGCGGCGCGTACTTTGTTCGGTGGCAGTACTGTCTCCGCCCCCGGATCGATCGCAAGCATCCATTTTCCAAACAACTGGTCCGTGAAAGTAGTTTCCGGAGTGTTCCTCCCAGATGCGTCGGGAGTGCGGAAGAAACAATTCCAATCCCCCAGGTGCTCGTTCCACAGAACAGCATCGAAGCTCGCAGCCGCCTTTCGGCGCAGATCGTCTATCGTCATACCGCCAACCGAGATGGGTCGGTGCAAGATCTGGCTCAGGCGATCCAGACCGTAGAGTCCATAGATCCACGCCGAGTTCACGAATGCACTCACTCCCGGCATCATCCATCCGTCGTAGCTCTGATTGCCCACCGGTGAGTTTATTAAGTATTTATAATGGTTTGCATTGTAGATGTAGTTCGCCGCCGCAGTCGCCTGAGGCAAGCCCTTCTCAGCCCATGCGCGATCATTGAACCAAAGATAATCTCGATAGAACCGGACCACGAAAGTCGGCTCGCTCGCATATTCCGCCCGGTCGTCCGGCAGAGCATGTAAGACCAAACCTGCGTCAGGACCGCTGACCGGGGTGGTGGCAAAGTATTCCTCCATGTCCATACGTTCTAGTTCCGGCCAGTTGACAAGGCTGATCCAACTGCTGTACGCGTTCACATCCATCGTATTCAGGCCGCTGTGCGGCGTCTCAATCGCGTAGTAAGCCGGCTCAGTCGTCAGCATGGTCGAGGTCATCACTGAAGTCAGCGAGCTAAACCACATCCTCTTAAAACAACTGGGCACCTGGAACGAATCGTGCCAAGCGTCAATCCGGCGTGACCACGAATCCGCATCGCGCAGCCCACGGGCGACTACGACCCCTGCGTTCGGGAATTTCTCGGCATAGTATCGTGTCTCCTGTCCGCGTATGTGTAACGCCGGATAGTACCAGCCGATAACAAAGCGCGCCGTACCAGACTTATGCGCGGGCAGGTCAACAGTGACCCCCACGCCATGCGCATCGGAAACGCCGGACGGCGCACCAAATGCCATCTGACCATCCTTGTCGGCGAACACGACGATGTGATCGGATGGCTTTCCCGTTGCAGCGTTTTGCAGCCGAAGCCCCACCTTTTGCGGCTTATCGGAGAGGTTTAGCAAGGTGACATCGTAGATTTGGACAGGAATTGTGGAGGTTGCCAAATCGTGCGGCAGTAAGGGGGTGTACGTCAGAACTGTGGTTTGCAAGTCAAGCCCTGAGGTCGTAAAAAGCACTTTTCCCTTCGGCAAGTATGCGTAGCTCTTAACGCTATCGAAGGGTTTGGCGGAGGGCTCCCAAGCTGCCGGCGTCGATTGGAATACGTACCGACCCTCAACGTCTGTCAAAACGAAGCCGAACGTGGCCTTCGTAACGGGCTCCTGGGTATAAGTGACACCCCAAAGACCATGCGGATCATACTTCACGTTATCCGGCCATCCATCGAAGTTGACGCGAACAAATCCGAATTTGCCGAATACCGAGTATCCCGTTCCAAGGCCGCCGATGGGCACTCCAATGCCATGCGAGACGTCGACCCAACTGTCCAACGAGGGACTCTCCTGTGCGCGCGCGCCGCCAAGGCTGGCCACCAAAAACTGCGAAAGTTGGGCTAGGAGAAGCAGATTTGTAGCATGTTTAGTTGCAGAAGCTATTTTCATAATCGTGATCCTGTGCTGCATCGTCCAGCGCTGTTGAAGGCCTTTGACCACGTTGGTCAGTTTTCTGTACAACAACATGTCCCGGTCTGCCTTGGCCCCCTGTTAAGGGGAGGACCTTGGGTGGCCGCAGGGGGAAGCCCACGGAAAGGAACGCCTTACGGTATACGTGACCGTATTTATGAACCGCCGGACTTTGGTGGGGAAACGCCTCTTCTCCCAGGGACCCCCTGCCTTCGCCCGTCAGACTTCTGGTTTCTTCCTCTTTGCGCGTCAATAGTCACTGTTCTTCGCGCTAGAGTTCGATGGCGCGGCGGACTGCGGTTCTCAGCCGCACGGGTCCGATCAACCCGGATTCCAGCAGCGGTTCGTCTTTGTTGTAATGCCTCCAGACGCAGAATGTCACCCGCTGGCTGGGCGGCTTGGGCTTCCCCTGGGCATACCAATCCGGTATCTTCTTGATCGAACCCATCCAAAAGGAGCTAGTGTCCCCTTTGCCCCCATACTCATATTCAGGTGGCAGTTGCTCGTCGCCGATGAGCCGGTTGGGCCACAAATTCACGACTTGGATTTCGAGGTCGTTGTCCCCGGACCGCACCGCATCCGTGATGTCCAGGCGGTAGGGAGGCTTCCACACACTGCCGATTGGCTTGCCGTTCAGCTTGACTTCGGCAATCACCTCGACTCGCCCCAGGTCCAGGTAGAGCCGCTTGCCACCCGCCTTGGCGTCGGCTGGAACGTTGAAGCGCTTGCTATAGGTCGCCGTACCCGAAAAGTACTTCACCCCGGTTTCAGGGTGCCGGTGCAGCGAGGTCAACTTAGGAAGCGTGATCTCCGGCGGCGCACCCAAGTTCGGTGGGAAAGTGACCTTCCATGGCCCCTTGATGTCCACCGCTTTGTCGATACCTGAAATCTTCAAGAACGAGTTCCGGCCCGCACTATCGCGCAACGAGTAGATGCCGTCCTGCCAGAAAAGCAGTTCCGGCCTCGCCCCGCCTGCCGGTTCGACGGCGGGTGGCTCTTCCGGGTTGGGTATTCCGGCTGCCGCCAACTGCTGGATGCGAGCGTCATCCAGAACCTCGTTGAACAGTTCCGGCTCGCTCATGTGCCCCATATAGTAAAAGGCACCATCGCTTTGGTAAGCCTCGCCGAGCCCCGGATGCACCACTTTGCCTGAGTTCTTGCCCTGGCCGGCCTGTCTGCCGTTCACATACACCGAGGGAGCGCCCTCTTTGTAGACCACCGCCAGATGCGTCCAACCCGCGAGCGGCACATGGGCCGACAGAACCGGGGTTGGGTTTCCAGTGGCCCGTTCGTATAGGGCGACACCGTTGCGGCCCGCATTGAACCCGCAGGCCGCATGGCCCGCGCCGTAAACCTTCTCGCCCGCTGGCGGGTAGACGATGTAGCCGCGGGCAGTGCTCCAGAAGTTGGCAACACTGCCCGTGGCTACATCGGGCATGACGGCGTCCATATCCGGCTTCACCCAGACGCTCATGGTGAAGTTGTTCGTCACGTCGCGATGCCGTCCGGGAGCAGGCGCCGGGAAAGGCTGGGTCGCGACGAGGGTCGTGTCATCCTTCGCGACCGACTCGAGACGCTGCACCCCTGCCGGCGAACGGAACACAACAAACAGTGACCCGGCTGGATCGAGCCGCACCGGAACCCGCGTCCGCCCATCCGTTACCTCGTAGGTCGCCACCTGCGCGATCTCGCCAGTAACCGGATTCCACACTTCCGGCTGCTTGCCCTCCACCCGGAACGTGCAGACCAATTCCTCGGATTGCCGGCGTCGGCCAGCCACGAAGTAAACCTCGGCGTCACCGACTCGTCGGTGGAGGTAGTTGATGGGCGCGTCGGCGGCTTTCGCCGTGAACTCGAAATCCGACTTGAGGCCCAGTTTATCCAGCACCGCGCGCAGGGGCTGGCCCCAGAAGACGCGCCCCTTGCCGCACGTCCGCTCCGTGGCAGTCGTGCCGTTCAGATCGCCCCAGACTTCACCGGCGATGCGCCGTAGTTCCTCTTCGTTGTCCGAGAGGCTGGGAGATTGCTTCGGCTTAGGGCCCACCAGCCACATGCCCTGCTTCACCAACTCGCTAATCTTCGACAGCAGCCCGAGCGACAGCTTGATTTCGTTGCGAAGCACCAGCACCCTGTAGCTCATCCCGTCGGGTAGGACGATGCGACCGTCCTCGATCTTGAGTCGCTTCTTGATGGCATCCGAGTCGATGGTATCCCAATCGTATCCAGGCGGGGGCGGCGGCTCAAGTTGAGCCAGCCCTGGCGCCTGCTGGGGAGAGTTCTCGCCCGTGAAGTAGAGCAAGTCCGCCACGAACATGCCCTGCCGGAGCGTCGTTTGGCAACGGGACACGTACTCAAGCCAGGTCTTGGCTTTTTCGAACCACGTATTAGTCCGCTCCCAATGCCAGCCCCACGGCCCCATGGTCATGCCCGGCAGGACGTCGGGATGCGGCTGATGGCAATAGCGATGGAAGACGTACTGGTTCAGCCCCTGGGCGAACATGAAGTCCCCGGTCGTTTTCATGCAGTAGGGGTATTCTAGCCACCGCGTACCTGCCGAGGTGAAGGACTCCGCCGCGATGACCCGCTTCCCATTCACGTGGCCGACCGAGGCTGCCAGCTTGATACTATGGTTAATGTCCAACCCAAGCCAAAACTCGCCCATGACCATGTCGGCATACGCGCCGGCAGGCATCTCGTCGAAATTGCCAGGGTCGTAGGGCTCGAAGAAGGCCTTCATTCCGTGCCGGTGGCAGTTTTCGGCAAAGCAGCCGTAATAGTTCTTCTCCATCAGTTCGGCGTGCGTCTTGCGAATATCCCAGAGGAAGCGCTCGGATTCTTCAACGCTCGCGACCACCCGGCCAAACATCGCCGGCATATACTTCCGCAGGTCGTAGCCGCGGCGTTTCTGGAACTCCTGGGGAAACTCCGCCGTCCAGTTTTGCAGACCCACTTCGTAGCTGTCGATCGTCGCTCCCGCCATGCCCTTGGCGGCCAGGGGAGCGATCGCGTCGAACAACTCCCCAAAAAAGTGATTGAAGTGAAAATCGTATGCTGTCTTGCTGAACTTGTCGCACTCGAGACCCGAGCTGCCGTCTGGAGCGGGTGCGTTTTGCGCTCCCGTGGTGGTGTGTCCAATGCGCAGAATCGTCCAGCTTCCGGCAGGCGCCAGCCAGTTGAGCCGGCCCTGCGGGTCCATGTACCGGCCGATGTCGAGAACCGAAGCGGGATCAATCACGGGTCCGCCAGGCGTTTCGACAAGGGCCGCGGTTGCGGCGGGGTTCCCAGCGGGACGGATGTTGGCCTTCGAAGTCCAGTTGGGAATGCGGGAAGCCCCGGAAAGCCGGATTTCGCTGAAACGACGCGCCTTCGGTGAAACCAGGCGGAAAAACCTCACTCGGGTAGCGGCAAAATTCACGGATGTGGGAATGTTGCTCTCTCGCCCGATGCCGATTTCGCAAACCTTGCGGAACTGGGCGCCGTCGTCCGAAGCCTCAAGCGCGATTGGGAGCGCGGCGCTGGGGTCGAAAGAGTCCGTAGGGGAACCTCCGGCAAGCACGGCAGCACTGGACAAGGTAATCGACCGCGCTTCGAAAGGCTCCGCAAACTCCAACTGGAGGTACGCCGATTGCCCCTCTGCGGCTGGATGAACCTCGGCGAAGGTGGACGGGTCACCGTCAGTGAACAGCTTCGCGCCTACCGGACCGCTGCTCGAGGTGACGCTGCGGAGTAATTCCTGCATAGGTCGGGCTTCGCCCGGTTGTGCCGGGTACGCCAGCAGCATGGCATCACGGTAGTAATTGAGTTTCGCGAAGGGCTGCGGCAGCGTGGTGTTTACGACTTGCCCTCCCGCCACGGGGGTCTCGGTCCAGGTCAGTACCTGCATGGAAAGCTCCGGCGTTATCCACGGGCCGCCGCTCGACGACCAGCCGGGGCAGTTGTGCATGGCAAATCCCAGCCCCAGCCGATCAGCCTCTCTGGCTGCGTGTTTCAACAGCCGGAGATGTTCCGGGCTCCCATAATTGACCGGGCCCTGGGGGAGGTAAACGCCGGAGCCGATTTGGAAGATCTGAAACGCCTTGACGCCCACGCGCTTCATGGCTTCGAGGTCGCGGGTGATCCCGTTTTGCGAAATGTTCCCGTTCATCCAGGGCCAATAGTTGTGAGGTCCGGCAGAGACGGGCGGATTCCGGAAGGCCTGTTCCATATCCGCGGCTTCCACTGCTTGGGGGCCTGGCCGCCAGTCGCCCAACAGGGTCAGCGCCCCGCCGGCGCAACTCTGTATGAACGTTCGTCGTTTCACCGCCATCCTCCTCAAACTTTGTCCATGCGCCCACCAACCCGCGCGTACCGCTGGAATCCTTGATTCCCCAAGCTTGGCGGAGATGAGTTGGGTTTTCCAATGCTCCGTTTTAGCGGAGCATTTTGGGTAGTACCACCATGCGGGATAAAACCCACGGATAGGAAGGCGTCAAGAGACCCCCGGCCCTGACGCGCCAGAACGGTCTTGGGCAACCCCCTGTGGGATTGAATCCCGCACTGCGGGATGAAACTTACTGCGCGCTTCCGCCCGTGGCTACACACCGTGTACGGATTTGAGGTGACAGCATGCAAGTTGAACCTGAGGCTAAGTCTCGCCAGTCTTGAGGTGTGAAACTTGCTGCAAACGAGTAAGGCTCTGCGTGCGATTGTAAGGGACGGGCGGGGTTTGGACCCCGCCCGTGCGATCTCTACCAGACCATGACTCGTCGGTCTGAGACGCAGTCTCTCTAGAAGCTATTGATTCTTCGTTCGAGTTTTCTTGTCTGCGACAGACTCCTAAGCAAGAGATCTAAATCATCACCCTCGATCAGAATACGACCTTCACGGCCAACTGCGCCTGGCGAGGTATGTGCGACGTGGCGGTAATGATTCCACTGGTTGGCCCGAAGATGGTTCCATCTGGCGCGCTGTAGTTTATAATGTTGAACACGTTGAACACTTCTCCGCGAAGCTCCAGGTGGGAGGCCTCCCCCCACAACGGGAAGGTCTTGAAGAGCGAGAAATCCACATCGGCTACGTGGTCAGTGCTAAGGAGATTGCGCCCGGCGCTCCCCCAGTGGAAAATGGGTTGCGCGAACGCGGCCTGATTGAAGGCATTTTGAACTGTGGGATGAGACAGCTTCGGGTTACCGATTAGGTCCGGTCTCTCGTTGGCCCCACCGATATTTTCAGGGTCTCCAGTTGCCCTAATGGTGTAAGGTTGTCCGGACCGCGCCAACACGACGGTGTTCATCTGCCAGCCCCCCAAAATGTAGGCAGCGGGGCCGCCTGTCAGCCATCGCTTGCCCTTGCCGAAAGGTAGTTCGTAAACTCCATTTGCGTTCAGATAAAGGGGAGTATTGTAGCCGGACACGCCGTAGTTAGAGCGGATGTCGTAGGGATTCGAGGCATTGGCATTCGGCGCGCCGAGGCCGTTCTCGGCCCCGATAAAGCCGCTATTGCCGTTGTCGAGCGCCTTCGAGTAGGTGAAGTTAAGCGTGAACTGAAACCCCCGGGAGAATCGGCGGTCCAGCCGGGCCTGCAGCGCATTGTAATTCCCGGTTCCGCGCTGTTGCGTGGAGAACATAGTATGGGTGATCCATGGATAGGGTCTCGCGGCGTTGACCTGAGCCGCCGTGCCGGGGGCCGGCGTCCTATCTGCGTTACCGTTAGGACTACCCCAACACAGGTGCCCACTGTTGCTTCCAACATAAGCTACCGAGAACATGACGTTGTCGGTCAGCAGCCGCTGGATTTCCACGTTCCACTGGCTCGAAAACGGAGTCTTATAAATCGGGTCGAGCCAACGGTTATTCTGGCCCCAGGGAGTCGCGGCTGGCAACGTAATTGCCGTTTTGCTCAAAAGAGCGCTCGTGTACGTCAACACGGGTGGAGTGCTAACGGAATTAAACGCGTTATTATTGGTCGAAACGTCCGGCCAGTCGCCAAATATGTCTGCGGCCTCCTGGAACAGGGCCGCCGTGGTATCGTAAGTCAAGCCGTACCCAGCTCGAACAACGGTCTTCTCCTTGGCTCGCCAGGCGATGCCCAGCCGCGGGCCGAAGTCCTTGTCACCAGTCTGCAGGATGTCTGGGTTGGAGGCCACCTGGATGTAATTCCCCTCAGGAATGCTGGCAAGAGTACCGGCTCCTGGAATACACGGAGATATGCCGCTGACCGAGCAGGGTGGAGGGACCACTCCGCCGCCGAGGTACCAAATTCCCGAATTGATGTCCCAGTCGTTCATCGTGCCTCCATACAGCATATGCGGAGGCTTGAGGTGGTCGTAGCGGAGGCCATAGGTGACCGTCACGTTGTTCCGAATCTTCCACTGGTCCTGTGCATAGCCTCCCATGGCAGCCAAGTTTATCCCGAAGTTTTGGATCTGCTGTATCGCACTCGATGGCAAGTCAATCAGTGCGGAGGCAAGCGACGCCCCAGTCGTGGAGGATAACTCCGGGTTTTCTGTTTGAACATTTGAGTAGTAGTAGATCTGTTGATTGTTTTGTGGCCCCACCGTGCGTTTCTGGGGAAGCCACTGCCACCCGAATTGCATCTGGTGCCTACCTTTCAGGTAAGTGAGGTTAGCCGAATAATGATATATCTCGTCCATTTGCCTCCCAATCGCGCCCGCCGGTCCTCCGGGTTGAGTACTGGGCCATGGCGAACTCAGAAGGACAATCGGCAGCCCCATTAGGTCAATATTGGTCCAACCCGCGGTCGCAGCCGGGCCGGTGCCGTTGGTGTTTGGAGAAGTATTGACGAACGGCATCCTGGTATAGCCGAACCTTAAGTCCAGAAGTAGCCCTGGGCTGAAAGTGTGGGTTTCCCCCCAGGCATAG
This sequence comes from Terriglobia bacterium, assembly GCA_049522495.1. GTDB lineage: Bacteria > Acidobacteriota > Terriglobia > UBA7540 > UBA7540 > Bog-366. Next base: position 14,152 of record JBEKNU010000136.1, read on the forward strand.
TTGGCCGATGGCTGGTTCCATAACTCGGTACTCGTCAGAGTCGCGCTAAGGGTGCTCGCTTGGTACATGCCGGTGTAGCGGAAGAACAAGAAGTCCTTCTCTTTAAGACGGTGGTCTATGCGGATTGAGTACTCGTTGTCTGCGTCTGTGTTGGAGTTCGTGTCGATGGTATTATAGATGGTACTAGCGGTATAATTCGGCCGGTCGTAATAGGTCTGGAAATACGATTCCATCCTCGGCGAGATGCGGCTCGGCGGAATCACGTTATTTACCCCGCTGTAACTGAACTGAGTGGCAGTTATCCCTGAAGGGTTGTTGGGATCCACCTGCCAAGTCGTCGGGTCATAGATAGCATTCTTGCTGAGCGAGTTGGTAAAATTGCCCTGGAGTTCCGCGGCGGTCGGACTGTAGTACAGGGCCTGGGCAGCCTGACTGTATCGCCATCCCTCGTAGCCAAAGAAGAAAAACGTGCGGTTGCGCCCGTCGTAGACCTTCGGAATGTGTATCGGACCGCCGACAGTGGCGCCGAACTCATTCTGCCGGAACATTGCCGGTTTGCTGGTGGTGGCGTTTAGGAAAGGGTCGCGAGCGTCGAAACCGGCGTTCCGCACGAACTCCCATCCGGAGCCATGCAACTTATTGGTTCCGGATTTGGTAATGACGTTGACCGTACCTCCCAGAACGCTTCCGTACTGCGCTTCGTCATTATGCGCCTGGGTTTTGATCTCCTGAATTGAGTCTATAATCGGCATTATCCCATAAGTAGCGCCGATGAAGTCTTCGTTCAAGACACCGTCCAGAAGATACATGTTGGAGCGATTAGCTTGCCCGTTCACGGCCGGCCTGGACGCCCATGAGCCGGGGATCATATGGTCGGACAGCGAGCCTAATCCACCGCCCGCGCCCTGCGCCGTCTCCACGGAACTGAACCCGGGCGCCAGGGTAATGAGATTGGTGAAGTTGCGGCCGTTTAACGGCAGGTCAAGGACCTGCTTTTCCGTGACCAGCTCACCCAGTTCCGAGGTTGTGTTATTGAGCATTTCCGTAGCCGCAGTCACCTGGATCACTGCCAAAGTCGAGCCGAGAGTGAGCCCTACGTCCCAGGTGAGGCTCTGGTTCACGGCCAAAGTGATGCCGCTCTCCTCGGTCGGGCGAAACCCTTGCTTCCGCACGGTAAGCCGGTAGTTGCCGCCCTCAAGGAACGTGAAATTGTAGTCGCCCACGCCGTTTGACGTGGTCTTGCGCTCAATCCCGGTGGCCGTGTTCACCAACGAGATATCTGCGCTTGCGACCGCACTGCCTGACGGGTCAGAAACTCGTCCGACTATCTCCCCCTTGGCAGTCTGCGCTTGCGCTCTGTCAAGCCCTACGAAGAACCAAACACAGAGCGTCACTATCAGTAAAAAACATCTCCTCATGTTCATTTTCATTGCCCTTCTCCTCAATTGTGATGGACCCATCCGACGTCACACGCGCAGCCGTAATTGGCAAGCTTTGCAATAACACCTTAAGCGGCGTAAGCCGCAAGCGCCTTTTGTCCCTCTCAGTTTGGCATTAAAGACGCGAAACTAAACACCGTCAAACGATTTCAACCTATTGAAGAAAATCTGCTTCTTCCCTTGCCTTTGACTTTCTGATCTCCCACTGTGGCTGAACCGTCAATCGGAGATCCTCAGCCCATTGAAGAATCACGGTGTTCTTTGTTAGTCCTCCTGTTGCAAGGCGGTTCTAAATGTGGTGTAATTCAGGCCAAAAGGGCTTGGTTGTGGCCCCGCAATGAGCGAATCGGGAAAAGGAAGTCGGACGAAAGATGCATACGCCGGTAGTTCGCGTCCCCTCGTCGACACGCGCCTGCCCGCAGTCGATCGAGCTCTTGACCTACTCGAAATTTTGGCAGTCACGAGTTGCGGCTTGAGTCTCTCCGAGGCGAGTCGAAAGCTTGGAATCCCGATTAGTAGTGCCTACTACTTGGTGCAAACGTTACTTGCCCGAGGGTACGTACAGCGAGGCACCGACGGCCATCACTATAACTTGGGACCGCGGGCCTTTGACTTCGCGAACCTCAGTCCCGAAGAATTGGAATTGCGGAAGATTTCCTCCCCGCATACGCAAAGGCTCGCCAGCGAGTTAAAGCTACTCGCGCAAGTGGCCGTGCGCAGGGGACTCCACGCGGTCATTATTGAATGGGACTTCCATGGCCCGTACGGCGGTGTGTGGATCGGTGTACACTGCCATCTGCACGCCTCTGCGTTGGGGAAGGCCATAATCGCCTACCTCTCTGACGTGGAATTCGAAATGCTCTTTCGCGGTCGTTCACTGAACAAAATCACCCCTAACACCATCTGTTCTTTCGAGGCCCTGAAGGCCCATCTGGCCGAAGTGAGAGCCAAGGGCTTCGCCGTGAATAATGAGGAAGACATCCTCGGACGGACGGCTGTCGCCGCCCCGATTTTCAATCACGTAGGATATGTTATCGCCTCAGTATGTGTGCAGGGACTTACCGCGCAAATTCCTGATTGGCAGATCCCCAAGCTGGCCGACAAAGTTATTTGTGCAGCGAGGGAAATTTCCAGAGATCTCGCACCCCAAGGATAGCTGAGTGTGACCGGGCTTGGCTGATGGCCTCCGGACGGCAAGAACTGAGCCGTGCTTGGGTCGCCCTAGACACCACCGTGGAGGTAAGATAGCGTGGATAAGAGCGGCACAAACTACGATTTGGAAATTGCACGACGGATGAATTCTGCGACGGTCGGCACGGTGACGCCCAGAATCTTGGCGATTTCCCGATAGCGGAAGCCCTCCGCGCGCAAATGTAAACAAACCTGCTGCTGGGAACTTAGGGTGCTGATCGCTTCCTGAAGGGCTACGGTCCTCTCCCGCTCCAGTAACGCCTTTTCGGGATCGGCCCCGGGCTGGGCCTGGGATTCCAGCCAACGCCCGACATCCTCGCCGCTGAGGGAAGGCCTATAGATTTCCGCGCGCAGATGATTCAACGGCAGGTTCGAGGCCACGGTGAACATCCAGGCCCGGACATTGTGGATCTGCGTGCCCTTACCCATCGTCGAATACAGCTTCAGAAAAAGCTCTTGCGTCAAATCTTGCGCCACCGAAGGTTTGGTACCCAAGGCGACCAAGTAACGATAAATGGCGTCTCGGTTTTCCTCGTAAGCTCGCGACACAAACTCTCGTGGCGTCATGGTGGTTTGATACCCCGCAATCCCCAACGATGCCGCATTGCCATTAGCGCAAACGCTGGACATGAACCTAGTCTCTATTATGTAAGACAATCGACTTTACGTTCTTATGACACCTTGCGAGAAAACATTTGAATAAGAGCGTGAAGTGCTCCCCATTCTTCGGACAGAAAATCCCCTTCTTAAGGTGGTTCGCTGTCTGAAAAAAGGTATGGGCTCACCGGCGCCGACGTCGATATTCTATACCCCCTGCAGAGCTGAAGAAGGAATTCGGCAGCCGGATAACCTTTAGGGATGGAGGCATAGCCACCCAGAAAACGCTACCCAATCCGACCGGTGCCACCTTATCCTTCCATTACTGCCATCTTATCGTTCAAATCTCATTAGCCGACATCTCAGAGAAAGGAGCCCCCCCTTGCGATTTCAGGGCAAGAGCCGACTCGGATTCTTTCCACTACCTTTGTCCGAAGCCCAGCGGATTCGCAGGTTCCTCTGGTTTCCAGATGCTCCGTCGTCCGCCATTGACCCGTGTGTTGGCGATGGCGCGGCGTTCGAGGTTATCACCAACGGTGCTGAGGTTGTTCGTTATGGCATTGAGCTTGATGCCTACAGGGCAGAGCAAGCCAGGCAGCGGATTCCCAACATCGTTCAGGGGAATACGCTAGAAGTGCAGTGCCCGGTCGAGTGCTTCGGACTCAGCTATCTCAACGCACCTTATGACTTCACACTGGGGCCAGGTGACAGTCGCCGCACCGAGCAGATGTTCCTGAGCCACACGTATCGTTGGCTCAAGCCAGCCGGTATCTTGGTATTGGTCATACCCTCGGAGAGACTGGCAGAGTGCAGCCAGACTCTCGCATCGCAATTCCGCGACGCCCGGGTTTACCGTCTGGAGGCAGCCGAGTGTGTGCGCTATAAGCAGGTGGTTGTCATCGGAGCCCGACGAAGCCGACGTGAGAAAGAGCGCCTCACCGACAGCGACATCACCCGGGCACGCCTTTACTACGCCAGCCTCGCAAGGAATTCTTCGCAAATCCCAGTCCTGCCTTCTGAGCCCGAAGCCCGGTACCACGTGCCCGCGAGCGGACCTGCCCAACTGGTTTACCGTGGCCTGCCCCTGGATGAGATCGAGGATCTTCTGCCGCAGTCAGCGGGCTATCGACAAGCAGGACGCATTCTCTTTGCAGAGCCCGTGTCTGCCACAGGCCGGCCCCTGACACCCCTGCATTCCGGCCATGTAGGCCTACTGGCTTGCTCAGGGCTTTTGAATGGTATCTTTGGAAGTAATGACCAACGACATATTGCTTTCTGGCAGGCCGTAAAGGTAATGGACAAAACAGAGGAAGAAGAGGATGGCGTAATCACAGTCAGAGAGAAAGAACGCTTTTCCAACGAACTGACGGTCGTGTACAGCACCGGCCAAGTCGCGATGCTAAAGTAACAGTGCCAATCCACCCCTCACCCACCCGCCACAGCCAAATCCCACGACCACAAAAGGAAACTATGAAGAATGCCCACGAGCGCTTCGGCGTTCTGGAATACACGAAGCGGATGAAGGACACCACCACGCGAATCCAGCTTCGGCTGGATCGGTTTATTGGAGAGGTCGAAGACGGACGGAACGGTAAGGCCCACCTCATTTCGGTTCTGGGCGGCGACTCCGACGTTGGCGCCATCTGGGCAGCGGTCATCGAGCAGAACCTCTTTAGCGTGCAAGCTCCGGGGATCGAGCCCCTAACAGCGACCCTGGGTGAAGACGCCCAATGCTTCCGCGGAACTATCACTATCGCGGGCCGCAAACCAATCCGCCACTTGGTGGCAATCTCAGCCGAGCTGGCCAAGACACGTCCAGGAGCCGATCCGGGAGGCAGGCGAACCATCCTGTGTGATAACGACCCGACGTTCGTGCTGTACCGCATCGCCCAGCGGTTCGGATTACCGGTCGTGCCGGAGTGGGCCG